>NZ_BAABIK010000017.1:0-5738 GCF_039542725.1 Streptomonospora halophila | reverse complement strand
CCGAGGGGGCTCCGGAGGGGGGCGGCGGGACGTGGGCGGGGTCGGCGGGGGTTTCGGACTCCTCGCCGTCTGAAGTGTCGTCGGGGTCGGTCTGTTGGACGGCGGGTGGCTCGGTGCGTCCCGTGGGCAGGGTGGAGGGAGCCGAGCGCGTGGTGCGGTTCGACCTGTTGTCGCCGGTGTCCTGCCCGGGCTGCGGGGCGGAGTGCACCGAGGGGGCTCCGGAGGGGGGCGGCGGGACGTGGGCGGGGTCGGCGGGGGTTTCGGACTCCTCGCCGTCTGAAGTGTCGTCGGGGTCGGTCTGTTGGACGGCGGGTGGCTCGGTGCGTCCCGTGGGCAGGGTGGAGGGAGCCGAGCGCGTGGTGCGGACCGACCTGTTGTCGCCGGTGTCCTGCCCGGGCTGCGGGGCGGAGCGCACCGAGGAGGCTCCGGAGGGGGGCAGCGGAACCTGGGCGGGGTCGGCGGCGGTGTCGCTGGAGGCTCCGGGAGCCGTAGCGGTATCGGCGGTGCCGGCCGGAGGACCTGCGGGACCGGGGTCGCCGGCCCGGCCGGCGGCGCCGGAGGTTTGGCCGCCCTGCCCCGACGATGCCGTCGAGACCGTGCCGGGCAGCGGTGCGAGGTCGGCGGGTGCGGTGTCGCGGTCCGGGACGCCGTCGGGCCGAGGGGTGTCGGCGGTGGCCTGCTGCTGGTCGACGGTGTCGGAATCCGGGCCGGGGGCCTCGTCGGGGTCGTCGTAGAGCGGGTCGTAGCCGCGCCGGACGGGCGGCTGGTATGCGGGGGTGTCGATGGTGGCGATCTCGGCGAGCGGCGCCTGCGGGGGAGGGGCGGGCGGGACGGCAGGCAGCGTCTTGTCGACCGGCTCGTAGGGGGCGGACGTCAGCTCGGCGATCCGGTTGATGTCGGCGAGCAGGTTCGTCAGGGAGAAGTCCGGGCTGGACAGGAGTTCAGCGAGGGCCTCAGCGAAGGTGGGGGCCCCGTACGCCGGTCGGACGGCCGCGGGGTCCGGGTCCGGCGCGGAGTCCCGGGGGGCGCCGCCGTCCTTCTCAGCGGACGCGGGGTCGTCGTAGAGGCCGTTGAAGTCGTCGATGGCGTCCTCCGGCCGGGCGGGAACCTCGGCCGGATCCGCTGCTCCGCGGCCGGAAGCGCCGGGTGTTGGCTGCATCCCCTGGTGGGGGGCGTTGTTGTGCGGTGAGCTGTCGGCCGTGGTGTGGTCATGGCCGGCGCCGTCGGGGCGCGAGACGCCGTTTGGCCGGGTGTTGCCGCCTCCGGCGGGAGAGTCGTCGTTGTCGGGGCGGCGGGAGGAATCCGACTGGTGCTCGCGGGCCGCCCCTGGGGAGTCGGCCGCGACCACCTCGGCGAAGAAGTGCCATCGGCGGCCGGAGAACACGGCTTCATGGATGCGGTAGGTGAGGCCGCGCGGAAGCAGGAGGCCGTCGGAGTTGGTCGGTGCTGCGGTCGGGATCCACGCGGCCGGGGTTCCCTCCGGGACCCGAAGGTGGACGACTCCCAGCGAGGGGTCCCGGCTTTCAGGGCCGCTGAGCAGTCCCCATGTGTAGGTGTTGTTGCGGTAGTCGGAGCCGCCTTCCTGGGCTTCGCGCAGAGTCGCGGAGGGGGCGTGGGTGGTGACGACGATGTCTTCGGGGACCGGAGTGCGGTTCAGCTCCTGGTCGAGACCGGTGATGACGGCGCGGGTCGCGTCGGTCCAGGGGCCGTTGTCGCGCAGGAGGATGTTGAAGCGCTGCGGGGAGAAGGCATAGGTGCGCAGCGGGCTGCGCGCCGGACCCGCGGCTGGGTGGGGGCCGGTGCTCCATACGGTGTTTCCGTAGTGCGATGCCTCGGCCGAATCCGTGAAGGTGCGGGCGCCGTCGAAATGCCGCTGGTGTGCCTGCTCCATCCGGCGAGCGGCGCTTTCGAAGGGCCGGGGGCCGGAGTTCTGTCCGACGTGTCGCTGTGCGTCGCCGATATCGAGGTCGGCGAGTGCGTTCAGGGAAGCGAACGCGTCGCCGCTTTCCTCCGGGGTGGAGAGCAGGCCGAAACTCGCCGGTTCGCTGTTGAAGTCGGGGCGGGCGGTCTCGGTGTAGGCGGGCGGTACTTCCGGGGGGATATCGAGGCCGCGGCCGGGGTAGGCGGGGGGATTTTGCTCCTGGCCTGGGTTGGGGGCGTGGTCGAGGTCGGTTTGGGTGAGGCCGGCTTCGTTGGCGTGGGCGGCGATGTAGGCGTCTTCGTCGTCGGGTCCGATGATGGCGCCGGTTTGGGTGATGGGGCCGATGATCTCGGGTTCGGCCGGGGGCTGGTCGGTGTGGGGTGGCTGTTGGCGGCCGGGGTAGGCGGGGAGGTTCTGTTCTTGGCTTGGGTTGGGGGTGTGGTCGAGGTCGGTTTGGGTGAGGCCGGCTTCGTTGGCGTGGGCGGCGATGTAGGCGTCTTCGTCGTCGGGTCCGATGATGGCGCCGGTTTGGGTGATGGGGCCGATGATCTCGGGTTCGGCCGGCGCCTGCTCGTGGCGGGGCGCCCCCTCGCGGCCGGGATAGGGGGGCGGGTCCTCGTCCGGGTGGGGGGTGGTAGAGGTACCGGCTTCCTCCTGCCGACGGTCCTCGACCCGGTTCTGGTCGGGGGTGTCGGCGTCGATCTGGGGAGGGGCGGTCTCCTGGCCGCGGTTGTCTCGGTGGCTTTCGCCGCGCATGGTGTCGCGTATGCGGCGGATGCGGTCGCGCCACTGCACGAAGACGGTCACGTCGGTGTCGGTGGAGGCGTCGTCGCCCGTCGGGGGGAAGAGGTCGTTGAGGGTGGGGCGGGTGTCGGTGAGGTCGGTGATGAACTCTTCGACCGTGCGGGGCCGGTCCTTGCTCGCCTTGGGGTCGATCAGATTGGTGAGGTCGGGCGTGGTCGGGGGGTTCCCGGCCCAGGGGTCGTCGGGATCGGGAGTCTGAGTGGGTCGGGGCGCGGTGGCGGGGGCGTCGTCGTAGAGACTGCCGAACTCGTCGGTGATGTCGTCCGGTGCGGCGGTTTCCCGCTTGAAGGCGTCCGTCTCATGCACGGGGCCGTCGCTGTCGGCGCGGGTACGGGGGTCGCGGCCGGAGCCGGAACCGTCCTGCGGTGAGTCGCCCTGCACTTCCTGCGGTTGCGCGCTCGCCTCGGGGGATTCACCGTAGGTTCGGTAGTGCCCACCGCTGTAGGAGTACCCGGGGCCCCGGTTGTCCTGGGGCGCGCTCTGACCTGTGCTGCCGGGCCCGAACCCGCCGGAATCCGCGCCGCCGTACTGCCCACTCGGGCGAGCGCCCTGGTCGCCCTGCCCGCCGTCGTAGCCTCCGCTTGCGACCGGCGTCTCGGCCGGAACCGGTGCCGCGGGCTGGTAGCCGTGGTGGGCGGTGTAGGAGGGGGAGGGGCGCCAGCCCGGCGGGGGCCGCCATCCCGTGGGCACGACCTCGGCCTCAACGAACCACAGGTCCTCCACCGGGCCGTCAGGGGTCCGCTGACCGGGCGCGGTGTAGGCGGAGTGGAACAGGAGCTCGCTTCCGCGGTGCAGCATGACCTCGCGCTCGGAGGGAGCGTGCGACACCGGGGCGACATAGGCGGCCGTGTAGCCCAGCGGCACGCGCATCGTGAGGTATACGGGAGCCTCGAACGCCGCGCGGGACCCGAACGAGGTTGAGACGTAGCTCCCGATCGGAGCCACGGTGCCCACGAGGTTGTGGAGGGTGCTCGGGTCGGAGGTGTCGATGCCCAACGCCTCACGCATCGCGGCTCCGGCTCCGTGGTGCACGATGACCGGTGCAGGCACGAAGGCCCGGTCCAGACCGCCGTCCATGTTGGTGACCAGGGACAGGAACTCGTCGCGGTCGTAGGTCCCGACATCCCCGTGCACCAGGCCGTCGGTGACCATCGAGTAGGCGGCGCCGGTGAACTCGCTGATGGCGTGGGCCTGCTCCGAGGAAAGGTGCAGGGTGTAAGGGGTGCCTTCCTGCGGCGGGGCGCCGTCGGGGGTGACAGCCACGCCGAGGTAGTACCGAGCCCACTGGTCCGCCGCGCCGTCGTCCATGATACGGGTCGCGTTCGCGGGGCCGCTGCCGGGGAGCTGATCCTGCGGGTGGGCCGCCCACGGTCGCCGCGGTGGCACGAAGTTTCGGATGTCCTCGTCGCCGCGCAGCACCTCACCGCGGTCGTCAGGGTCCTCCGACGAGGAGTCCCCCGTCTCGCTGTCCGAATCGGAGTCGAACCCCATCGTGAAGACCGTGATCGGAGGCTGCTCGGTACCGGGGAAGCCGGGGAGAGCTGACGGATCGCTGTAGTCAGGCTTGGGATTGAGGACACCGGAGAAATTCGGGGGCTTCGCCTGTTCGCCGTCGTCCACCTGGATGGGCGGTGGCTGGGCGGCGGGGGCCCGGTCGTCGGCGTCGTGATCGGAAGGCGGGCCGTCTGCGGAGGTCGTGTCGTCCTCCGGGACCGAGGGCTGCGGGAACGGGCGGTCGGTCGACTCGGCGGAGTGGGGCGTGTGGTGGGCGGTGCGGGTGGTTTCGCCGCCGCTGGTCTGAGGGTGTTGCGACGTGGAGGAGGTGGACGGCGCGCTGGTGTCGCCGGTGGTTCGGGTGGTCGTGCTCTGGGTGGGGGTGCCGGTGGCCGGTGGGTTGGCGGTGTCGGCGGTGTTGGCAGCGGGGGCGCTGCGGGTGTTGCCGGCGCCAGTGTTGGCGCCGGGGGTGGTGTTGCCGCTTCCGCTGTTGCCGGTGCCGCCGGCGGCGGTGGTGGCGGTTGGGCCGGATGGGCTGGGGCCGGTGGCGGGGGGTGGTGGGGCGAAGGCGAGCGGTGGGGCGTCGGTGGTGGCCTGCGCGGACGTGTCGTCGGGTGTGCTGAGGGTGGTGTTGAAGTCGGTGGTGAGGTCGTCGTCGGTGGTCGGGTCGGTGGTGAAGACGTCGCGTGAGTTGGCGGCGGGTTGCGCGATGGGTCCGTCGGCGGTGATCTCGACGGCGGTGGGCGGAGGGGTGACGGTGTTGGCGGCGTGCTTTTCGCCGTAGTTGATCGGGGGGTCGTTGTACTGGTCGGTGTTGCGGTCGATGAACTCGTTGAGTCGGGGGTCGGTGAGGAGTTGGTCGAGGGTGGTGCGGACGTCGGTTTCGTTCGGGGCGGCGGTGGGGTCTTTGACGGTGATGTGGTGGGTGGTCGGTTTGTCGGTGGTGTTCTGGTCGGGTCGGTCGGATTGGTCGGGTTGGTAGGCGGGTGGGGCGGTGTCGTCGGTGTAGGTGGGCGGGGCGTCGGCGGGTGCGCTGTCGTCGGGGCCGGTGTCGAAGAGGGTCTGGTCGGCGGGGGTGTCGCCGCTCGCACTGGTCTCGGTGTCATCGGCTCGCTCTGCGGGGGTGTGCGGCCGGTCCGGAGCGGTGGTTCCGGTGCCGTCACCGTGAGTGCCGTCCTCGGAGAGCGATCCGTCGGCAGCGGCGTCCGTGCCGGGAGCGGTTTCGGGCTGGTGGGGGGTGGTTTGGGGGGTGGGTTCGGCCTGGGGTGGGTCGGCGGTGGGGTCCGGGTCGGGCGCCTGAGGGCGGTCGATGTCGGTGTCGGTGTCCAGCTCGGGCGCGTGGGTGGTGTCAGCGGTGTCGGGGGTCCCGGTGTGGTCGTGGTCGGGGCCGGGTGGGGGGTCGCCTCGGTGGTTGTCGCCGGGGTCGTTGTTGCCGTTGCCGTTGTTGTTGTTGCTTCCGCTGCCGTTGTTGTTTGTGTCGGCGGGGCTGTGGTTGGGGTGGTTGGTGGGGGGTGTGGTG
>NZ_BAABIK010000016.1:0-140602 GCF_039542725.1 Streptomonospora halophila | reverse complement strand
GGCTCCGGCGCGGCGCCGCCCGCGCTCGGGGCCGCCGCCCCGCCGCCCCGGCGGCGGGGGGCCCAGACCGCCGCAGCGCCGCCCCTTCAAGCGCGGCAACCCCCGGCGCCGCCTCCACATCGCCGGCATCCTCATGACGGTGGTGCTGATGGTCTTCGCGGGCCGCCTGATCCAGATCCAGGCGATCGACGCCTCCCAGTACGCCGCGGCGGCCGAGGACATGCGCCTGACCACCATCGACATCCCCACCACGCGCGGCGACATCACCGACTCCTCCGGCAACCCGCTCGCCATCTCGGTCGAGGCGCGAACCGTCTTCGTCGACCCCGTGGCCGTGCGCGACGCCGAGCGCGGCAAGGTGATCGACGAGCTCACCGAGCGGCTCGGCCTGGACCGCGCCGAGGTCGCCGAGAAGGTCGACGCCGAGCCCAGCCGATACCAGGTCGTGGCCGAGAAGGTCGCCCCCGCCAAGTGGGACGACATCGAGGCGCTCGGCCTCAGCGGCATCGGCGCCCTGACCGACTACAAGCGCGTCTACCCCGACGAGACCGGCGCCGCCGACCTCGTCGGCTTCACCGGGGCCGACGGCCACGGCCTCGAAGGCCTCGAAGCGGTGATGGACGACACGCTGGCCGGCAAGCCCGGCAAGCAGCAGGTCGAGACCGGCGCCTCAGGCGTGCAGATCCCCATGGCCGGCGGCCTCTCCCAGGAGCCCGAGCCCGGCAAGGACGTGCGGCTCACCCTCGACCGCGACATCCAGTGGCACGCCAGCCAGGCCCTGGCCGAACGCGCCGAGGAGCTCGACGCCGAGGGCGGCAGCGCCATCGTCATGCGCCCCAACGGCGAGGTGCTGGCCATGGCCGACTACCCCACCTACGACCAGTCCGAGTACGCCGACTCCGAGCCCGGGGACCGGCTCAACGGCGCCGTGGCCGAGGCCTTCGAACCCGGCAGCACCAACAAGGTCATCACGCTGGCCGGCGCTCTGGAGGAGGGCCTGACCACACCGGAGAGCGTCTACACGGTCCCCTACTCGGTGCAGATCCACGACCGCACGTTCTCCGACGACCACTTCCACAAGACCCAGCAGCTCACCCTGAACGGCATCCTGGCCCAGTCCAGCAACGTCGGCACGATCAAGGTCGGGCAGCAGCTGGGGGCCCAGCGCCTCTACGACTACCTGCGCGACTTCGGCTTCGGCTCGCCCACCGGGCTGGACCTGCCCGGCGAGAACGCCGGAATCCTCGCCCACCCCGACGACTGGTGGGGCACCCAGCTTCCCTCCATCTCCTTCGGGCAGGGGCTGTCGGTCAACGCCGCACAGATGGCCAGCGTCTACGCCACCATCGCCAACGACGGCGTGCGCGTGGAGCCCACCCTGGTGGCCGGGACCGTCGGCGAGGACGGCGGGCTCAACGCCGCCGAGGACGCGCCCAGCAAACGGGTCATCAGCAAGGACACCGCCCATGAGCTCTCGCGGATGCTGGAGGCGGTCACCGGCGAGCACGGCACCGCCGAGTCCGCGCAGATCCCCAACTACCGGGTCGCCGGCAAGACCGGCACCGCCAACCGGGTCGACCCCGAGACCGGCACCTACAACGGGGGGCACACCGCGATGTTCGTGGGCTTCGCCCCCGCCGACGACCCCGAGCTGGTCGTGCAGGTGGTCCTGCACAACCCCAAGAACCAGTACTACGGCGGCGAGGCCGCCGCGCCGGTGTTCACCGACATCATGTCCTTTGCGCTGAAGTCGGAGAAGATCCCGCCCACGGGCACCGAACCGCCCAACATCCGGCTTTTCGGCGGCGGGTGAGCGCGCCGCCCGGCGCGCCGCCGCGTCCGCCGAGAACACGGATTTACCCGTCGGCGCCCACAGCCGATAACCTCTCGACGTGCCACCGGTAATGCGACCCGACCAGACCCAGCCCCGCCCGCTGTCCGAGCTCGCCCGGCTGCTGGGCAGCGAGGCGTTCGTCACGTGCGTCGAGCCCTCCGAAGCCGAGGACCCGGCCGGCCCGCACGGGTCGGACGACGACCCCGGCGCCACCGCGATCAGCGGCATCACGCACGACTCGCGGGCCGTGCGCCCCGGCGACATCTACGCCGCCCTGCCCGGCAGCCGCGCCCACGGCGCCGACTTCGCCGCCCAGGCCGCGCAGTCGGGCGCCGCGGCGGTGCTGACCGACCCCGCCGGCTACGACCGCGCCGCCGCCACCCGGCTGCCCGTCGTCACGGTCGCCGACCCCCGCGCCGAGCTGGGCCGCGTCGCCTCGTGGGTCTACGGCGCGCCCGGAGACGACCTGCTGCTCATCGGCACGACCGGCACCAGCGGCAAGACCACGGTCACCTACCTGGTGGAGTCCGGGCTGCGCACCGCCGGCATGACCACGGGGCTGATCGGCACGGTGGAGATGCGCGTCGGCGACCGCCGCGTCGCCTCGTCGCTGACCACGCCCGAAGCCACCGACCTGCACGGCCTCTTCGCGCGCATGCGCGAGGAGGGCGTCGCGGCCGCGGCCATGGAGGTCTCCAGCCACGCGCTGGCCCTCGGCCGGGTCGGCGGGGCCCGCTACGACGTCGCCGTCTTCACCAACCTCTCCCAGGACCACCTGGACTTCCACAGCGACCTGCGCGACTACTTCGACGCCAAGGCGCGGCTGTTCACCCCCGAGCACTGCCGCATCGCCGTGGTCAACAGCGACGACCGCTTCGGCCGGGTGCTCATCGACCAGGTCCGGGTGCGCGGCGACGTGCCGGTGACCACCTTCTCCACCGAGGGCGACCCCGACGCCGACTGGCGCGCCGAGGACGTCGCCCTGGGCTCCCTCGGCAGCACCTTCCGCGTCGCCGGCCCCGGCGGCATGCGGGCCGACGCCTCGGTTGCGCTGCCCGGCGCCTTCAACGTCTCCAACGCCCTGGCCGCGGTCGTGGGACTGGTCGAGGCCGGTGTCCCGCTGGACACCGCCATCGAGGGTGTGGCCGACGCCCCCGGCGTACCGGGACGCATGGAGCGCGTCGACGCCGGCCAGGACTTCACCGCCGTCGTGGACTACTCGCACAAGCCGGGCGCGATCGAGGCGGTGCTGACCGCACTGCGCGGCGTCGCCGAAGGGCGGCTGACCATGGTCGTGGGCTGCGGCGGCGACCGCGACCGCGCCAAGCGCCCGCTGATGGGAGAGGCCGCCGCCCGCCTCGCCGACGCGCTGGTCATCACCGACGACAACCCGCGGACCGAGGACCCGGTCGCGATCGTCTCGGCCATGCTCGACGGGGTCGCCAAGGTGCCCCGGGACCAGCGCGCCCGCGTCACCGTCGAGCCCGACCGCGCCGAGGCCATCGGCCTGGCGGTGCGCCGGGCCGGCCCCGGAGACGTCGTGGTGGTGGCCGGGAAAGGCCATGAGACCGGCCAGTACGTCGCCGGCGAGGTCCTGCCCTTCGACGACCGCGACGTGCTGCTGGCCGCACTGCGGCGGCGCGGCGCCCACTGAGCCGAGGGGGCGCCACCACGCACGGACGAGCGAGCACACGCGGGCGCAGGCAGGCCGTGCGCCTGGAGCCGGCTCCCCGCCGCAACCGGCTGGGTGCCGGCCCCGCGGCACGCCCGACCACGGGCGCCGCGGCGGCCGCGCCGGGGACCCCGCGGACACGGGGCCTCGGCGGGCCGGGCTACTCCGGTCTGCGCACAACGCGGGCAATCAAATGTTCTAAGGTAGGTCCGGCAATCGCAGCCCGGCCCGCGGCGTATCCTCGCCGCCCCAGGGTCGACGGATCGCGCCATCCCCTGTAACCGCGCCGTCGCCCTGTTCGAGGCGCCTTCCGGCGCAAATGGGCCGGGCCAGACATGAGGAGTGGATTTGATCGCGCTGACGCTCGATCGGATCGCTGAGATCACCCAATCCCGAATAAGCGGACCGGCGCGTCCCTCGGACGTCGTGTTCGGGCCCGTCGTCATCGACTCCCGGCGTGCCGAACCAGGTTCGCTCTTCGTCGCCCTCGGCGGCGAACAGGTCGACGGGCACGACTTCGCCCGGTCTGCTGTCGCCGCGGGTGCCGCGGCGGTCCTGGGATCCCGGCCGGTCGCGGCGCCGCAGTTGCTCACCGACGGAGGCGACGAGGGGGTGATTGCGGCCCTGGGCCGTCTGGCCAGGGCCGTGGCCGGCGAGCTGACCGGAGCGGACATCGTCGGGATAACCGGCTCCTCCGGCAAGACCACCACCAAGGACCTGATGGCTCAGGTCCTGGGCGGTCTCGGCCCCACCGTCGCGCCGGCGGGCTCCTACAACAACGAGATCGGCCATCCGCTGACCGTGCTGCGCGCCGACGCCGACACCCGCTTCGTCGTGCTGGAGGTCGCCGCCCGCGGCATGGGCCACATCGCCCACCTGTGCGCCATCGCGCCGCCGCGCATCGGCGTGGTCCTCAACGTCGGCAGCGCCCACGTCGGCGAGTTCGGCAGCCGCGAGGCCATCGCCCGCGCGAAAGGCGAGCTGGTCGAGGCGCTGCCTTCGGCCGCCGACGGCGGTGTCGCGGTGCTCAACGCCGACGACGACGCCGTGATCGCCATGGCCGAGCGCACCGCCGCCCGCGTCGTCTCCTACGGCCTGGCGCCCGGCGCCCACGTGCGCGCCGAAGGCGTCGAGCTCGACGCCGCCGGACGCGCGGGCTTCACCCTGCACGTCGGCGGGCGCTCGGCCCCGGTCCGCCTCGCGCTGGTCGGTGCCCACCAGGTGCACAACGCGCTGGCCGTGGCGGCCGTTGCGGCCGAGGCGGGCATGGAGCCCGCCGGTATCGCCGCCGCCCTGTCGCAGGCCGGGCCGGTGAGCCGGTGGCGCATGGAGGTCACGGAAACGCCCCGCGGCGTCACCGTGGTCAACGACGCCTACAACGCCAACCCCGAGTCCGTCGCCGCCGCGCTGAGCACCCTGGAGGCGTTCGGCGGGAACGGCGGGCGCCGCACGCACGCCGTGCTGGGCGTCATGGCCGAGCTGGGCGAGAAGTCCGACGCCGAGCACCGCGGCGCCGGGGCCCTGGCCGCCCGCAGCGGCGTGCGCACCCTCGTGGTCGTCGGCGACGACGCCGCACCCATGGCCGAGGGCGCCGCCGCCGAGCCCGGGTGGGACGGAGAGGTGGTGCGGGTCCGCGACGCCGGCGAGGCCGTCGCGGCCCTGCGCGCGCGGTTGCGGCAGGAGGACGTCGTCATGGTGAAGGGATCGCGCGTGGCAGGGCTGGAGAAGGTCGCCGAGCAGCTGGCGGAGGGCGACGCGCCCGCCGCACAGGCCGGCGGGACGTCCGGGGAGGCCGCCAAGTGACCGGCATTCTTGTCGCGGCGGGCCTGTCACTGCTCGTCTCCCTGCTGATCATGCCGCTGGTCATCCGGGTCCTGTTCCGGTTCAAGTTCGGCCAGGAGGTCCGCGACGACGGGCCCGAGGGGCACAAGACCAAGCAGGGCACGCCCACGATGGGCGGCATCGTCATCATCGTCGGCGCCATCATCGGCTACTTCGCCTCGCACCTGGTGCTGATGACGCGGCCCACCGTCTCCGGGCTGCTGGTGATGTTCCTGTTCGTGGGCATGGGGGCCGTCGGCTTTCTCGACGACTTCATCAAGATCTACAAGCGCCGCAGCCTCGGCCTGCGCAGCGGCGCCAAGATGCTGGGCCAGACGGTGGTCGGCGTCGGGTTCGCCGTCGGCGTCACCCAGTTCCCCAACGGCTACGGCTACACGCCGGCCTCCCCGCAGCTGTCGTTCCTGCGCGACTTCGGTCCGCCGCTGCTGCTGGTCGTGTTCGTGGCCTGGGCGCTGTTCCTCATCGTGGGCTTCTCCAACGCCGTCAACCTCACCGACGGGCTGGACGGCCTGGCCACCGGAGCGATGATCCTGTCCCTGGTCGCCTACGTGATCATCGGCAACTGGCAGCTCCGCCAGAGCTGCGTGGCCTACCTGGCGCCCAGCTGCTACCCGGTGCGCGACCCGCTGGACCTGGCGGTGGTGGCCGCGGCCTGCCTGGGCGGCTGCATCGGCTTCCTCTGGTACAACGCACCCCCGGCCAAGATCTTCATGGGCGACACCGGGTCGCTGGCGCTGGGCGGGCTGATCGTCGGCCTGGCCATCACCACCCGCACCCAGCTGCTGCTGCTGGTCATCGGCGGCCTGTTCGTGCTGGTCACCATGTCGGTGATGGTGCAGATCAGCTCCTTCCGCCTGACCGGAAAACGCATCTTCCGGATGGCGCCGCTGCAGCACCACTTCGAGCTCAAGGGCTGGGCCGAGACCACGATCGTCATCCGCTTCTGGATCATTCAGGGGCTGCTGGTGGGTGTGGGAATCGGCCTGTTCTACCTGGAATGGATGCCCCGATGACCCCCGCCGGCGGCCCCTCGCGCACGGACTCCCCGGCCGACCCCGGCTTCGCCGCCGCCCTGCGGGAGCGGGCGGTGTGCGTGGCCGGGCTGGGGGTCTCGGGACCCCCGGTGGTCCGCGCGCTGCTGGCCCGCGGCGCCCGGGTGAGCGTCGTCGACGCCCGCGAGGACGACGCGACCCTGGACCTGGCCCGGGAGCTGCGCGCCGAGGGCGCCCGGGTGCTGCTGGGCGAGCACACCCTGCCCGCAGAGACCGACCTGGTGGTCACCTCGCCCGGCTGGCGCCCCGACGCGCCCCTGCTGGCGCAGGCCGGCGCCGCCGGCGTCGAGATCGCGGGCGACGTGGAGCTGGCCTGGCGGCTGCGCCCGGCGGGGCAGCGGTGGCTGGCGATCACCGGCACCAACGGCAAGACCACCACGGTGCGCATGCTGGAGGCCATGCTGCGCGCCGACGGACGCGACGCCCTGGCCGTGGGCAACGTCGGCACGCCGATCATGGAGGCGGCGCTGCCCGGCGGCCCCCGCCCCGCCCCCGATCTGCTGGCGGTCGAGCTGTCCAGCTTCCAGCTGCACTGGTCGGCGACGCTGGCCCCGCACGCGGCCGCGGTGCTCAACGTGGCGCCCGACCACCTCGACTGGCACGGCGGCCTGGAGGCCTACGCCGCCGCCAAGGGCCGCATCTACGCGCCGGGGACCCTGCGGGTGGCCAACGCCGACGACGCGTGGTCGACGCACCTGGCCCGAACCTGCGGCGACCCCGCCGCCCCGCTGTACGGCTTCACCCTGGGCACGCCGCGCGCCGGGCAGATCGGCGTCGTCGAGGACCTGCTGGTCGACCGCGCCTTCGCGGCCGATCCCCAGGGGGGCGCCGAGGAACTCGCCTCGCTGGCCGACGTGGTGCCCGCGGCGCCGCACAACGTCGCCAACGCCCTCGCCGCGGCCGCGCTCGCCCGATCGGTGGGCGCGGCGCCGGAGTCCGTGCGCGCGGGGCTGGCCGCGTTCGCGCCGGAGCCGCACCGCATGGCCCCCCTGGGCTCGGTGGCCGGCGTGGACTACGTCGACGACTCCAAGGCCACCAACCCGCACGCGGCCGCCGCCGCCCTCGCCTCGTTCGCGTCGGTGGTGTGGGTGGCCGGCGGGCTGCTCAAGGGCGCCGAGGTCGAGGACCTGGTGCGCGAGGCGGCGCCGCGGCTGCGCGCCGCGGTGCTGCTCGGCCGCGACCGCGACCGGCTGCGCGCGGCCCTGGCCCGCCACGCCCCCGATGCCGCGGTCGTCGAGGTCGAGGCCGCCGCAGGCGAGGACGCCATGGAGCAGGTCGTGCGGGCCGCGGCCGGCCTGGCCCGCCCCGGCGACACGGTCCTGCTCGCCCCCGCCGCCGCGTCGATGGACATGTTCACCGACTACAAGGAGCGCGGCCGCCGCTTCGCGGAGGCCGTGGCCGCACGCGCCTGACCCGTTCCCCGCGCCGCCGCGCCGCCGCACGGCGGCGCTCGGCGCCGCCCGCCCGGGGCCGCCGCGCGCGGGGGCGCTGATCGGCGGCGAAGCGCCCGACACGCGGGTTATGTCCGGGGCTTCGGGCCGCTGGACCGCCAGACTTGGTCGACGCTGGGAGAACTGCGTCGGGCGGAGGTCGCCAATGGCGGTATCGACATCGGTCCCCTCGGCCAAGCGGGCCGAGCGCGGCCCGCGGCAGGTCGGGGGCGGTGTGCGCGCGTGGCTGCGCGACCTGCCCTCGATCCTCGACCGCCCGCTGACCTCCTACTACCTGCTGGCCGGTACGACCGCGATGCTGACGGCCCTGGGCCTGACCATGGTGCTGTCGTCCTCCATGGTCGACTCCTACACCGAGACCGGGTCGGCCTTCTCGCTGTTCCAGAAGCAGGCCATGGCCGCCGCCGCCGGCCTGCCGCTGCTGGTGCTGGCCTCGCACCTGCCTGTGGGCCTGTTCCGGATCGTGGGCTACCCGGCGCTGCTGGTGTCGATGGCGCTGCTGCTGATCACCGCCTTCCGCGGCGACGCCTACGGCAGCGGCGCGGTGCGCTGGCTGGAGATCGGCGGGCTGACCATCCAGGCCTCGGAGCCGGCCAAGCTCGCCTTCGCGCTGTGGGGGGCCAACGTGCTCGCCCGCAAGGAGGAGCTCAAGCAGCTGGGCGACTGGCGCCAGCTGCTGATGCCGCTGCTTCCCGGCTGCGGGACCCTGGTCGTGCTCGTGCTCGTCGGCACCGACCTGGGCACCTCGTTCGTGCTGCTGGCGACCTTCCTGGCGCTGCTGTGGGTGGTGGGCGCGCCCGGCAGGCTGTTCCTGGCGATGATCGGGATGGTGGTCTCGCTGGTCTCGATCATGGTCGCCGTCCAGCCCTTCCGCCTCGCGCGGGTCACCTCCTTCCTGAACCCGCAGAGCGACCCCACCGACGCCGGCTTCCAGCTCCTGCACGGGCTCTACGCCCTGGGCACCGGCGGCGTCTTCGGCGTGGGCATCGGCCAGAGCCGCGAGAAGTGGGGGTTTCTGCCCCACCCCGAGAGCGACTTCATCTTCGCGATCATCGGCGAGGAGATGGGCCTGATCGGCACCCTCGTCGTCGTCGGCCTGTTCGGCGTTCTGGGCTACGCTGGTCTGCGCGTGGCAGCACGCGCCGGCGACCCCTTCACCCGGCTGGCCGCCACCGCGATCACCGCCTGGATCACCATCCAGGCGATGGTGAACATCGGCACGGTCATCGGCGTCATGCCGATCACGGGAATCCCGCTGCCGCTGGTCTCGGCCGGCGGGTCCGCGCTCATCCCCACGATGATCGCGCTGGGCATCCTGCTGGCGCTGGCCAAGTCCGAACCGGACGCGCGGGCGGCGCTGGCGGCGCGCGGTCCCAGCCGGGTGCAAAGGGCTCTAAGCTGGCTGGGCCTGGACTTCACGGCGATGGGCGCCGCCCCGAAGCGCCCCGCCGCGGGCCGGGCCGACAACCGATCGCGCTCGACGCAGGTGCAAGCGAGGAGGAATCGGCGACGATGAGGGTAGCCCTCGCCGGAGGCGGCACGGCCGGGCATATCGAGCCCGCGCTCTCCCTGGCCGATGCGCTCATGCGCATCGACCCGCAGACCCGGATCATGTGTCTGGGCACCGAACGAGGACTCGAGACCCGCCTCGTCCCCATGCGGGGCTACGAACTGGGCACCATTCCGGCCGTCCCCCTGCCGCGCCGGGTCACCCCCAAGCTCTTCTCCGTCCCCGGCAAGCTCGCCAGCGCCATCGGCGCCGCCGGCAACCACCTCGCCCGGCTCGAGGCCGACGTGCTGGTGGGCTTCGGCGGCTATGTCGCCACCCCCGGCTACCTCGCCGCCCGCCGGCGCCGCATCCCCGTCGTCATCCACGAGGCCAACCCCCTGCCGGGCCTGGCCAACCGTCTGGGCGCCCGGCTGACCAGCCACGTCTACACCGGACACCCGCACAGCGACATCCGCAACGGCCGCTACATCGGAATCCCGCTGCGCGAGCAGGTCTCCTCGCTGGACCGGCTGGCCATGGGCGACAAGGCCCGGGCGCACTTCGGGCTGCGCCCGGAGCTGCCCACCCTGCTGATCTTCGGCGGGTCCCAGGGCGCCCAGTCGGTCAACGAGGCCGCCTTCGCCGCCGCAGACCGCTTCACCGCGGCCGGTGTGCAGGTGCTGCACGTCGTGGGCCCCAACAACGCCGACGAGCCCGAGGACCGCACCCGCGACAGCGTGCCCTACGTGGTCGTGCCCTATGTCGACCGGATGGACCTCGCCTACGCCGCCGCCGACGTCGCGATGTGCCGCTCGGGTGCGCTGACCTGCGCCGAGCTGACCGCGGTGGGCCTGCCGGGCGCGTTCGTCCCGCTGCCCATCGGCAACGGCGAACAGCGCCTCAACGCCGAGCCCATCGTCGAGGCCGGCGGCGGGCTGCTCGTGGAGAACGGCGACCTGGGTCCCGGCTGGATCGCCGACAACCTCATCCCGCTGCTCACCGACACCGACCGGGTGGTGGCGATGTCGGAGGCCGCCTCGCGCATGGGCCGCCGCGACGCCGACATGGAGCTCGCCCGCGAGGTCCTGGCGATCGCCCGCGGTGAGCGCGGCGACCCCGAGCCCGAGGTCGACGAATCCGAGATCATCGTCGACGAGTCGTTCGCCGACGACGGGAAGGACACGCGGTGAGCCTGGTACCGCCCGCAGACCCGGTCCCTGTGGACAAGCTGGGCCGGGTCCACTTCATCGGCATCGGCGGCGTCGGCATGTCGGGGATCGCCCGGGTGCTGCTGCAGCTGGGCACCGAGGTGACCGGCAGCGACGCCAAGGACGGCCCGCTGCTGCACGAGCTGGCGGCCCTCGGCGCGACCACGCACGTCGGGCACGACGCCGCCCACGTCGGAACCGCTGACACCGTCGTAGTCTCCTCCGCCGTGCGCGAGGACAACCCCGAGCTCGCCGAGGCGCGTGGCCGCGGCCTGCGGGTCGTCCCGCGCGCGGCCGCGCTGGGGTCGCTGCTGCTGGGCCGGCGCGGCGTGGCCGTGGCCGGCACCCACGGCAAGACCACCACCACCTCGATGCTCACGGTCGTCCTGCAGCACGCCGGCGCCGACCCGGGCTACGTCATCGGCGGCGCGCTGGTGAACACCGGGACCGGCGCCGACGCCGGCGCCGGGGTGACCCTGGTCGCCGAGGCCGACGAGAGCGACGGCTCGTTTCTGATGCTCTCGCCCGAGATCGCCGTGGTCACCAACGTCGAGGCCGACCACCTCGACAACTACGGCGGCCTGGACGAGATCCACGCCAACTTCGCGGCCTTCGCCGGGCGTGTCGGCGACACCCTGGTCGTGGGCGCCGACGACCCCGGCGCCCGCCGCGTCGCCGAGATCGCCCGCGGCCTGGGCAAGCGGGTGGTCACCTACGGCGAGTCGCCCGACTGCGACTACCGGGTGGCCGGCGTCTCGGCCGACGGCTTCCGCACCGCCTTCACGCTGAGCGCCTTCGGCGGCGAGCCGCTGCGCGCCGAGCTGGCGGTGCCCGGCCGGCACAACGTGCTCAACGCGGCCGCCGCCGTCGCGGCCGCCGCCGTGCTGGGCCACGACCCCGGGGTGGCCGTCGCCGGGCTGGCCGGCTTCACCGGCGCCGCCCGGCGCTTCGAGCTCAAGGGCGAGGCCGGCGGCGTCGCGGTCTACGACAGCTACGCCCACCACCCCACCGAGATCGAGGCCGACCTGCACGCGGCCCGCGCCGCGCTGGACACCCGGGCCGGCGACGCACCGCCCGGCCGGGTCGTGGCGGTCTTCCAACCCCACCTGTACAGTCGCACGCGGATCTTCGCCGACGAGTTCGCCGCGGCGCTTTCGCTGGCCGACGAGGTCGTGGTGCTGTCGATCTACGCCGCGCGGGAGGACCCCGAGCCCGGTGTCAGCTCCGAGCTGATCACCCGCGGGATCGCCCGCGGCGGGGTCGCCTACGAGCCCGACCGCGCCGAGGCGGTGGCCCGTGCGGCGGCCGCCGCCCAGTCCGGCGACATCGTGCTCACCATGGGCGCGGGCGACGTCACCGAGCTGGGGCCGAGGATCGTCGAGGCGCTGTCGGCGCTGGAGCAGGTCGGCGACTAGGCGCGCACCCGCGCGCCTCGGGCTGAAAGGCGGCGAGACCAGGTGAGCGCGACCATCGGGCGCACCGCCGCAGGCCGCGGCACGCCCGCCGGGTCCACCGGCCGCCGGCGTTCGGACCCCTGGAAGGTCGCCTTCGTCGTGCTGCTGATCGTCGCGGTGCTGACGGTCGTCACCTGGGTGCTGCTCGGGTCCCGGCTGCTGGTGGTGCGCGACGTCGAGGTCAGCGGCACCTCCCGGCTCGACCCCGAGCGTGTGGCGGCCGCCGTCGACGTGGCGACGGGGACCCCGCTGGCGCGGGTCGACACCGACGCGGCCCGGCGCCGCGCAGAGGAGCTGCGGCTGGTGGAGTCGGCCGAGGTCGGCCGCGGCTGGCCGGCCACGCTGCGGGTGGAGGTCGTCGAGCGGACCCCGGTTCTGGCCGTGCGCGCCGGCGACGGGTTCCGGCTGATCGACGGCGACGGGGTGCGCATCGCCGACACCGACCAGCGGCCCGACAACTACCCGCTGATCAGCGTCTCCGGCGAGCCTGAGGGAAGCCCGGCCGTGGCGGCCGCCGCCTCGGTGCTCGCACGGGTGCCGGCGGCGGTCGGCGGGCGCATCGACAGCGTCGACGCGGCCGACCGGGCGGCGATCGAACTCACCCTGGAGAGCGGCGCCACCGTCTCCTGGGGCACCACCGAGCGCGCCGAGCGCAAGAGCACGATCCTGACCGTGCTGCTCAACGAGCACCCGCCGGGCCCGGACCGGCACTACGACGTCAGCGCACCGGACATGGCCGTCGTCGAATGAGGCCCCGGACGAGCCCGAACGGCGGGGGAGCGGCGCAGCTCCGACGGTGCGGCGAATCGCCCCAGATCAGGCATACTTTCCAGACGCGACGCGCCGGGAGCGGACATCGCCGCCCCGGGCGACACGCCGTTAGGCTGAACTCGTGGTTAGTTGCCCGCAGGCAGGCAGCGGCTTACTGTCGGGAAGCAATACCGTTGGTTGACATAAGTGTGGACCTGAGACTTTAGGGCGGTTACGGCGGGAGCACCCGGAGGAGGGGGAACCGCCCGGCTGCGAGCCCGAAGCCCTGTATGGGAACCCGACCGGCCCGGCGCCGGTCAGAGGGGACCCAGTGGAAAGACTGTAGAACCGGACAGCCAATCGGTCCGTTCGCCGCCGCAGGACGGCAGGTTCCGCTGAGGCGGGACGGCGCGATTGGCCGAAGCGAGCGGAAAGGCCCCTCGTCGTGGCAGCACCGCAGAATTACCTCGCGGTCATCAAGGTCGTCGGAATCGGCGGCGGTGGCGTGAACGCCGTCAACCGGATGATCGAAGAGGGACTCAAGGGCGTCGAGTTCATCGCCATCAACACCGACGCTCAGGCGCTGCTTATGAGCGATGCCGACGTCAAACTCGACGTCGGACGCGAACTCACCCGCGGGCTCGGCGCGGGCGCCAACCCCGATGTCGGGCGCAAGGCGGCCGAGGACCACCGCGAGGAGATCGAGGAGGTCCTCAAGGGGGCCGACATGGTCTTCGTCACGGCGGGCGAGGGCGGCGGCACCGGCACCGGCGGGGCTCCGGTCGTCGCCGACATCGCGCGCTCGCTCGGAGCCCTGACCATCGGTGTGGTCACCCGCCCGTTCGGCTTCGAGGGCAAGCGCCGCGCCACCCAGGCCGAGGCCGGCATCGCCATGCTGCGCGACGAGGTCGACACGCTCATCGTGATTCCCAACGACCGCCTGCTCTCCATCTCCGACCGCCAGGTCAGCGTGCTCGACGCGTTCAAGGCGGCCGACCAGGTGCTGCTCTCCGGTGTTCAGGGCATCACCGACCTGATCACCACGCCGGGTCTGATCAACCTCGACTTCGCCGACGTCAAGTCGGTGATGCAGGGGGCGGGCTCGGCACTCATGGGCATCGGCTCGGCACGCGGCGACGACCGCGCGGTGGCGGCGGCCGAGATGGCGATATCGTCGCCGCTGCTGGAAGCCAGCATCGACGGCGCGCACGGCGTGCTGCTGTCGATCCAGGGCGGCTCCGACCTCGGGCTGTTCGAGATCAACGAGGCCGCCCAGCTGGTGGCCAACTCCGCCGCGCCCGAGGCGAACATCATCTTCGGCGCGGTCATCGACGACGCGCTGGGCGACGAGGTCCGTGTCACCGTTATAGCGGCCGGCTTCGACGAGGCGCGCAACGAGTCGGCCTCGCCGCCGCAGAGAGCCGCCGCACCGCCACCGGAGCCACCGGTCCGCGAACAGCCGGCGGCTCCGGCCGCCGAGCCGCGCCCGGCCGTGCGCCCGGCCGCCGAGGAGCGCCCGCAGCCGCCCGCCGATCCCGCACCGGCGCGCGAGGCGGCCCGCGAACCCGTGCGGGAACCGGTCCGCGATGAGCCGCCGCGGCCCGAGGCCCCCGCCGATCCCGAGCCCCCGCGCGCCCAGGAGCCCCGCGAGCCCGAGCAGGTCCGCGCCCGCGAGCACGCCGAGCGCCGCGACCCCGAGCCGGAGACCGAGGAGTCCGAGTTCGAGGCCGAGGACGACGGCCGGGGGCGCGGCATCCGCGCGGTGGACGAGCCCGACTACGGCGAGGTGCGCGGCACCGGTACCGACGGCACGTTCCCGCGTTCGGGCGAGAACGTGCCCACGCCGCGGCGCCGGGTTGTCTTCGACGACCCCGACGACCTCGACGTGCCCGATTTCCTGAAGTAGCGCGCCCGATCGCGGCGGCCGAGCGTACCGGTGGCGGGGCCTCCCGCCGCCGGTACGCTTTTTCGCGTCCCCTGGACGACTGCCGAGGATGCGGAGGAACCGCGCACACGATGAGTGCCGTGATCGAGCTGGGACCGGGCGTGCGGGCCGGGTTCACCCAGCGCTACGACGGCGGGGTCAGCTCCGCGCCGTTCGACAGCCTCAACCTCGGCCACGGGGTGGGCGACGCCCCCGGGGCCGTGGCGGAGAACCGCCGGACGGCCGCGAAGCGCCTCGGGTTCGCCGCCGAGAGCGTGGTGTGGATGGACCAGGTGCACAGCGCGGACGTGGCCGTGGCCGCCGAGCCGGGAACGGCCGGGCGCGTCGACGCCGTCGTCTCCGACCGGCCCGGCCTGGTGCTGGCCGCGCTGGCCGCCGACTGCCTGCTGGTGCTGGCCGCCGACGCCGAGGCGGGCGTCGTCGGCGCGGCGCACTCCGGCCGGCTCGGCACGCAGTCGGGCGTGGCGCCCGCGATGGTCGCGCGGATGGCGCTGCTGGGCGCCGAGCCCGCCCGCATCAGCGCCGTCCTCGGCCCCGCCATCTGCGGCCGGTGCTACGAGGTCGGCCCGCAGGTGCAGGCCGAGGTGGCACGCAGCGTGCCCGAAGCGGCCAGCCGCACCCGCGAGGGCACGGAGGGCATCGACATGCGCGCCGCCGTCACCGCCCAGCTACGCGCGGCCGATGTCGGCCACATCACCTCCGACGACCGCTGCACCCTGGAGAGCCCCGAGCTCTTCTCGCACCGCGGCGGCGCTCCGACCGGCCGATTCGCCGGATTCGTATGGCGGCGGCCGTGAGAGCCCGCGACACCGGGGGAGCCGGCCCGGCGCACGCCGGCAGCGGTTCGCGGCGCCGCGAGCGGATCCGCGCCAACCTCGCCGCGCTGCGCGGGCGCGTCGACGCCGCCTGCGCGGCCGCGGGCCGCAGCCCCGACGACGTGACGATCATCGCGGTGACCAAGACGTTTCCCGCCTCCGACGTGCGCATCCTCGCCGGGCTCGGCGTCGGCGACGTCGGCGAGAACCGCGACCAGGAGGCCGCGCCCAAGGCGGCCGAATGCGCCGACCTGGGGCTGCGCTGGCACTTCGTCGGCCAGTTGCAGACCAACAAGGCGCGTTCGGTGGCCCGCTACGCCCACATGGTCCACTCGGTGGACCGCCCCAGGCTCGCGGCCGCGCTCGGTGCGCGCGCCCGGACCGAGGGGCGCGAGGTGGGCTGCCTGGTCCAGGTCGATCTCGACCCCGCCTCCGAGGCCGGCGTGCTGGGGCCGCGGGGCGGGGCCGACCCGCGCGACGCGCTGGCCGTCGCCGACGCCGTCGCGGCCGAGGAGGGGCTGGCACTGGCCGGAGTCATGGCGGTGGCGCCTCGCGGGGGAGATCCCGAGGAGGCCTTCGCCCGGCTGAATGCGGTCGCCGCCGAGGTCCGGGCTCGCTACCCTCAGGCGAGGGCGGTTTCCGCGGGCATGAGCGCGGACCTGGAAGCGGCCGTCGCCCAGGGTGCGACACACCTGCGGGTGGGAACGGCGTTGCTCGACGATCGGGGCCCGAACGTGGGGTAATGTCCCCACATGGACATTGGCGCCCAACTGTCGAGTTCGCCCGTCCGGCGGACTCGGGCCCGTCCCGACATGGACTGAGTCATCTGCGGTGCCGCACCACAGGGACGACGGAGGACAAGAGATGGCCGGCGCGATGCGCAAGATGGCGGTCTACCTCGGCCTCGTGGAGGACGACCGCTACGATCACCGCTATGCGGACGAATACGATGACTTCGACGACTTCGACGAAGGCGTCGAGGGCCGGCGCGACCGGCATCTCGTTCACCAGGGCGGCGACCCCCGAGCCGACTCCGTGACGGATGCGGATGACTACCCCATGTCCCCTGCCGACAGGCGCACACCGACGCATACCACCCCCGCTACCGCGGACCTTGCGCGCATCACTACGCTGCATCCCCGGACCTACAACGAGGCGCGTACCATCGGAGAGTACTTCCGAGAAGGTGTACCGGTGATCATGAACCTGACCGAGATGGTCGACAGCGACGCCAAGCGTCTGGTCGACTTCGCGGCGGGTCTGATCTTCGGTCTTCACGGCAGTATCGATCGCGTGACCACAAAGGTGTTCTTGTTGTCCCCGGCTAATGTTGAGGTGACTGCTGAAGACAAAGCACGCATCGCCGAGCGAGGGTTCTTCAACCAGAGTTAGATCATCACTGATGTCCAGAGATTGGGTCGGGGAACGGCCGTGAGTATCGTCCAGTCCGTCATCATCGTCTTGCTGAACGTGTTCATGCTGGTGCTGATCGGGCGGCTCGTCTTCGAGCTCGTACAGGCGTTCGCCCGGTCGTGGCGACCGAGCGGGTTCGTGCTGGTACTCGCGGAGACCGTCTACACCGTCACCGACCCGCCCCTGCGGTTCCTGCGTCGGTTCATCCCGCCCATTCGCCTGGGGGGAGTGGCGCTGGACCTGAGCTTCACCGTCCTCTTCCTCTTCGTGGTGATCCTTCTCCAGATCGTAAGTTCGATCTCGTTCATCTAGAAGGTCACAGATGTCGGAAAGGCAAGCCCTGGTTTCGATATGTGGCCTTGGTCATGATCTGGATTGCCGTAAGGTCACGATCAGGTAGCGTCCCTACGGACACAGTCCAAGCGCGCCAAGGAGACGAACATGCCGCTGACACCCGCGGATGTGCGGAACAAGCAGTTCAGTACCACCCGGCTCCGGCCGGGCTACGACGAGGAAGAGGTCGACGCGTTCCTCGACGAGGTCGAGACCGAGCTCGACCGCCTGATCCAGGAGAACGAGGAGCTGCGCGGCAAGCTGGCCGAGTGCCTGCGGGGCAAGGTGCCCAACGCCGGCATGCAGGACTTCCAGCAGCAGCCGCAGGAGCAGCAGCTCCCGCCCGAGCCGCAGCCCGAGCCGGCCGCCCGCCAGGAGCCGCCGCAGCAGCCGCAGCAGCCCCAGCCCCAGCCCCAGCCGCAGCAGCCGCTGGAGCAGCAGATCCCGGCCATGGCCGCCAACATGGGCCTGCCCGGCTCGGAAGAGAACATGGACACCGCCGCCCGGGTCCTGGCCCTTGCCCAGCAGACCGCCGACCAGGCGATCTCCGACGCGCGCCGCGAGGCCGACGAGACCCTCGGCCGCGCCCGCCACGAGGCCGACGACATCCTCGGCAAGGCCCGCCGCCAGGCCGAGCAGATCGTCAACGAGGCCCGCGCCCGCTCCGAGAACTTCGACCGCGACGCCCAGGAGCGCCACCGCCAGGTGATGGGCTCCCTCGTGCAGCAGCGCGAGGAGCTGGAGCACAAGGTCGCCGAGCTCAAGGACTTCGAGCGCGAGTACCGCAGCCGCCTCAAGGACTACTTCGAGCGCCAGCTGCGCGAGCTCGCCGAGGGTGCCAACGAGCCCAACTCCGGCCAGCAGCAGAACCCGAACACCACGGGCGGATTCCAGACGATGGCGCCCACCGGCGGGAACCCGGGCATGCCGCCCGGCGGTCCGGCCAACGGAGCGCCCTCCGGCAATCCCTTCGCCCAGCCCGAGCCCGCGCAGCACGGCGGCTACCACCCCGGTGAGGCTCCGCACGAGCGGCGGTGAACCGACCGCCGGAGTCCCGGCGCGCTACACGACAGCGGCGGCGACCGGACTGTGCCGCGGCGCCGCAACGCACAACAGAACCCTTGAGTGAAGGCTCTCCTATTCCGTGTTCATCCTCAGTCTCGCCACTTTGGTGGCGGCTCTGGCGGTCATCGCCTTCGGTGTGGTGTTCGCCGAGACGACGCTGGTCTACATCGCCCTCGCATTGGGCGTTCTCGGTGCGGTACTGCTCGTCGCCGAGGCGGTGAGATCACGCGAGCAACTGGGGCTGGGTGCCGGCAAGGGAGCGCCGGCCGGCGATGCCGGCGCGCAACGGCAGTGGGCACGGACGGGCGGTTTGGGGAAGGCGTCCGTCCTCGCCCCGACCTTGTCGGGTGCAACGGCGGAATCCGCCGCGCAGCACAGCCGTACCACCGAGGGAGTGCGGGGTTTCGCCCCCGCTCAGAGCCGCGCCGCGAGCGACGGCGCGGCGCGGCGTGAAAACCCTGGACAGGGTGCACGACCGGCTGCTCCCTACGGCGGCTACGCGCCGCCCCACGGTCTCGGTGCGAGGCCCCCCGGCCGATCGCCGGAGGAGCCCCCCGAGCAGACAGGACGACCCGAGCCGTCCGCCGGTCCCGAGCCGGCGGAGAGCGCGGTGCGCTCCCAGCCGCAGCGGCCGGTCCGGCCGCGCATCAACCGCGTTCCGAGCGGGCCCGACGAGGGCGCGGTCGCCCCGGGCGCCGCGGAGGCCTCCGGCGGCGCCGGGCAAGTTGGGCAGGAGGCGGCCGGGGCCGACCAGGCGCGCGCCGAGGCACCCACGGCGGCACCCCCGGCGGAAGCGGCCGCTCGGGACTTCGCCGAGACCGCGCGACCCGAGCCCGCCCCCGATGCGGGCACGCCCGAGGAGACCGCGCCGCCCGCCGGCGAGGCGGACGCCGCGCCGGAGGAGCCGGTGCCCTCGGAGCCGGCCGAGCCCGCGCGGGCGCCCGAGTCCGAGCCGCCCGCCGGCGCACCGTCGCCGGAACCGGCCGCAGCCCAGGGCGCGCCCGCCGACGAGGCCGACCGCGACCTCTCGTTCAGCGCCTTCGTCAGCGGACTGCTGCCCGAGCAGGGACAGGCGGCGGACCACGGCGCCGGGACGGCGCCGGAAGACGCCGCGGAGCAGGCGACCGCCGAGGGCGGCACCGACGACGGCCGACCCGCCGGCGGCGCAGACGATGCCGCGGTACCCGAGGCGACCGACGACTCGGCGGCGCCCGGCGAGGGCGGTCCCGAGGACGACACGCCGACCGCGGACCCCGCGGCGGCCGCCGCCGGGGGCGACTCCGCCGGCGAGCCGGACCAGACCGGGACCGCCGCGTCGGACCCCGAGTGGAACACCGCTCCGGCACCCGCGGGCGAGGACGTCGAGGAGCCCATCACCGCGCCTCTCGACCTGCGCGCGATCACGGCGACCGTGCCGGATGACGCGTCCTCGGAGCACCTTGGCGAGGCCGCGGCCACCGCCGCCGCGCCCGAAGGGGCGGCCAACGCCGCCGCTCCCCAGGCGCAGGCGGTCGCCGCCGAGTCCGAAGGGCCGGGGGATCCCGGGCACGAGCTTGCGGCCGAGGCCGCCGCGTCCGACGAGGCGACCGATGCCTTCGCGCGGCCCGGCGAGCAGGCCGGCGGCGGACAGGAGGACGGCCGGGACTCGGACGAGACCGCCGAGGAGGACGCGGCCGATCCGGCGGAGACCGCCGAGCGGCGGCCCGAGCCGGAGCCGGCGCCCCGGGACTTTGGCGCCGATCCCGACGGTTCCGCGGAACCCGCGCCGACCTCCGACGAGCCCGATGCGGACGAGACCGCGGTCCTGCGCCGCGCCCCCGCGGACGACGACCGCCCCTGAGGGGCACGCCGCCCGGATATTGCCGCAGACCGGCGCCGCGGAACCGGCGCAGCCGTGCCCACGCTCCCGCGGGGGGCCCGGCGTCCGCGGCGCCGGGGACGATCGCGGGGGAGCGGTCGGGCGGCGCCGCCCGACCGCGCGGGAGCCGTCCGGCGCAGGACGACCGGTGCCGGGAGCGCGGCACTCCCGGCACCGGCGGTGACCGCTAGGCCGCCTTGCGCAGGCGGAGCGTCACGCCGAAGTCGTCCGAGGCGACGGTGTGGGCGTCGCCCTGCGGTGCGCCCCGGGTGACGCTCACCGCGAGGACCTCGCCGGCGATGGTGCGCTCGTGCTCCTCCAGCGCCCGGGCGGTGACCGGGTCGGTCGCCTCCCACCACAGGTCGATCCGGTCGGAGATCTCCAGGCCGCTGGACTTGCGGGCGTCCTGGACGAGGCGGATCAGCTCGCGGGCCAGGCCGGCGCGCTGGAGCGCCGGAGTGACCTCCAGATCCAGGGCGACGGTCTCGCCGCCCTCGGCCGCGACCGTCCAGCCTTCCCGGGGCTGCTCGCTGATCAGCACCTCCTCGGCGCTGATCTCCACCGGTTCGCCCTCCACGTCGACGTGGGCCCAGCCCGTCGTGCGCACCTGCTCGACCAGCCCCCGCGCGTCGGCCTCGCCGATCGCCGCGGCCACCAGCGGCGTGCGCTTGGCGAAGCGCTTGCCCAGGGCGCGGAAGTTCGGCTTGACGGTGTGGTCGACCAGGTCGCCGCCGACCGCCGAGAGCGGGTCGAGCTGCTGCACGTTCAGCTCCTCGGCGATCTGGTCGCGCAGCTGCTCGGGCAGCCCGTCGAACCCGGCGGCCCCGACCAGCACCCGCGACAGCGGCTGGCGGGTGCGCACTCCCGAGTCCACGCGGGCAGCGCGGCCCAGCTCCACGAGCCGGCGGACCAGCGCCATCTGCTCCGAGAGCCGGGTGTCGACGAGGTCCTCGCGCACCTGCGGCCAGCTCGCCAGGTGCACCGAGTCCGGCGCCTCCGGCCGGCGCAGCGCCGCCCAGACGTGGTCGGTGATGAACGGCACCAGCGGCGCCATGACCAGTGTCAGCGACTCCAGCGCCTCGAACAGGGTGGCGAACGCGGCCGCGCCCTCGGGGGTGTCCGCGCCCGCCCAGAAGCGGCGGCGCGAGCGCCGCACGTACCAGTTGGACAGGTCGTCGACGAAGGCGGTCAGCAGCCGACCGGCTCCGGCGGTGTCGAAGCGCTCCAGCGCCGCGCCGACGCCCTCGACGACCCGGTTCAGCTCGGAGAGCAGCCACCGGTCCAGCAGCGGGCGCTCCGCGGGCGCGGGGGCCTCGGCCAGCCGGTCGTGGCTCCAGGCGCCGCCCGCACCGGCGTAGAGGGTGAAGAAGGAGACGGTGTTGTAGTAGGTCAGCAGGACCTTGCGGACGATCTCCTCAAGCGCCTCGTGCCCCACGCGGCGCGGCATCCACGGCGAACCGCTGGCGGCCATGAACCAGCGCAGCGCGTCGGCGCCGTGGCGCTCCATGACCTCCATCGGTTCGAGGACGTTGCCCAGGTGCTTGCTCATCTTGCGGCCGTCCTCGGCGAGGATGTGGCCCAGGCAGACCACGTTCTCGTAGGAGGAGTGGCCGAAGACCAGGGTGCTCACGGCCATCATCGAGTAGAACCAGCCGCGGGTCTGGTCGATGGCCTCGCAGATGTACTGGCCGGGGAAGTTGGCCTCGAACGCCGCCTCGTTGCGGTGCGGCGCCCCCCACTGCGCGAACGGCATCGCTCCGGAGTCGAACCACACGTCGATGACCTCGGGCACACGCCGGGTGCGGCCGCCGCACTGCGGGCAGTCGAAGGAGACGTCGTCGACGTAGGGCCGGTGAGGGTCGAGGGCGCCGAGGTCGCGGCCGGCGAGCCCGCCCAGCTCCTCCAGCGAGCCCACGACCGTGTGGTGCTCCTCCGCGCAGACCCACACGGGCAGCGGCGTGCCCCAGTAGCGGCTGCGCGACAGCGCCCAGTCGATGTTGTTGCGCAGCCACTCGCCGTAGCGCCCCTCCTTGACGTTCTCGGGGAACCAGTTGGTGCGCGCGTTCTGCTCCAGCAGCTCGTCCTTGATCGCCGTCGTCTTGATGTACCAGGACGGCAGCGCGTAGTAGAGCAGCGGCGTGTGGCAGCGCCAGCAGTGCGGGTAGCTGTGCTCGTAGGGCTGGTTGCGCAGCAGCAGGCCGCGCGCCCGCAGGTCCTCGACGAGGGCGGCGTCGGCGGTCTTGAAGAAGACGCCGCCGATGAGGTCCAGTCCGGCCTCGAACGTGCCGTCGGCGCGCACGGGGTTGACCACGGGCAGCCCGTAGGCGCGGCACACCGCCATGTCGTCGGCGCCGAACGCCGGGGACTGGTGGACCAGGCCGGTGCCGTCCTCGACGGTGACGTAGTCGGCCAGCACCACGAAGTGCGCGGGCTCGTCGAAGGCGACCAGCTCGAACGGGCGCTGGTAGGTCCAGCGCTCCATCTCCGAGCCCTCGAAGCGCTCACCGGTGAGCGTCCAGCCCTCGCCCAGGGCGGTGCCGACGAGCGGCTCGGCCACCAGCAGCCGCTCGGTGCCGTCGGTGGCCACCACATAGGCGACGTCGGGGTGCACCGCCACGGCGGTGTTGGAGACCAGGGTCCAAGGGGTCGTGGTCCACACCAGCAGCGACGTCGGCCGCGCGGGGTCGGCCAGCGGGCCCGAGGTGACGGGGAAGCGCACGTAGACCGAAGGGTCGACGACGGACTCGTAGCCCTGCGCGAGCTCGTGGTCGGAGAGCGTGGTGCCGCAGCGCGGGCAGTAGGGGCTGATGCGGTAGTCGCGCACCAGCAGGCCCTTGTCCCAGATGGTCTTCAGCGCCCACCACACCGACTCCACATACTCGGGGTCCATGGTGCGGTAGGCCTCGTCCATGTTCACCCAGTAGCCCATGCGCTCGGTCATGGCGGTGAACGCGTTCACGTTGCGCAGCACGGACTCGCGGCAGCGGGCGTTGAACTCGGCGACGCCGAACTCCTCGATGTCCTTCTTGCCGCTGAGGCCCAGCTCCTTCTCCACCGCGACCTCGACGGGCAGGCCGTGGCAGTCCCATCCGGCCTTGCGGTCGACGTGGTAGCCGCGCATCGTCTTGAAGCGGGGGAAGACGTCCTTGAAGACCCGCGCCTCGACGTGGTGCACGCCGGGCTGGCCGTTGGCGGTGGGCGGGCCCTCGTAGAACACCCAGTTGGGCTTGCCCTGCGACCGCTCCAGCGAGCGTTCGAAGACCTTCTGCTCCGACCAGCGCCGAAGCACCTCGTGCTCGGTGGCGGGCAGGTCGATCCGGGCCGGGAGGGCAGGGAAGGAGCGGGCGGCGCTTTCGTCGTGCATGGGGTCTACCTCTCACCAGGGCATCGGTTGTCCTGATGGAGGGACGAGGCTGCGCGCCCCGCGGTACCACCCTCCTTGGGCGAGGCGGACCGGCCGCCTCGTCCCCTCTCGCTTCGCTCGGCGGCCGGGTCTACTGGGTCGGCGCTGCGCGCCGCACCGTTCTTCCGGCGGCTCCGGGGTGATCTTCCCGACGGGCATGCCCCCGGGCTTCCACCGTCCCCGGGTCGCTCTGGGCTGTTTCCGGCGGTACTCGTCCCCATCCGCGCCTTGCCGTGCTGCCGAGGATAGCCCACGACGGGCGGGGCGGCGTCCGATCGGGGGCCCAACGGGCACGCGCCTTTCCCCGGGCCGCGGCCTGCGGTGCATACTTGCCTGCCGGGCCGCACCTCGCGGCGGCCCGCTCGCCGCGCGGGGCGCGGCGCAGGCACGTGGTGGCGATCGACGAAAGGAGGCGGTCCGTGGCCGCGACCGGGCGGGAGGGCACCGTGCTGGTGACGCTCTCCGAGCGGGAGGACGCCGAGGAGCTGGCGGAGCAGTTGCAGGACCAGGGTTACGAGCCCTGCACGGTGCACCGCGACATGCTGGCCGGCGAGGACGACGCCGAGGACGTCGACTGGGTGATCGAGGTGGCGACCGGCCCGCACGGCGGACCGGCGACCTTCGACGAGCCGCACCTGGCCGTTCTGGCCGATGATTACGGCGGATACGCCACCGCGCAGTAGCGCGTCGGGGGGCGCGGCGGCGCCGGGAGGAGGCGCGCCGCCCCCGACGGAAGCGTATCGGCGCCTCGATCGGGAACACCTGGGGGATAGACGCGGAAAGCCGGGAGTGTTCCACACTGCGTTGTCGATGGTTGATTCGCTCCCGACGGGCGTTTAAGCTACCCGGCATCCTGTGCGGGCACCGCTGCAGGCGGTGAAATCGCACGTCAGAACGGGGTTCACGGCCGCCGTGCCGCGGCGGCCGAGGGGGTGAGTGCCTGATGGCGTCGACTACCACGACCGGCAAATCCGGTGAAGAGGCCCGCGGCGGAAAGGACGGGGCGACCATGGGTGTCTCCAACGCGGCCGATCTGCCCGTTCGTCCCGGCGAGGACCCGTGGACCGAGGCCGAGTTGGCCGAGGTCCGCCACGGACTGGAGTCCGAGGTCGCCGAGCTGCGGAGCGGCATCGCCGCCGCCGAGTCCGAGATGGCCGAGCGGCTGTCGGACTCGGTCGAGGGAGCCGGCGACGATCCCACCGACACCGGTGCCAAGGCCTACCAGCGCGAGCACGACCTCGCGCTGAACTACAATAGCCGTGAGCTGCTCGCCCAGAGCGAGCGCGCGATCCAGCGGATGGACGCGGGGACCTACGGGGTCTGCGAGTCCTGCGGCAACGCCATCGGCAAGGCGCGGCTGCAGGCATTCCCCCGCGCCACATTGTGTGTGCAGTGCAAACAGCGCGAGGAGCGTCGCTGAGTGACGTCGAGCCCCCCGGGGCCCAAGATCGGACCGTGAACGGACCCGCCGCGCGCCGGCCGCGGCGGTTCGTTCTGTTGTCGGCGGTGGCGGCGGCGGCCCTGGGGGCCGACTACGCCACCAAGGAGGCCGCGCTCGCCGGCTTCGAGCCCGGTGAGTCCATGCGTGTCGTGGGCGAGCTGCTGCAGTTCACGCTCGTGTTCAACACGGGCGCCGCGTTCTCCATGGGCCAGGGACTGCCCTGGCTGTTCTTCCTCATCGCCACGGCGGTGGTGGTCTACATCCTCTTTCTGGCGCGCAAGCTGGCCAGCGTGCCCTGGACCCTGGCGCTCGGGCTGATCCTGGGCGGCGCCCTGGGCAACCTGGTCGACCGGGCGTTCCGCCCGCCGGCCCCGCTGCACGGCGCGGTCGTGGACTGGATCCAGGTGCCCAACTTCCCGGTGTTCAACATCGCCGACTCCTGCATCGTCGTGGGCGGCGCGCTCGCGGTGCTGCTGACCTTCCGCGGCATCAACATCGACGGCACCCGCGAGTCGGACGCCGCGAGCGGCGGCGGGGCCTCCGGCGCCGAGCCGGAGGCCGAGGGCGCGGCCGGGCCCGACACGCCGGAGCGCGCCTCCGGCGAGACCCGCACCGGCGGGGACGGCACCACCGCCGCGCGCGGCGGCGAGCCCGATGTCCCGGAGGAGCCCGGGGCCCGCAGTGAGGACGGAGGGCGATCGGCGTGACCGGCCCGACCAGGACCGGCGACCACCGCGCCATGCCCGTGCCCGACGGCGTCGAGGGCGAGCGCATCGACTCCGCCATGGCCCGCATGTTCGGCCTCTCGCGCACCCGCGCCGCCGAGCTCATCGCCGACGGCAACGTCACGGTCGACGGCGGCGCCGCCGCCAAGTCCGACCGGCTGGAGGCGGGAAGCTGGCTGGAGGTCACGCTGCCCCCGCCGCCGGAGCCGCCCGCGGCGCGGGCCGAACCCGTGCCGGGCCTGAGCGTGGTCCACGAGGACGCCGACATCGTGGTCGTGGACAAGCCCGCGGCCGTCGTGGCCCACCCGACCGTGGGCTGGACCGGTCCCACCGTGCTCCAGGGCCTGCTGGCCTCGGGCGTCGAGCTGGCCACCAGCGGCGCCGCCGAACGCCAGGGCATCGTGCACCGGCTGGACGCCAACACCACCGGCCTGATGGTGCTGGCCAAGAGCGAGGCCGCCTACAGCGTGCTCAAGCGCGCCTTCAAGGAGCGGGTGGTGGACAAGGTCTACCACGCTCTCGTGCAGGGCCACCCCGACCCGCTGCGCGGCACCGTCGACGCGCCCATCGACCGCCACCCCGCGGGCGACGGCCGGTGGGCCGTGGTGGCCGGCGGCCGGCCCTCGGTGACCCACTACGACACCGTAGAGGCGTTCCGCGCCGCCAGCCTGCTGGAGATCAAGCTGGAAACCGGGCGCACCCACCAGATCCGGGTGCACATGTCGGCGCTGCGCCACCCGTGCGTGGGCGACCACCTCTACGGAGCCGATCCCGCGCTGGCCGAGCGCCTCGGCGTGCGGCGCCAGTGGCTGCACGCGGTGCGGCTGGGCTTCGAGCACCCCACTCTGGGCCGCCGGGTCGAGTTCGAGAGCCCGTACCCGCGCGACCTGGAGGCGGCGCTGGAGCTGCTGCGCGAGGAGTGACCCGCCCGTCCCGGGCGCGGTCGTCCGCCCCTGCCGGAGCACGGAGACCGCGCCCGGCCGTCAGGCGCCGCCGAGCAGCCCGCTCATGGTGGCCTCCGGACTGATCACATCGGGGTCGGTGCGGACGTCGACGAGCGTGGGCAGCTCGGACGCGAGCGCCGAGTCCAGCGCGTCGGCCAGCTCCACCGGGTCCGTGGCGGTGGCACCGAGCGCGCCCAGGCCGCGTGCGTAGGCGGCCAGGTCCAGCGGCCCGCTGATGTCGGTGCCCGCCGTACGTCCCAGCTCCCGCGCCTGGTGCATCGCGATGGTGCCGTAGAGCCCGTTCTGGAAGACCACCACGGTGATCGCCAGCCCCAGCCTGACCGCGGTCTCCAGCTCCTGTCCGGTCATCAGCAGCCCGCCGTCGCCGACCGCGGCCACGACGGTGCGGTGCGGCGCGGTGAGCTTGGCGGCCACCGCCGCCGGAACCGCGTAGCCCATGGCTCCGCTGGTGGGCGCGAGCTGGGTGTGCGGGTGCCGGTAGGTCCAGCCGCGGTGCAGGAAGGCGGCGAAGTTCCCGGCGTCGTTGGTGATCACCGAATCGTCGGGCAGGGCCTTGCGCATCCCCTCGACCACCGCCCACGGGTGCATGCGCCCGCCGGGGTGGGTGGCGGCCTCGGCCGGCGCGGTGGCGGTGCGCTCCCACACGTGGTGGGCCTCGCCGTAGTCGCGCTCGGGCGTGGCCACGGGCAGCGCGGCGAGCGAGTCCAGCGCCGAGCGGGCGTCGGCCACGGCGCCCAGCCACACGCCGGTGACGGCCCCGATCTGGTCGGGGTCGATGTCGATCTGGGCGACGGGTGATCCGGGCCCCGGCCCGGCCGATGCGGGCAGCCGGTAGGTCTGGCTGGTGATCTCGCTCAGCCGCGAGCCGACGACCAGCACCGCGTCGGCCTCCTCCAGCGCCCGCAGCACCGGCTTGGGGCAGCCGAGCCCGAGATGGCCGAGGTAGAGCGGGTGGTCGTTGGGGAACACGTCCTGGCGCCGCCAGGAGGTGTAGACGCCCGTGTTGTAGCGCTCGGCGGTGGCGACCAGCTCCTCGCGGGCGCTGCGCGCGCCCCCGCCCGCGACGATCACCGGGCGCTCGGCCGCGGCCAGCCACTCGGCCAGCCGGTCCCGGTCGTCCTCGCTGAGCGCCGGGCGCGGCGGTGCCGCGCCGGGCAGGGCGGCGGCCGGCGGGACGCGCTGCCCGAACAGGTCGCCCGGCACCGCGACGGCGACCGGCCCGGGGCGGCCGGTGGTGGCCACCCGCAGGGCCTGCGCGGTGATCTCGGCGAGCCGGTCGGCGCGGGTGGCGGTGGTGGTCCACTTGGTGATGGGGGAGTAGAAGGCGGTGAGGTCGACCTCCTGGAACGCCTCGCGGCCCAGGTGGTCGCTGGTGACCTGGCCGAGGAACACCACCATGGGGGTGGAGTCCTGGCGCGCGGTGTGCACGCCCACGGCCAGGTTGGCGGCGCCGGGGCCGCGGGTGGCCGCGGCGACGGCGGGGACTCCGGTGAGCTTGGCCTCGGCCTCGGCCATGAAGGCGGCGCCGTTCTCGTGGCGGGTCGAGACCAGTCCCAGGTCGGTGTGCCGGTCCACGGCGTCGGCCAGCTCCAGGAAGCTCTCGCCGGGCACGGTGTAGCAGTGGCGGACGCCGGCGCCGGCCAGCACGTCGGCGACCTCCTCGGCGGCGGTGCGCCAGTGCGCCGCCGCGCCCCGCCCGGGCGGGTGCGCCCCGGCGTCGAAGCCCTCGGCGGCGGTGGCCGCGTTCCCGTACTCCTCGGTCATCGGCGTCCTCCGGCTCGCGGGATGGTCACGACCGACTTCTGCCCGCCCGCGGCGGGTCCGTCACCTCGGCGGCGGGGCAGAGGCGGGTGGAAAGGCGCCCCAAGGCCCGGGACCCCCGGCCCGGCCCTCGCCCCCGCCGCCCGGCGGTCACAGCCCCAGCAGGCGCAGGCCCGCGGCCGTCGCCGCCGCCACGGCCAGCACCACCAGGAACGGGGCGCGCAGCAGGAGGGCGACCGCGGCGGCGGCCACCCCGCCGATGCGCGCGGGGTCGAAGACCAGCTCCCGGCCGCCGTCGCTCGCGGTCTGCACGGCGATCAGGGCCGCCAGCAGCGCCACGGGGACGGTCATCGCGAAGCGCCGCACGAGCGGGTGGTCCAGCAGCCGGCGCGGAGCCGAGAGCCCGGCCAGCTTGAGCACGTAGCACCCGGCGCAGGTGCCGATGATGACCAGCCAGAGCGTCATGTGCGCGCCTCCCCGTCCGTGGGTTCCTCTCCGCCGCGTCCGGGCCCGGTCGGCCCGCCGCCCTCCACGGCTCCCGCCGCCCCGCTCGGTACGAGCAGCGCCGCCGCCGAGGCGAGCAGGACCGGCACGCCGGGCGGCGCGACCGGCACGGCGGCGAGCGCGATCGCCGCGCCGAGCACCGCGACGGCCTGCTCGCGCCGGTTGCCGCGCAGCCGCGTGCCGACCAGGGCCAAGAAGACCGCCGCGCTCATGGCGTCCAGCCCGAACGCGTCGGTGTCGCCGATCCGCTCGGTGGCCAGCGCGCCGAGGAGCGTGGTCAGGTTCCAGACGAGGTAGATGGAGGCGAAGACCGTGACGAAGGAGGTGCGCGCCCACGCCGCGGTGGGCTGCGCGAACGCTCCGGCGGCCGTCTCGTCGATGACGCCGTGGGCGACGAGCAGCCGCCGCGGGCCCCGCCAGTGCAGCAGGTCGGCCAACCGCAGGCCGTAGAGGGTGTTGCGTGCACCCAGCAGCAGCGCGCCGGCCGCGCCCGCCGCCAGGCCGCCTCCGCCGGCCACCACGCCCACCAGGGCGAACTGCGACGCGCCGGTGAAGGCGAACAGGCTCAGCACGCACGCCTGGGGCACCGAGAGCCCGGCCGTGACGGCGGCGGCCCCGAACGCGGTCCCGGACAGGCCCACGGCCACGCCCATCCCCAGCCCGTCGCGCACCGGGGGCGGCAGAAGAGCGGTGGAGGTGTTCACATCCGCCGACGCTAGCGGCGTCGGCGCACGGCCGTCTTGAACGATATTGCGGGCGCCGACGGCCGGGCGCCGGATCCCGCACCGGGGCCGAGGGCTACCCCGCCTCCGGCGGCCCCAGGACTCCCCGCTGGAAGGCGCCGGGCGGCACGCCGGTGGAGCGTTTGAAGTGGCGCGTGAAGTGCGGCTGGTCGGCGAATCCGAGAGCGGCGGACACGTCGGCGGGCGCCATGCCGTCGGCCAGCAGCCGCCGGGCGCGCTGCACCCGGACGTTGTTCACGTAGGCGTGCGGGGGCAGTCCGTGCGCCGCGCGGAACGCCCTCAGGAGCGCGAAGGGCGGGGTGTCCACGGCTGCGGCCAGCTCCTCCAGGCCGGGCGGGTCGGCCAGGGCGGTGTGCAGCAGTTCGCGGGCGCGGTCGACGGCGCGGCCGGAGCCGGGCGGTTGCGGCCCGTGCGGTGCGGTGCCCGCGCGGGTGTGCCGGGAGAGCAGCAGGTGCAGGGCCTGGCGGATGAGCGTGGAGGCGCTGAGCCGGTCGCCCTGCTCGGTGGCCCGGTGCGCGGCCCGCACGAGGCGCGATGACGCCGGGTCGCGGACCTCCTCGGGGGTGAAGGGCGGAATGCGGTCCATGCCGAGGTCGCGCGCCGCGGCGGCGACCACGTCGACCTCGGGATAGAGCACCCGGTAGCGCCAGCCGTCGGGCACCCCGGCGTGGCCGGTGTGGACCTCGTGCGGCTCGACCACCATCAGTCCGCCGGCGCTGATGCTGACGTCGCCGCCCTTGTAGTAGGTGACCTCGACGCCCGACTCGACGAGGGCGAAGGTGTAGGTGTCGTGCGTGTGCCGGTTGAAGGTGTGGCGTACGTAATGCGCCTTGAGCAGCTCCACGCCCGGCAGGCCGGGATGGCGCCAGAACCGCGCACGATCGGCGGACTCGTCGCTCATAGCCCCAGCTTAGGCGGGCCCCGGCGGGCGTGTCGGCCGAGTCCGGCCCCGGCCCCGGCGCCCGCCGCCCGGCACCGGCACCCCGTGCCGGGTCTAGAATTCCGCGCGTGCTCACTATCGACCTCGCGGAGAGCCCTCAGGACCGCGCCGCCGTCTTCGCGATCCGCGGCGCCGTGTTCGTCGCCGAGCAGGGGGTGCCCATCGCCGAGGAGTGGGACTCCCGCGACCTCGCCGCCGACCACCTCTTGGCGCGCGCCGGCGGAGTGCCCGTCGGGACCGGCCGGCTCGTCACCGAGGGGGAGCGGGGCGTCCTCGGCCGGCTGGCGGTACTGCCCGAGGCCCGCGGGACGGGCGCCGGGGCCGCGCTGGTCCGCGCCGTCGAGGACCGGGCGCGCAAGCTGGGACTGGGAGCCGTCGAACTGCACGCGCAGACCCGCGCTCTGGACTTCTACGAGCGGCTGGGCTACACCGCCCGCGGCGAGGAGTTCATGGACGCGGGCATCGTGCACCGGGACATGTACAAGCTCCTGGCCTGAGCCCGGCTCCCCGCCGATGCGCGTCCTCCCGCGGCTCCGCCGCTCGCGCTCGCCCGGTACCTCGCCCGGCGGTCGGTGCCGCGAAGAGCGGGCCTGCGCACTCGTGCCGGCCCCGGGCCGGCCCGCGAACAGGCCGGCTGCGGCGCCCGGCGCCGCCGACCGCCCCTGTGACGGTCGTCGCGTTGCCTCCCCCCGGTGCGGGAGGCGATCATGAACCTACCAGCAAGTAACATGGCTGGACGTCCGGCGCGGCGGCGCTCGGTCCGCACGGCCCGACCGCAGCGGATTCGCTGCGGGCCGGGTGCGCAGTGCCGCCCGCCGAGCCCAGAACACACTGCAGAGCGAAGGAAGCCATGACGGTCGACGCCGATCCGGTTGCCGAACTCCCCGACCCCCGCGACTACGGCCTCGCCGTGGTCGGCGAGGAGGAGATCCCCGCGGAGCTGACGTCCCTGGTCGCCGAGGTGCGCTCGCTCGTCGACGCCGTCGCCCGCACGCGGGCCGGGGCCGAGGAGCTTTCGGCGGCGCGCGCGGCTGTGGCCGCGGCCGCCGCGCAGCTCCGGGACGGCCCCCGGCACGACGTCGGCACCATGGTGCGCCGCACGTGGGACGACGGCCGGGTGGAGTACGGCACGCTCACCAACGCCGTCGCCGGTCCGACCAACGCCGCCGCTCCGCCGCTGCGCCTGGAGACCGCGCCGGAGGGGGGCCTGCGCGCGCAGGTGCGGCTGAACGGCACCTACCAGGGCCCGCCCGGGCTCGTGCACGGCGGCTGGCTCGCCGCGCTCCTCGACCAGGCCCTGGGCGCGGCGGCCGTCGCCGAGGGGATGCCGGGCCTGACCGCCAACCTCGACGTGGACTACCGGCGCCCGACCCCGCTGAACACGCCGCTGGAGATCACCTCGCGCGTCACCGGCACCGAGCGCCGCAAGGTCTCGGTCGCCGCCGAGATCCGCCACGACGGCGAGGTGACCGCCGAGGGCACCGCCATCATGGTGCGCCTGAACCTCCCCGGCGACGGGGGCGCCTAGCCGGCCGCCGCGTCACCGCCGCACGCCCGGCGCACACGCGTGCGAGCGCCGCACGGCCCGGGGCCGTGCGGCGCTCGTGTGCGGTCAGGCGGTCAGCGGCGCCGCAGCGCCCTCCGCAGTCGGCTCTCCACCTGGCGGAAGCCCCGCTGGATCTCCGGGGGCATGCCGCCGCCGCGCGTCCGTGCGCCGGGGCGCGGACCGGTTCCGCGGTGCATCCGTGCGCGCCGGACGATGCCGCCCAGGCCGCGGGTCGCTGCCGCACCGCCCGTGCGGTGGGGGCGATGGGTGCGGGTGACGGGAGAGCCGCCGCCCATTCCGTCGAGCCTGCCACCGATGACCTGGCGCGCCTTGCGTTCGATCCAGTTCCTACGGGTCCCCATGGGATCTCCTCCTCGGGGGATGGCTCTCTCGATCCGTCGATCGCTGTCTTCAGGGGGCGGGAGGGGCCCGCCTCGTCCCTGTCATCTGCTCCACTACCCGCGACACGCCGGGTTATGGGGGCGATCTCGGCCGGCGGCGCGGAGCAGGGGCGTGACAGGCGCTGCTGCGCTCGGACTATGAGCCAGTTCATGGCGCCGGCGCCCGCTGGTGGGTGGTTTCGTCGCGATTGTCCCGACAAAACAGGGTTGGTGGCGGGCAGTATCGCGAATCCTCGGCAGGTCGACCTGCCGTATCGGGGGGTCGACCGACACCCTCCTCGACCGCGCCTCCCGCTTCCCGTGGCGGCGCATGCTCAGCCGCCGAGCCGAGGGTGTGCACAGAGCGGTGAATGTGTGCATCCGAAATGTGGATTCCGGATGGACCGTAATCAGCGCCTGTGCGTGCTGCCCGGGTTACCCGACGTTTAACCGGCGCGGTTGCGTTTGCCGCGGTCTTGCCCCGCACTGGCACGGACGGTCGGCCGCCGGCGAACGGTCATCCGTCCCGCGAGGCGCGCACCACCGCCGGCGTCGCACGACGCGCGATCCGGCCGCGCCTCCCGCTGCATACTCCATTCCATCCGATGAAAGTCCCCGCCACCGACTCGGAAAGCGGTGGAAGGTTCCACCGCGCGAACCAACTGTCCGTAGTCGGCCACCCGCATTGCCGCAGCGTCCCAAGCGACCGATCGTGCGGTTGAGAGAACGCTGCGCGAAGGCCGCCCGACGCTCCGGACGCCCTTGGCACACCGTCGCCGGAGCCGTTTCCGCGGCTCCCGGCCCGGTCGGCGGCCGCCCGTCCTCGCGCCGCAGCAGTCCGCATCATCGAGCGCCAGGAGAAGAGGACGCCGTCATGAAGTCGACCGCCGAAACGTCAGTCCAGCCCGAGCCGGACACCGACTCCGGAGCCGAGCCGCGCCGGTCCGCGCCCCGGTCGGCCCGCAGCGGCCACGGCCTCGCCCCGCGCGGGCTCGGCCACGTGCCCGAGTCGCCGATGTTCGAGGGCAGGTTCGGGCGGATGTTCCGCCGCCTGCCCGCGCTCCGGCTTACCGAGGACGAGATCAAGGCGCTGGCCGGGCGCATGGTGGAACGCAGCCCCGGCGACCCGGGGATGGACAACCCGGACGTGCCCTCGGGCTACACGTTCCTCGGCCAGTTCATCGACCACGACATCACCCACGACCCGTCACCGCTGCAGGTGCGCCGCAACGATCCCGACGCGCTGACCAACTTCCGCTCGCCGTTCTTCGACCTGGACTCGGTCTACGGGCGCGGCCCCGGCGACCAGCCCTACCTCTACGACGACGACAACGCCGGCCGCTTCCTGGTCGCCCGCCGCGACGGCCTGCTCGACCTGCAGCGCAACGCGCAGGAGACGGCGATCATCCCCGATCCGCGCAACGACGAGAACCTCTTCGTCACCCATCTGCAGCTGACCATGCAGCTGTTCCACAACAAGGTCGTGGAGCGGCTGCCCGAGCTGCGGGAGGACGGGCGGGCGCCCGAGGAGAGCTCCTTCGCCGCCGCCCAGCGCATCGTGCGCTGGCACTACCAGTGGGTGGTGATCCACGACTTCCTGCGGCGCGTCGTCGGCGAGGAGACGTTCGCCGACGTGCTCCGGGCCCTGCCGCCGTCGGGGCCCCACCACGCGGTCGAGCGTGCCCACCTGCGCCACTACCGGTGGCGCAACAACCCGTTCATGCCCGTCGAGTTCTCCGTCGCGGCCTACCGCTTCGCGCACTCGATGGTCCGGGCGCGCTACAAGCTGAACACGACGGTGCCGGACCTGCCCATCTTCACCGCCGAACCCGTCTCCGAAAGCGACCCGCTGACCCACCTGGGCGGCTTCCGCGCGCTGCCGCCGAAGTGGCAGATCGAGTGGCGCCGGTCCTTCCCGCTGGGCACGGACGGCAGCGAGCCCGCGCCGTCGCGGGCCATCGACCCGTTCCTCGCGCCTCCGCTGATGGAGCTGCCGGAGGAGGCGGCCGAGGGCGTCGCGTCGCTGGCCCGGCGCAACCTCACGCGCGGTGTGAGCCTGGGACTGCCCTCGGGGCAGGCGGTGGCCTGCGCGATGGGAGTGCGGCCGCTGCCCGAGTCCGAGCTGGACACGCCCCGGCGCGGGGCGCCGCTGTGGTACTACATCCTGCGCGAGGCCGAACTGCTGGCCGACGGGCGGCACCTGGGCCCGGTGGGCGGCCGGATCGTCGCCGAGGTGTTCCTCGGGCTGCTGGCCGCCGACCCGTCCTCCTATCTCAGCAACGACCCCGGATGGCGGCCGGCGCTGGGCGGAGGCGAGGACGGCGTCTTCACCATGTCCGACCTGATCCGCTTCACCGGGTTCGGACTCGACGAGGTGTGATCGTCCGCCGGCGCCGAGGCGCCCCGGCGGCGGCGCGGCCGCCGCCGGGGACCGCCGTTCGCGCCTTCCGGGAACCGCGCAGGGGGCGGCGCTCACCGCGAGCGCCGCTCCAGCTTCGCCAGCCGCTCGACCGCCTTGCGCGGCGACCGGGCGTGCCGCGCCATCCCGTGCCAGGCGTCGCCGCCGGCCGCGTGTGCCCGCTCCAGCCGCTCGCCCAGCGTGCGCACCGTCCAGTTCCGCGCGGAGGCGATACCCTCCAGTTCCTCCCATTCCAGCGGCACGGCCACCGGGGCCTCGGGCAGCGCGCGCACGGCGTAGGGCGCCACCGCGTGCTGGGCGTAGGCGTTGCGCAGCACGTCCAGGAACAGCCGGCCGCGGCGCTTGTCCTTGCGGAACTCGGTCGTGTAGGCGTCGGGGCGCCGCGCGGCGACCGCGTCGGCCAGGCGGCGGGCGAACTTGCGCACCTCGTCGAAGTGCAGCTCGGGGCGCAGCGGCGCGACCACGTGCAGCCCGCGCGAGCCCGTGGTCATCACGAACACGGCGAGCCCGGCCTCCTCCAGTCCCGCGCGGACGTCGGCGGCCGCCTCGCGCACCAGGGCGAAGTCGTCGCCGGCCGGGTCGAGGTCGACGATGACGCGGTCGGGGTGCTCCAGCGCTCCGGTGCGGCTCAGCCACGGGTGCGGGGTGATCACCGCCTGGTCGGCGAGCCACAGCAGGCACGCCGTGTCGTCGCAGACCGCCATGGTGATGTCGCCGCCCTGCTCGCGGTGCACCTGGACGCCGCCGATCCAGTCGGGGGCGTGCGCGGGCAGCTGCTTCTGGAAGAACCCCGCGCCGCCGTCGGCGAAGATCCCGTCGGGGAAGCGGTGCAGCGCCAGGGGCCGGTCGCGCACATGCGGCAGCATCATCGGCGCGACGGCGCGGTAGTGCTCGGCCAGCTCGCGCTTGGTGACACCGCCTTCGCCGAACAGCTCCTTGTCCGGTCTGCCGATCTCGACCGGGCGCCGCCCCGGGCGCGGCCGCACCGCCGCGGTGCTCACCGCTCCTCCCCGCCGTCGCGCGGACGGCCCTTGAGGGTGCGGCCCTCCTCCTCGGCGACCTCGTCGATCACGCGGCCGCTCCGTACCGAGTGCGGCTGGGTGGAGACCGGGTCGCGCCGCGCGTCCGCACCAAAGTCGCGCTCCTTGACCAGCAGCCACGCCTCCGCCTCATCCTCGCCGGAGCGGAACCGGTTGAGCGCGAAGCGGCCGGTCAGCTTCTCGCCGTGCAGCTCGAAGGAGACGTGCCCGTGCTCCAGACCCTCGGCCATGCTCATCGGCTCCCCCTTCTTGGCGGTGGTGTTGGCGTAGATGCCGGTGTCCCACACGATCACGGTGCCGCCGCCGTAGTCTCCGGCGGGGATGGAGCCCTCGAACTCGGCGTAGTCGAGCGGGTGGTCCTCGGTGGGCACGGCCAGGCGCTTGTCGCGCGGGTCGGTCGAGGGGCCCTTGGGCACGGCCCAGGACTTGAGTACGCCGTCGACCTCCAGGCGCAGGTCGTAGTGCTCGCGCCGGGCGACGTGGCGCTGGATCACGAACAGCGGGCCTTCGCCGTCCCGCCGGCCCGAGCCGTCGCCCTCGGGTTCGGCGGTGCGGGCGAAGTCGCGCCGGCGCCGGTACTCCGACAGCGCCGGACCCAGCTGCGAGCCCGTCCCGGCGCCCTGCCTCTCCCCGGACTTCGCGGGCCGGTCCATGCCTCACCCCCGACGGCGGTAGCCGCGCGCCTTCGCCGGCGCGGCTACCCGCCCCGGGCACCGTTACACGCGGCGGGGGTCCTTCCGGGCGCGGCCGCCGGGCGGGAGGCTCGCTCCGCCCGGCGGCCGGTACTCAGCGGTGGCGGACGTCGAGCCAGACGAGGTGGTGGTCGGAGGCCTTCGCTGCGGCCTCGGCGCCGGGCCGGCCCGCGGCGGGCCAGAACACGCGGGTGTCGACCACCGGCAGCCCGCGGGAGGGCAGCACGTAGTCCACGCGCAGGTTGCCCGGCTGCGGCTCGCCGAAGTCGGCGGTGTCCAGGGCGGGGTCTCCGGTGTGCTGGGCGTTGGCGCCGCCCTGCTCCTCGGCGGCCTGCGGCGCGCCCTCGCTGGTGGGCCGCACGCGGCCGTCGACGCGGGACGACTCCAGCAGCTGGAGGGTGGCGCGGGGGTGGCCGTCGCCGTCCTCGGGGTCGGCGTTGAGGTCGCCGGCGATCACGAACCGCGCACCGGGGTGCAGGCCGCCGCGCCGCCCCTCGTCGTCGTAGATGTAGCCGCTGCGGCTCGGCGCGACGTAGTCGGCGAAGAACCGGTTCTCGTCGTGGTTGCGGGCGACGTTGCGCTTCTCCGGGCCGTCGAAGCTCGGCGGCGTGGGGTGGGAGGCGAGCAGGTGCACGGGCCGGCCGCGGCCCGGGCGCACGGGCACGTCCCAGTGGCTCTTGGAGGACAGCCGCAGCTTCTCGCGCTCCTGCTCGGAGTAGTAGTCCTCGCCCGTCTCGGGATCGGTGGGCAGCAGCGCGCCGGGCATGTCGGCCCAGCGGAAGGTCCGGAACGTGCGGACGGCGCCGCGGTCGATCGGGTAGCGCGAGTAGACCACCATTCCGTACTGGCCGGGGAACGCGCCGAAGCCGTAGGCGTCGTCGCCGTATCCGGGCGCGCCCGGCTCGGTCACCGTGCGACCGTCGTTGTTCAGGTCGAACCCGGAGGCCGCGCCGGTGTTGACGGGTGCGGTGTAGCGGTACCGGTAGCGGATGGGCGCGGCGCCGTTCTGGGGGCGCGCGAGGTAGTTGCGCTGGAAGAGCTCGGCGGCGCGGCCGTGCTCGTCGTAGTCGAACTCGTTGACCAGCAGCACGTCGGGGCGGGTGCGCTGGACGACCTCGGCGGCGGCCTGCGCCTGCTTGTCGCCGGGCTTCGACAGGTCCTCGACCAGACCGCCCTGTTCGGCCCTGTTCAGCGAGGCGTTGAACGTCGCGAAGCGCACGGTGCCGCCGCCGCGGCCGCCGCTGCCGGGGTCGCCGTGCCCGCCGCCGCGGTCGGCCTGGGCGGCGGGGGCGGCGGCCAGCGTGCAGGCCAGCGCAGCCGAGAGCGCGAGCAGGGTGGGACGGGTGCGGGGCATGGGGGGAATCCTTTCCGATCCGGTGCGTGCGGTAGGCGCCGAGCACCGAGTGCCCGGAGGTATCCCACCGTGCCACCGCCGGGCGTCACCGCGTGGATCACCGGATGAACAGTTCCGCGGCTCTTCCGCGGAGCGCCGGGGGGAGTGCGGAACACACCGTTGACGGAGCCGAGTTATAGATATATCGTAAACGTATCTCGATAGGGCGTAATCTATCGAGACACGTTTCAGGAGTATCGACAGCTACGGGGGTAGCACGATGACTGCGATGTCGATGCCGTGGTCGTGGGGACAGCGCGCCGGGATGCCCGGGCGCGAGGCCTACCGGCCCGGCGACGAAAGCGCCGACGACCGCGACGACGGGGCGGGAGCGCGCCGGGCCGACGGCTGGTGCGGTCCGCGCGGCTTCCACCACGGGAACGTCCGGTCGCTGCGCAGGATGGCGGCGTGGGCGCAGGGCCCGCGCCGCGGCTGGCCGGGCGGCCCGGTGCCGCCCGTTCCGCCCGGGCCTCCCGGGCCTCCCGGGCCGATGTGGGGCGGCGGTCCGTTCCCGCCCGGGCCCGGTGGCGGGCCTTTCGGCGGCGGGGGAGGGCGCCGGCGGCGCGGGGGTCCGCGGGCCCGCCGCGGCGACGTCCGCACCGGAATCCTGCTGCTGCTGGCGGAGGAGCCGCGCAGCGGCTACGAGATCATCCGCGAGGGCCGCGAGCGCAGCGGCAACGTCTGGCGTCCGAGCTCGGGATCGGTCTATCCGATGCTGCAGCAGCTGGAGGACGAGGGGCTGGTGCGCCCCGCCGAGGACGCCCACGGCCGGCGCCGCCCGTTCGAGCTGACCGACGAGGGACGCGCGTACGTCGAGCGCGACGCCGCCGACCTCATCCCGCCCTGGGAGGCCGTCTCGGAGGAGCACGAGGACGCCATGGCGCGGTACGCCGAGATCAGCTCGCTGGCCTACCAGTTGGCGGCCGCGGCCGCCCAGGTCGCCCAGGCCGGGACCGACGGCCAGGCCGAGCGCGCCAAGCGGCTGCTGTCGGAGACCAAGCGGGGCCTCTACCGCATCCTCGCCGAGGACGACGGCTCCGGCGGGGACGCGTCCGAGGACGACGGCGGCCCCGACGGCGAGGAGCCGTACCGGGACGGCCCCGGCCCCAGGGAGTAGGGCTGACCGACGGGTCCGTCCGTGGCGGGCGGCGCGCTCGGGTTCGCCCCGCGCTCCCCGGCGCGAAGCGCCGTTGTTCCGGCGCGGGGCGCTGGGACGGGGACCGGTGCCGCTCGGCCGGGGAAGGAGTCAACGCGTCTCCCCTGCCGACCGGCGGGAACGCGGTGGGAGTGGTGCCCGGGCGCCGCGCAGGACAGCGACCCGTCGACCATGTACGGGTGGGGCGGCTCTCCCGGCGGCGCTCGCCCCGCGCCGACGGGCCCCCGCCATGCGGGACGGCTGCGGGGGCGCCGTCCCGGCCGGGTGCGGGTCCGCGCCGCGCGTGAACAGAGCGCGGACCCGCGCCCGCAGCCGCGCGTGAGTGCCCGGGGCGAGCGGCGGGCGGGGTCGGCCGGACGGGGACCGGTCGCGGCCCGCCGGGGGCCGCATCGGCCGGGTCAGGGCCGGGGTGGTCGACCACGGCGGCGTGGTGATCGGTCGTGACGGGTACCGCCCGCCGTGCTGTCGCCGGTTCCGGCGGCACGCGCCCGCCGGGCGGACACGACTGTGGCGGGGCTTGTGGACCACGCTCCTCTGAGGTCACGAGCGCCCGTCCACTGTCACTCCCCGGTGGTGCCGTCGGCCAGTTCGCGCAGGACGTCCAGATGGCCGTTGTGGCGTGCGGTCTCCTCGATCATGTGCACCAGCACCCAGCGCAGCGTCACCGTGCGTCCGTCGGACGCGCGCCCCGAGTCGTCCATCTCCAGCGCTTCGGCGATGCCGCGGGAGCGCTCGCACTGGTCGGCGTAGGCCGCCAGCAGCTCGGCCGGCGGCCGCTCGGCGCCCCGCCGCCACTCCCCGCCGGGGCCCTCGGCGGTATAGGGCCCACGGTCGGTGCGGCCCGTCAGGCACATCTCGAACCAGGCGTACTCCACCCAGCACAGGTGCGCGACGACGCCGCCCACCGACATCAGCGGAGAGGTCGGCAGCGGGGAGGCCGCCGCGAGGTCCCGGCGCAGACCCGCACATTTCTCCCATACGGTTGAGCGGTGCCAGTCCAGCCAGGCCGTGAGCATGGTGCGCTCGTCCGCCGATGTCGGCGCGTCCGTCCTGGGTACGGGCGGCGGGGGAATTCGGGCGGCTTCGGCCGTCGACGGGGGTTCTGGGGCATCAGCGGTCGGTGGCATGAGGGCCATTGTCGTTCCCCACCGGACCCGGCACGACCGGTTTTCCCACCGCGGAGACCGGAAAGTAGGCAAGAGACCCGACCGGACAAGGGGGTGCGGCGGCCGATGACCCGCCGGAGACTCACCGTGGGCGGTACCGTCCTGGGCTGTACGGCCGTGCTGGGGCTGCCGCTGGGCCTGCTGTGGTGGCTGCTGGCCCCGCGTCCGCGGGTCACCGTCGGGCGCGACGGCGGAATCCTGCCCTTTCCCCTCTCCGAGACCGCCTTCGCCGTCGACGGCTACTTCGCGCTCATCATGATGGGGGCCGGACTGGTGTGCGGCTACGCCGTCTACATCCTCCAGTACCGGCTGGCGGCGCGCGACGCGACCGACTTGCGCATGGCCTGCCTGCTGGGCATGGCGGCCGGATCCCTGCTGGGGTCCCTCGCCGCGTGGCAGACGGGCACCCTCATCGACGCCGCGGAGTTCCAGCGGGCGGTGGAGTCCGCGAGCCCGGGCGCCGTGATCCGCTCCGGGCTGCGGCTGGACGCGCTCAGCGCCCTGATGGCCTGGCCGTTCGTGGCGGTGCTGCAGTACGCGCTCTTCGACGCGGTGAGCCTGTGGCGCGGCGACCTTCCCGCGCAGCGCCACCTCGCCGAGGACGGTGCGGACGCGTCCGCGGCGGACCCGCCCGCGGCGGTGCACTCGCGGCACGCCGCGCCCGAGGGCGGCGACCAGGCGCGCGGGTCCGGCTGAGCGGACCGCGCGGCGCCGAATCGCGGACGCTCCGGCGGCCGCGGCGGCGCGCCGCCGGGCCCGCCCCGCACCGGCGCTCACCCCGTGTCCGCGGCGGCGCCCACGCCCCGGACCGGATTTGCCCCTGACGCCCATGGCAGGTCCTAGCGTGGCCGACGCCGGCGATCGCCGGGCATTCCCAGCACTCCGCAAAGGAGACGTCATGCGTGCAGTTCGCTTCCACGAGTACGGCGGTGTGGAGACCCTCGTGGTCGAGCAGGTACCGCAACCGCACCCCGGCCCCGGCGAAATCCGCATCCGTGTCGCGGCCGCCGGCGTCAACCCCGTCGACTGGAAGCTGCGGACCGGTGCCGCGCGCGACTGGCTGCCCCTGGACCTGCCTGCGATCCCCGGCCGTGACGCCGCCGGCGTCGTCGACGAGATCGGTGACGGGGTGCAGGGGGTGGAGATCGGCGACCGCGTCTTCGGCCTGGGCGGTGTCACCGGCGCGACCGCGGAGTTCGCCGTGCTCTCGGCATGGGCCCCCGCACCCGGCACGTGGAGCGACGAGCAGTCCGCCGGCGCCGGCTTGGCGGCAGTGACGGCGATGGGCGGGCTGAAGGCGCTCGGCCCGCTGCAGGGGCGCACCCTGCTCATCGAGGGCGCCGCGGGAGGCGTGGGCAGCGCGGCCGTCGAGTTCGCACTCGCCCACGGCGCCACCGTCATCGGGACGGCCAGCGAGCGCACCCACGCGTTCCTCGCCTCGCTCGGCGCGCTCCCCACCACCTATGGCGCCGGGCTCGCCGGGCGCGTGGCCGCCCTCGCTCCCGGCGGTGTCGACGTCGCGCTCGACACCGCCGCCTCCGGGTCCCTGCCCGACCTCGTCGCGATCGTCGGCGACGCCTCGCGCGTGTCGACGATCGCCGACCACGCCAACGCGGCGCGGCTGGGAGCGCACATCGTCGACGCGGAGAACGACCCTGCGCTGTTGACCGAAGCGGCGGAGCTGGGCCGGAGAGGCCGCTACACACCGCGCATCGAGCGCGTCTTCGCCCTCGACCGGATCGGAGAGGCGCACGCGCTCTCCCAGCGCGGACGCACGCGAGGAAAGATCGTCATCGTCGTCCACGGCGACTGATCACCGCCGGCGCGCCTTCCCGTCCCGGCGCGCCGCCCGGCCCGAGGACCGTCGCCGACCGTGACCGGGTAGTCGGGACCCGGCAGAAGCCGTATCCCGCCTGCCCGGCCGGCTCGGAGCGTTCGACGGTCCCGCGCGAGGCGGCGCTGGGCAGCGGGGCGGAGCCGTAGCCGAGCAGGGCCCGGGCGATGGCCGGGCACAGCAGGTCGGGCCGGAGAGGCGGGGCGGGGTGCCGATCCCGCGGTCGGGCACGACGTGGTTGAGCAGCAAGACGCGGAGTGCGGTCGGAAGGGTGTCCGGGTCTCGTTCCATCAAGACTCTGCGGCACCCCTTCGCCATGTCCGCGACCTGAGCGGACTTCGGACTCGCTCGCCTACGCGGCCGCCTCCGGTCCGCGTCCTGTGCGGCGCCTGGCCGCCGGGGGAGCGGCGCCCTCGCCGCCCCAGTCGCCGGGGCCGCCGTCACCGCCGAAGTTGCCGCCGAGCCCGTGGTTGGGGCGGCCCACCCCGCTGCCGCACGCCGACGCGAACGAGCACACCGCCGCGAACTCCGCGCACTCCGGCGTCGGGCCGTCGCGCAGGCGTGCGCGCCGTCCGCGCCGCAGCGCGCGGAACCCGAGGAGGGCGGTGGACCGCAGCGCCGCCTGGGTGGAGTCGTCCCCTTCGGGCAGTGCGTGGGCCTCGGCCAGCAGGGCGTCTCCGGCGGCGGTGCGCGGGCCCAGCTTGTTGCCGGTAAGCCGGTAGAGGAAGTGCAGCAGCAACCAGCCCGCCAGCAGCGCCAGCAGGGCCGCCGGACCGCGCGGTTCGGGCACGACGGGGATCGAGGCGGCGGCGACCGCGGCCGACACGGCGACGGCGCCCGGCATCCCGCCCAGGAGCCGCCCGCTGACGTAGACCAGCGACGGGTAGGTGATCAGCACCCCGGCGAACACCAGCGGGACCGCGTCGATCCGCTCGCCCTCGGGGATCATGGCCCACAGCACCGCGCCGCCGCCGGCGAACACGCCCAGGGCGCCGACGAGCATGTGCAGTCCCCAGGCGGCGGTGCGCAGCAGTGCGACCCGCGCCAGCCGGTCGGGCGAGAGGAACAGGCCCAGCCGGCGCAGCCGCCACAGCACGGCCGTGGCCGGGTCGGCCCGGGCCGCCAGCCGCACCAGCTGGTCGGCCGCCAGGGAGCGGGAGGACTCCAGCCGCGCGTCGAGCAGGCGCGTGAAGGGGGCCGAGGAGAGCCCCTCGGGCCGCTGCTCGGCATGCTGGGGCCGGGCGACCAGCCCGTGGCCGCGGGCGACCGCTCGGCCGCTCAAATACAGCTCGGCCAGCGCGACCTCGCCCATACGCTGGCGGCCGCCGGCGAGCATGGCCAGTTCGAAGCAGTCGAGGTCCTCGGTGCCCACGGGCGGGCGCTGCGGCCCGCGGCGGCGGATGCGCGCGTACGCCAGCCTGGTGACGATGTAGCAGGCGGCGACTGCCAGGTAGCCCAGCGTCGTGGTCCACACGATCCCGGCGACCATCGCGCCTCCTTCACGCGCCCCGCTGTATTCACCTCGGTGAGACAACCGTAAGTCGGAAGGGGCACCGAGGAAAGAGGCCGCATGGCCCCGCTCGCACGCGGATCCGCTCCCGCACGGGGCCGATGGCGCGCGAAGGGCCGGCGCAGCGGGCCGGTGCCCGGGGGGCGGCGCCCGGGGTGGAACCGCGCCACTTCCCCCGGCCCGTGCGGCGCGGCGGAGCGCAGCACGCTCGGCGGGGCGCGCTCACGGGGACTGCGGTGCCGACCGGGGCGGGCGCCGGGGGTCAGTGCGCCGCTATGGGGGCGGACGTCGCTTCGGCGGTGCGCACCAGGTCGGCGGGGGCCAGCTCCATCTGCAGGCCGCGGCGGCCCGCCGAGACGAACACGGTGCCGTGGTCGGCGGCCGAGGAGTCGACGACGGTGCGCAGCCGCCTGCGCTGGCCCAGAGGGCTGATCCCGCCGACCACGTAGCCGGTGGCGCGCTCGGCGTCGGCCGCCTGGGCCATGGTCGCGCGCTTGCCGCCCGCGGCGGCCGCCAGCGCCTTGAGGTCCAGACCGCCCGAGACCGGCACCACTCCCACCGTCAGGCGCCCGTCGACCTCGGCCACCAGCGTCTTGAACACGCGGTCGGGACTGACGCCGAGGGCGCGGGCCGCATCCTGGCCGTAGGCGGATCCCGGACCGTCGCCGCCGGCGGCGACGTAGGGGTGCAGCCGGTAGTCGATGCCGGCGCGGCGCGCCGCGGCCGTCGCCGGAGTCTGCTTGGCGCCCACGGCGGCCTCCGCTCTGTCGTGGGCGGCGGTGCCGGCCGCCGCCCGGGTGGGTGCTGCCTCCGGTGCGTGCCGACCGGCCCGGCACACCCGTTCCGGTCTCAGTTCAGGCCGACCTCGGGTTGGGGGAGGTGCTCCGCAGGCAGGACGGGTAGGGAGGTCAGCACGCGGTTCTCCCGGCGCAGCAGGTCGGCGGCCAACTGCAGGCGCTGGGCCGCGTGGTCGGCCTCCAGCAGCCGCTGCTTGTCGCCCTGGTCGACCACCATGGCCGCGGCGACCGCATAGGACAGCGGCAGAGGGGCCGAAGGGAGGTCCCGGGGCGGTTCGGCGCCGACGCCGAGGCCGCGCAGGCGCCGGCAGTAGACGCTGAACAGGTGCCCGACCCGCTCGGCGTAGTCCTCGGCGCCCTCTCCGACCTCGTCGGGCAGGAAGGTGGTCTCGGCGCGCAGATACCCCTTGGGACCTGGGTCCTCGACGGAGGCGACGCGGAAGCGCGATCCGCCCTCGACCACCACGTCGAACGTGCCGTCGGCGTGCCGGCGGGCCGTGCGGACCTCGGCGGTGCAGCCCACGTGGGCGAGCTGGTGGGCCGAGGTCTCGCCCACCTCCTGGCCCAGTTCGATCCCCACGACGCCGAAGGTGCCCGATACGGCGTCGCCGGGATCGTCGAGCACGTCGCCCATGAGGCGGCGGTAGCGCTCCTCGAACACCCGCAGCGGCAGGGGCGCGCCCGGGAACAGCACGCTGTTCAGCGGAAAGAGCGGCAACCGGTGTGGCATTGCACAAGTATGCCCGACTGTGCAACGCCCACCCGCCGAGGGTCGGGCGCCGCACAGCAGGGCCGGGACGCGCGGTCGAGGCGGCCGGCCTCAGCTGACCGAGGGGCCCGCGGTGCCGGGTGCGCCGGCGGCGTCGCCGGTCGACGACAGCTCGCGGTTGACCCAGGTCTCGACGTCGAACATGTTGCCGTTGCCGCGGTCGACGACGTTCAGCAGGGTCGACATGGTCGAGACCTCCTCGACCTGCTCCTGCAGGAACCAGTTGAGGAACTGCTCGCCGGTGTAGTCGTGCTCGTCGCGGGCGGCCTTGGCGAGCTGCTTGATCTGCTCGGTCACCTGCTGCTCCTGGCGCAGCGCCAGAGCGACGAGTTCGCGCGGCCCCGTGAAGTCGGTCTCGATTCCGCCGACACCGGGAATGTCGGGGGAGACGCCGTTGTCGATCAGATACCGCACCATCATGGTGGCGTGGTCGCGCTCCTCCAGCGATTGCCGGTAGAAGACCCGGGCGAGGCCCGGAAGGTCGCGGTCGTCGAACCAGGCTGCCAGCGCGAAGTACTGGTGCGATGCGGTGAATTCGTGTCCTACCTGGTCGAGGAGGAGGCGGTGGAACTTTGAAAGGCCGTGCTCGGGCGTCCGTGTCATCGCGTTCATGCTTTAACGATAGCGCGCCGAAATTCGCTTGTCGATTTATATGGACGTTGTGCAGGACACTTAGGAAAACCTTGCTCAAGGCGATTTAGGTTAGGTGTTCCGAAGTTAGGCGGAGCTTAATACTCCGGCATTCGGTAAGGCTTTCCTCAATTCGGATCCGCGGGTCCGGGCGGCGGGCCCGGCCGGCACCCGAGCGGGGCCCGCCGGCGCCGCCGCGGCCCCTAGAATGAAGCCGTGATCTCCCGAATCGACCTCCGAGGAAGCGCCGGCGACCCGCGGGAGCTGCTCCCGCGCGCCGACACCGACGTCTCGGCCGCGATGGAACAGGTCCGGTCCGTCTGCGAGGACGTGCGCCTGCGCGGCACCGAGGCGCTCGTCGAGCTCACCGAGCGCTTCGACGGCGTACGGCTCACCGGCGTCCGCGTCACCCGCGCCGAGCTCGACTCCGCGCTGGCGGCGCTGGACCCCGGCGTCAGAGCCGCCCTGGAGGAGTCGATCGAGCGCACCCGGCGCGTCCACGCCGACCAGCGCCGCGCCGACACCACCACCAGCGTGGTGCCCGGAGGCACCGTCACCGAGCGCTGGGTGCCGGTGAACCGGGTGGGCCTCTACGTCCCGGGCGGCCGGGCCGCCTACCCCTCCAGCGTCGTGATGAACGTGGTGCCGGCCCAGGAGGCCGGCGTCGGCTCGCTGGCGGTCACCTCGCCGCCCCGGGCCGAGTTCGGCGGCCTGCCGCACCCCGTGGTCCTCGCCGCCTGCGCGCTGCTGGGCGTCGACGAGGTCTACGCCGTCGGGGGAGCCCAGGCCGTGGCGATGTTCGCCTACGGCGCCGGCGAGTGCGAGCGCGCCGACATGGTCACCGGCCCCGGCAACATCTGGGTGGCCGCCGCCAAGCGCCTGCTCAAGGGCGTCATCGGCATCGACGCCGAGGCCGGGCCCACCGAGATCGCCGTCCTGGCCGACGACACCGCCGACCCCGCCTACGTCGCCGCCGACCTCGTCAGCCAGGCCGAGCACGACGTGGTCGCCGCGTCCGTCCTGGTCACGCCCTCGGAGGAACTGGCAGGCAAGGTCGAGGCCGAGCTGGGCGCGCGCGTGGCCGCCACACGCCACAGCGACCGCGTCGCCGAGGCGCTGGGCGGACCGCAGTCGGGGATCGTGCTGGTCGAGGACATCGCTCACGGCCTGGCCGTCGTCGACGCCTACGCCGCCGAGCACCTGGAGGTCATGACCGCCGACTCCGCCGGCCACGCCGCCGCCGTGCGCAACGCCGGCGCCGTCTTCGTGGGCCACTACTCGCCGGTCTCCCTGGGCGACTACCTGGCGGGCTCCAACCACGTGCTGCCCACCGGCGGCAGCGCCGCGCACACCGCCGGTCTGAGCGTGCAGACCTTCCTGCGCGGGGTGCACGTCGTCGAGTACGGGCGCGAGGCGCTGGCCGCCTCCGCCGCGCATGTGTGTGCGCTGGCCGAGGCCGAAGACCTCCCGGCCCACGGCGAGGCGGTGGCCGTGCGCGTCGGCGCCGGGCAGGAGGCGCAGACGTGAGCGCCGCCGGCCCCCAGGGCGGCGGCGACCGGGATCGGATCGGCGTGGAGGACCTGCCGCTACGCGAGGACCTGCGCGGACGCAGCCCCTACGGCGCGCCGCAGCTGGACGTTCCCGTCGCGCTGAACACCAACGAGAACCCCTACGCCCCCTCGCCGGAGCTGGCGGCGGCACTGGCCCGCAACGTCGAGCAGACCGCCGCGGGGCTCAACCGCTACCCCGACCGCGATGCCACCCGCCTGCGCGCGGCCCTGGCCGACTACCTCGGCCACGGGCTCGACCCGGGCCGCGTCTGGGCCGCCAACGGGTCCAACGAGGTCCTGCAGCAGATCCTGCAGGCCTTCGGCGGCCCCGGACGCACCGCCCTGGGGTTCGAGCCCTCCTACTCGATGCACCCGGTCATCTCCCGGGTCACCTGCACCGACTGGGTCCCCGTCGACCGCACCGGCACCGACTTCGGCCTCGACGCCGGCGCCGCCGTCGACGCCGTGCACCGCCACCGGCCCGACGTGGTGTTCTTGACATCGCCGAACAACCCGACCGGCGCCTCGCTGCCGCTGGAGACCGTCGCCGCGGTGGCCGCGGCCGCCCCGGGCATGGTCGTCGTCGACGAGGCCTACGCCGAGTTCCGCCGCGAGGGCACGCCCAGCGCGCTGACGCTGCTCGCCGAGCACCCCCGGCTGATCGTCTCGCGCACCATGTCCAAGGCCTTCGCGCTGGCCGGTGCCCGCGTGGGCTACCTGGCCGCTCACCCCGCCGTCGTCGACGCGCTGCAGCTGGTGCGCCTGCCCTACCATCTCTCCGCGATCACCCAGGTGGTGGCCGCCACCGCCCTTGAGTTCGCCGACGAGCTGCTGGGCCAGGTCAAGCAGCTGCGACAGGAGCGCGACTCGCTGGTGGAGTGGCTGCGCGGGCACGGCTTCGCCGTGGCCGCATCCGACGCCAACTTCGTTCTCTTCGGCGACTTCGCCGACCGCTCCGCGGTGTGGCGGGGGATGCTGGAGCGCGGCGTGCTCGTACGCGAGGTCGGGCCGCCGCACACGCTGCGCGTCACCGTCGGCACCCCCGAGGAAATGTCGGCGTTCCGCACAGCGTTGCTCGAAGTGACCGCGAGGTGAGTGGGCGAGTGCGCGGTATTGGGCCCCCGCCCGCCGCGACCGGCCGTCCCACCCGCCGTCCCGCCCCGCCCGCCCAGATCCGCAGGAGAGACCGCAAGCCATGAGCCGCACCGGCCGCGTCGAGCGCGCAACCAAGGAGACCAAGGTCGCCGTCGGGATCGATCTGGACGGCAGCGGGGTCGCCGACGTCTCCACCGGCGTCGGCTTCTTCGACCACATGCTCGACCAGCTCGCCAAGCACGGCCTGTTCGACCTGACCGTGCGCACCGAGGGCGACCTGCACATCGACTCCCACCACACGATGGAGGACACCGCGCTGGCGCTGGGCGCCGCCTTCGGCCAGGCCCTCGGCGACAAGGCGGGCATCCGCCGCTTCGCCGACGCCAAGGTGCCACTCGACGAGGCGCTGGCCGAGGTCACCGTGGACGTCTCGGGGCGGCCCTACCTGGTGCACAGCGAGCCCGAGGGCATGGCGCCGGTGATCGGCCGCGACTACGACACCACGATGACCCGCCACATCCTGGAGTCGTTCGTGGCCCAGGCCCGCGTGGCCCTGCACGTCCACGTCCCCTACGGGCGCAACGCCCACCACATCGTCGAGTGCCAGTTCAAGGCGCTCGCGCGGGCGCTGCGCCAGGCCTGCGAGCCCGACCCCCGCGTCAGCGGCGTGCCCTCGACCAAGGGCGCGCTGTAGTGACCGAGGTGTGGGGCGTTCTGCTCATTGCGCTGGGCGGGCTGCTGGCCGGGGGAACGGTTCCGATGTGGAGGATCAACCGGGTCCTGGCGGTCGCGCTCGCGGTGTGCGCGCTGCTGGCGGTGGCGGCCGGGGTCCTGCGCATGGGCTACTTCGGCGGGTGAGGCCGGCGTCCGCCGCCGGGCCCCCGGCGACCGCGACCCGAGGAAAGGCGGGAGCAACGTGAGCAAGCGAGTCGTCATCCTGGACTACGGCTCGGGCAACCTGCGCTCGGCCCAGCGCGCAGTCGAACGCACCGGCGCCGAGGTCGCCGTCACCGGCGACCCGCACGCCGCCCTGGAGGCCGACGGCCTCGTCGTGCCCGGAGTCGGCGCCTTCGCCGCGTGCAGCGAGGGACTGCGCGCCGCCGGCGGCGACCGCGTCATCGGCAAGAGACTGGCCGGCGGCCGGCCGGTGCTGGGGATCTGCGTCGGCATGCAGGTGCTCTTCGACCGCGGCGTCGAGCACGGAGTGGCCAGCCGGGGCTGTGCCGAATGGCCCGGGACGGTGGAGCGGCTGCGGGCGCCCATCGTGCCGCACATGGGCTGGAACACCCTGCGGGCGCCCGAGGGAAGCCGGCTGTTCGACGGCCTCGGCGCCGACGAGCGCTTCTACTTCGTGCACTCCTACGGTGTGCTGGAGTGGACGCTGGAGCCGGCCTCCCCGCACATCGCGCCTCCCCTGGTGACCTGGAGCACCCACGGCACCCCCTTCGTGGCGGCCGTGGAGAACGGCCCGCTGGCGGCCACCCAGTTCCACCCCGAGAAGTCCGGCGACGCCGGCGCCCGGGTGCTGGCCAACTGGGTCGGCACGCTGTGACGGGGCTCCGCGGCGCCCGGACCGGCCCGCACCGCCCTTCGACCGCAACCCACGAGTAAGGCCACCCATGTCCTCCACCCTTGAACTGCTGCCCGCCGTCGACGTGGCGGGCGGGCAGGCCGTCCAGCTCGTCCAGGGCAAGGCCGGCTCCGGCGGCCAGTACGGCGACCCCCTCCAGGCGGCGCTGGGCTGGCAGAGGGCCGGGGCGGAGTGGATCCACCTCGTCGACCTCGACGCCGCGTTCGGCCGCGGCCACAACCGCGACCTGCTGGCCGGCATCGTCGACCGCGTCGACATCCGCGTCGAGCTCTCCGGCGGCATCCGCGACGACGAGTCGCTCGGCGCCGCTCTCGCCACCGGCTGCACGCGCGTCAACATCGGAACCGCCGCACTGGAGAACCCCGACTGGTGCGCGCGCATCATCGCCGAGCACGGCGACCGCATCGCCATCGGCCTGGACGTGCGGGGCACCACCCTGGCCGCCCGCGGCTGGACCCGCGACGGCGGCGACCTGGACGCCACCCTCGACCGCCTGGAGTCCGAGGGCTGCGCCCGCTACGTCGTCACCGACGTCACCAAGGACGGCACGCTCAAGGGCCCCAACCTGGAACTGCTGCGCACCGTCGCCCGGCGCACGGACAAGCCCGTGGTCGCCAGCGGCGGCATCGCGACGCTCGACGACCTGACGGCCATCGCGGCGCTGACATCCGAGGGAGTGGAGGGCGCCATCATGGGCACCGCACTCTACGAGGGCGCCTTCACCCTGCAGGAGGCCCTGAAGGCGGTGCGCGCGGCATGACACTCGCGGTACGCGTCATCCCCTGCCTCGACGTCGACGCCGGGCGGGTGGTCAAGGGCGTCAACTTCCAGAACCTGCGCGACGCCGGCGACCCGGTCGAGCTGGCCGGCCGCTACGACGCCGAGGGCGCCGACGAGCTGACCTTCCTGGACGTCACGGCCTCCAGCGGCGACCGCGAGACCACCTACGACGTGGTGCGCCGCACCGCCGAGCAGGTCTTCATCCCGCTGACCGTGGGCGGGGGAGTGCGCACCCCCGAAGACGTCGACCGGCTGCTGCGCGCCGGCGCCGACAAGGTGGGCGTCAACACGGCCGCCGTCGCCCGCCCCGAGCTGATCCGGGAGATCGCCGAGCGCTTCGGCAGCCAGGTCCTGGTGCTGTCCGCCGACGTGCGCCGCACCGCGGGTGAGCACACCACCCCCAGCGGGTTCGAGGTCACCACGCACGGCGGTCGGCGCGGAACCGGCATCGACGCCGTCGAATGGGCCGCCCGCGGCGCCGAGCTGGGCGCCGGCGAGCTGCTGCTGAACTCCATGGACGCCGACGGCACCCGCGCGGGCTTCGACCTGGAGCTGATCCGGGCCGTGCGCGCGGTGGTGGGTATCCCGGTGATCGCCAGCGGCGGAGCCGGCGAGGTCGGCCACTTCCCCCCGGCGGTCGACGCCGGCGCCGACGCGGTGCTGGCCGCCAGCGTGTTCCACTTCGGCGAGTTCACCGTCGCCGACGTCAAGGCCGAGCTGCGCGCCCACGGCAACCCGGTGCGCTGACCCCGCGCTTCGTCGCAACGGCGCGGGCGGCTGCCTGGCCGGTGACGGCTGCGTCGGTCCGCTGACCTTCCGCGCGCCGGTCATCGGCGGCATCTGGGCGGCCGCGAACGGGCCGGGCGCCCGTTCCGCCGACCCGCGCCGCCCGTGGACCCGCGCCGTCCGCTCGTCCGCGAGCGGGCGGCGCGGTCGTGCGATCGGCCTGTACGCGAAGAAGGCGGCCGCGGGGGAGGCCGCGCGGGGAAGGCACCCGCCCGTCCGCCGGTTCCCCTGTGAGCCGCCGAGACGCCTCGTGCGGCGCGGTGCGCGGCGCCCCGGCGCGGGCCGCCGCCTCCCGCGGCCGGGCGCAGCGGCGATGCCGCCCGCCGATCTGTCCCCCGTGCGAGCTACACGCAGGTGTCCACCGCACGGTGACGATTGGGGACCCGCCCCCTCCGTAGCGTTCTCGGCGTCCGCGGCGGTCCGGCCGCGGGGAGTCGAGAAGGAGAGAATCATGAGAGTGGTCTGGCAGCTCCTGGCCGTCGTGGCCGTCGGCCTCGTCGGAGGCAACGTCGTGATGCTGGTGGAGGGCGACCCGTGGCTCACCCTCGCGGTCGGCCTTCTGACAGCCGCGCTGACCGTACTGGTCTACGCGTGGGTGGTGCGGCGCACCGAGAAGCGCGCCGTCGCGGAGGTCGCCCCGGCGGGCCTGGTGCCCCAGACCGCGCTGGGGACGCTGATGGGCGCCGCCCTCTTCGCACTGGTCGTCCTGAACATCTACTTCCTGGGGTTCTACGAGGTCGAAGGGGTGGGCTCGGTCGTCGGCGCCGTGGGGCTCGTCGGCTTCATGGCCGCCGCCGCGGTGACGGAGGAGGTGCTGTTCCGCGGTGTGCTGTACCGCATCATCGAGGAGAAGACCGGCACCTGGATCTCGCTGGTACTGACAAGTGTGCTGTTCTGCCTGTGGCACATGCCCAACGAGAACGCCACCGCGATGGGCCTCGTCGTGGCGGGCGTGGCCGGGGCCATGATCGCCGCCGCCTACGCCGCCACCCGCAACCTGTGGCTGCCGATCGGCCTGCACTTCGGCTGGAACTTCGCCGCCGGCGGCATCTTCAGCACCGAGGTCTCGGGCAACGGTGCCACCCGCGGGCTCCTGGACGCCGAACTGTCGGGCCCGGCCCTGATCACCGGCGGCGGGTTCGGGCCCGAGGGCAGCCTGTACTCGCTCGCCTTCTGCCTGCTGGCCGCGCTGGTGTTCCTGTGGACGGCCCACCGCCGCGGACGCGTGGTGCCCGTGCGTCGCGACGACCGGTCCGGCACCGGCGCTAAGCTGCCCCGGTGACCGCTCTTCCCCCGGTTATCCCGACTCGGCGGCTCCTCCGGTTCTGGCACCGGCTCGACGTCACGGTGCGCGACCTCCCGGCGGCCCTGCTGCTTCTGGCGGCCTCGTTCGTGCCGTCGCTGCACGGCCTGGGTACGCAGATCGGCAGCCTGCCGGACCGCCCGTTCGACGCCCTGGCCGTCGCGGCGGTCCTCCTCCAGTGCCTGCCGCTGGCCGTGCGCCGGAGGTGGCCGGCGCTGTGCCTGGCCCTGGTGGTGCTCGGCTTCGCCGTCGACCAGCTGCGCGGCTACCACCTGGTCGCGGGCACCGGGCTGGCCATCGCGCTGCTGAGCTCGGGCGCCCATCTGGAGCGGTACCGGCGCTCGGCCGTGCTGCTGCTGTCGGCGGCCTATGTGCCGTTCTCGATCGCGTTGGACCGGATCGACCCCGGCGAGACGTTCGTCGAGTTCGCCACGTTCTACCTGGCGCTCGTCATCCCGTGGGGCATGGGGGCGTGGCTGCGCTCCACCCGGGCCGCCGAAGCCGAGCACCGCCGCCGCGTGGCCGAGCAGACCCGCACCGCCGAACGCACGAGCATCGCCCGCGAACTGCACGACGTCGTGACCCACCACGTGACGGCGATGGTCGTCCAGGCCGAGGCCGCGCGGTATCTGACCGCGGCGCCCGAGCGCCTCGACCAGGCGCTGACCGCCGTCAGCGACACGGGTCGGCGGGCGACCACCGACCTGCGGCACCTGCTCGACCTGCTCAACCCCGACCACGGCACCGGGACCAGGACACCGCCCGCCGGCCGGCTGCTCACCCTAGTGGACCAGACGCGCCGGGCAGGGCAGCCGGTGGAGTTCGCCGAAGAGGGCACGCCGGCGGAGTCGACCGGCAGCGCCGACCTCGTGGCCTACCGGGTCGTACAGGAAGGGCTGACGAACGCCCTCAAGTACGCCGCCGGCAGGCCCACATCGGTCCGTGTGCACCACGCCGAAAGGGAGATCACGGTGGAGGTCGGCACAGAGGGCTCCGGCTCGGGGGCCGAGACCCCCGGCGGAAGCGGGCGGGGCCTGGCCGGCCTGCGCGAGCGGGTCGACGTCGTGGGCGGCGAGTTCAGCGCGGAGCGCCGGCCGGGCGGCGGCTTCCTCGTGCGGGCGCGGATACCCGCGGGCGGCGCGGCGTGACCGCGCCGATCCGGGTACTGGTCTGCGACGACCAGGTGCTGGTTCGCACCGGGCTGGTGACGGTCGTCGACGCCCAACCCGACATGGAGGTGGCGGCCGAGTGCGGCGACGGGCGGGCCGCGGTCGACCTCGCCGCCCGGCTGCGCCCGGACGTCGTGGTGATGGACGTGCGCATGCCGGTGCTCGACGGTATCGAGGCGACCCGCCTGCTGGCCGGCGCGGGGGTGGACGGTCCCGTCAAGGTGCTCGTGGTGACGACGTTCAACCTGGACGAGTACGTCTACGAGGCGCTGCGCGCCGGTGCGAGCGGCTTCCTGCTCAAGGACGCGCCGCCCGCCCAGCTGCTGCACGGGATCCGGACCGTGGCCACGGGCGCCGCGCTGCTGGACCCCGAGGTGACGCGCCGGCTCGTGGGCAGGTACGCCACCCGGATCCGGCCCGCCGAGCGCTCCGGGAAGGACACCCCGCTGACCCCCCGTGAACTGGAGGTCCTGCGCCTGGTCGCCGACGGCCTCTCCAACGGCGAGATCGCCGCGGCCCTGGTGCTCAGCCCGGAGACCGTCAAGACGTTCGTGTCGCGCATCCTGACCAAGCTCGACCTCCGCGACCGCGTCCAAGCGGTCGTCTACGCCTACCGCCACGGTCTGGCGACCTGACGCCCCGTGCGGGCGGCGCCGGTCAGGACCAGGCCACGCGCTCCAGCCAGAAGTCCAGCAGCGCGCGGTCGCCCTCGACCGCCACTCCCGCACCCTCGGCGGGGCGCCGCCGCATCAGCACGAGCAGGAGCTCCGCGGGAGGTCCGGTCACGGTCACCGCCGCGGGCCCCGTCCCGCGCCCGCACGCCAGCGCGTCGCCCGTCAGGTCCACCACCCAGCGCGGGCGCTCCGCCGGCGCCGTGCCGTCGGCCTCGAAGGCCAGTACACGCCCGGGACCCCGCAGCTCGCGCTTGCGCGGTTGAACGTCGAGCATCATCGGCAGCGACTCCAGCTCCATCCACTCGTCGACGGCGTCGATCGCCGAAGCCCGCTCCAGCGTGAAGCCGATCCCCAGCGCGCGGGCGGCGTCGGCCCGGTGCACCGCGCTCTCGTGGGCGAACCTGCGGGCGTAGAAGCCGGACCGGGCGCCCGGCACCGGAGTCCACACCCGGGCGCCCGGCCCGGCCGCGCGCAGGGTCGCCGCCAGACGCTCGGCCCCCTCGACCAGCCAGGCGCCCGCCGCCGCGCCGTCTCCGGCGCCGGCGGGGGAGGGGTCGGCGGAGGCGTCCTCCACGTCGCGCAGGATGCCCGCCGGCAGGGGCTCGGACGCGCGGGTGCGCACGGTCTCCTCGGCCCAGCGGTGCCCGCCCCACAGGTGGCGCACCAGGTTGCGCAGTGTCCAGCCGGGGCATGTGGGAACGGGGAGAGTCAGGTCGGCGCCGTCGAGGTGCGCCGCGAGAAGCCGGGTCTGCTCCACCAGGCGGTCGCAGAGGCGGTCGTGGTCCATGGGCATGGGGCCGACGCTAGACCGGGGGTGAGACGTTCGGGCGCCGCCGCGCGGCCGTGCGTCCGGATCCGGACACGACGCGCCGGCGCCCGGTGTGAGGCGGAATAGTCCGTGTGCGCCGTCCGCTGAACCTAATCGGCTACGGCCTTTCCGGCACGCCGGAGTAGGTTGTAGCGGCGGTGCCGTCGGGTCATCGGACGGCACCCGGCGACCGCTGCGAATTCGGGCCTACGGGCAGGGGGACCTATGCCGCACGACAGTACGAGCAGCCGCACACAGCACCGGGCGGTGTTCAGGCGCGGATTGCACGTGCTGTGGGTCGCCATCCGCACCGAGCCCGCCGTCTTCCTCGTCGCGGTCGCCGGTGCCGGCCTGCACGCCGCCGTCAGCGTCGCCTCGGCCGAGGTCATGGGCGGGATCACCGACCGGGTCGTGCTGCCCGCCTTCGAGAACCGCTCCACCACGGCCGCCGCCCTGTCGGCGGCCGCGGCGCTGCTGCTGGGCGTCGGCCTCGCCAAGGCGATCGGCCTGGCCGCCCGGCGGCTGTTCGCCGGGCTGATGCAGTTCCGCATGCAGGCCCGCTACCGGCGCAGCGTCTCGCGCACCTACCTGCGCCTGCCGCTGGCCTGGCACCACCGCCACGCCACCGGGCAACTGCTGTCCAACGCCAACGCCGACGTCGAGGAGGCCTGGCGGCCCCTCGCCCCGCTGCCCATGGCGATCGGCAGTGTCGCCATGCTCCTCATCGCCGCCGCCGCGATGGTGGTCACCGACCCGGTCCTGGCGACGATCGCGTTCGTGGTGTTCCCGGCGCTGGCCGTGGCCAACGTCGTCTTCCAGCGGCGCGTGTCGCCGGCCGCGACCCGCGCCCAGGCGCTGCGGGCCGAGGTCAGCGAGGTCGCCCACGAGTCCTTCGACGGCGCCCTCGTCGTCAAGAGCCTGGGCCGCGAAGACACCGAGACCGAGCGCTTCACCGAGGCCGCGCACCGGCTGCGCGACGCCCAGATCCGCGTCGGCCGGATGCGCGCCGCCTTCGACCCCGTCATGGAGCACCTGCCCAACTTCGGCATCCTGGCGGTGCTCCTGGTCGGCATGTGGCGGCTGTCCACCGGCGCGATCACGGCCGGCGAGCTGGTGCAGGTGGCCTACCTGTTCACCCTGCTGAGCCTGCCCATCCGGTCCTTCGGCTGGCTGCTGGGCGACCTGCCCCGCACCGTGGTGGCCTGGGACCGCGTCCAGGCCGTCCTCACCGCCGAGGGCTCGATGCCCTACGGCGAGCGGCGCGTCCCCCGCGGCAGCGGCGGCGTCGGGCTCGCCGCCCGCGGCGTCGGCTTCTCCTACGAGGACGCCTTCACCGGCGGCATGCGCGACCTCTCCGACGCCCCGGACACCGTCGCCGCCCAGCGCAGCACCGTGCTGCACAACGTCGACCTCGACATCGCGCCCGGGCGCACCGTGGCGCTCGTGGGCCCCACCGGCGCGGGAAAGTCCACGCTGACCACCGTGCTCACGCGCCTGGTCGACCCCGACACCGGAGCCGTCTACCTCGACGGCACCGACGTGCGCGAGCTGGACCGGGGCGAGATCGCGCGCGCCGCCGCGCTCGTGCCGCAGTCGACGTTCGTCTTCGAGGACACCGTCCGCGGCAACATCACCCTGGGCGCCGACATCGACGACGCCGACGTGTGGGCCGCCCTGCGGCTGGCCCGCGCCGACTCCTTCATCGCGGCCCTGCCCGAGGGCCTCGACACCAGCTTGGGAGAGCGCGGAACCAGCCTCTCCGGCGGCCAGCGCCAGCGGCTCGCCCTGGCCCGCGCGGTGGTGCGCAAGCCCCGGCTGCTCATCATGGACGACGCCACCTCGGCGGTCGACCCGCAGGTCGAGGCGCAGATCCTCGCCGGGCTGCGCGAGACCGACCTGGCCGCGACGGTGCTGGTGGTCGCCTACCGCCGCGCGACGATCGAGCTCGCCGACGAGGTCGTCTACCTGGAGCAGGGGACCGTGCGCGACCGCGGCACCCACGCCGAGCTGCTGGAGCGCTCCACCGGCTACCGGAGCCTCGTCACCGCCTACGAGCGCGCCGCCGCGGAGCGGGCCGGCGAGCCCGAGCCGGACGAGGGCGGCCCCGAACCCCGCGGCCTGCGCCCCGCTCGGGCCCCGGGCGGGGCCGGCGGCGACGAGCAGACCGACGAGACCAGGGAGACAGTACGTTGACAGCCCCCGCCGCCGACTCCGCGAGCCGCGCACCCGCCGACGAGGACGCCCCCGGCGAGGCCTCGCTCCAGAGCGGGCTGCAGCGCAGCGGCGACGGCGCCCTCGCCACCATCCGGCGCGGCCTGCAGCTCTCGCCGGAGTTCGCCCGCGGCCTGTGGCTGACCCTGCTGCTGGCCGTGGTGGCCACGGCCGGCAAGGTCATCGTGCCCATCGCCGTCCAGCAGATCATCGACCGCGGCATGGACACCGGCACCGGCCGCCCCGACATGGACTTCGTGATCACGACCGTGGCGCTGTGCGCGCTCACGCTCGTCGCCACCATGGCCAGCGCCTACGTCATGAACGTGCGGCTCTACCGCGCCACCGAGTCGGCGCTGGCCACCCTGCGCCGCAAAGCCTTCCGCCACGTCCACGACCTGTCCGTGCTCACCCAGAACAGCGAGCGCAAGGGTGCGCTGGTCGCCCGTGTCACCGCCGACGTCGACCAGATCAGCACCTTCATGCAGTGGGGCGGCCTGCAGCTGCTCGTGAGCATCGGCCAGCTGGTCGTGGCCACCGCGCTCATGGCCGTCTACTCCTGGGAGCTCGCCCTGCTGGTGTGGGTGTGCTTCATCCCTCTGCTGCTGGGCGCGCGCTGGCTGCAGAAACGGCTGTCCCGCGCCTACCTCAAGGTCCGCGAACGCACCGGCGACATGCTCGGCGCCATCGGCGAGACCGTCATGGGCGCCTCGGTCATCCGCGCCCACGCCACCGAGGAGCGCACCGCCCGCCGTGTCGACACCACCGTGCTGGCGACCCGCACCGCCCAGGTCAAGGCCCAGCGGCTGTCGATGGCCGTCTCGCCCTTCGCCGAGATCATCGCGGCCGTGGGCAACGCGGCCGTGGTCGTGGCCGGGGTGCTGCTGGGCATCGGCGGCGAGATCTCCGCGGGCGAGCTGGTGGCGTTCCTGTTCCTGATGACACTGTTCATCCAGCCCATGATGATGGCGACCGAGATCTTCAACGAGGCCCAGAACGCCATTGCGGGCTGGCGCCGCGTCCTGGGCATCCTCGACACCGTGCCCGACATCGCCGACCCCGGCGAGGCCGGCGCCGAGCTGCCGCGCGGCCCGGTGGCGGTGGGCTTCGAGGACGTGTCCTACGCCTACCCGGGCGGCCCCACCGTCCTCGACTCCGTCGACGAGCGGATCGCGCCCGGCACCCGCCTGGCCGTGGTCGGCGAGACCGGATCGGGAAAGACCACGTTCGTCAAGCTGCTCACCCGGCTGATGGACCCCGTCGAGGGCCGGGTCCTCGTCGACGGCACCGACCTGCGCGAGGTGGCCTTCTCGTCGCTGCGCGCCCGGATGGTGATGGTTCCCCAGGAGGGCTTCCTCTTCGACAGCTCGCTGGGCGCCAACATCCGCTTCGCCCGTCCCGAGGCCACCGACGCCGAGCTGGAGGCGGCCGTCGGCGAGCTCGGCCTCTCCGAGTGGCTCCGCGGCCTGGCCCACGGCCTGGACACCCCCGTCGGCCAGCGCGGCGAGTCGCTCTCGGCCGGCGAGCGCCAGCTGGTGGCGCTTGTGCGCGCCTACGTCGCCGACCCCGACCTGCTGGTGCTGGACGAGGCCACCTCGGCCGTCGACCCCGACACCGAGGTCCGCATCCAGCGGGCGCTGGACCGGCTCACCCGCGGGCGCACGTCCGTGGCCATCGCCCACCGGCTCTCCACCGCCGAGGCCGCCGACGAGGTCCTCGTCTTCGACGCCGGCCGCGTCGTCCAGCGGGGCAGCCACGACGAACTGGCCGCCCGCCCCGGCGTCTACGCCGACCTGTACGCCTCCTGGGTGCGCAGCTCCGCCTGAGGACCCGCGCCCGCGGGCCGCTCAGCCGGCGGCGCGCGACCGCTCACGCTCGGCCCACCAGTGCGCGGCCAGCAGCTCGGCGACCACCGGCTCGGTCAGCAGGCTGACGTCGGGGTCGCCGTCGCCCGGGTAGCGCACCGACATCGCCGCGCCCGGCACGTCGCCGCCGACGGCCACCGCCCGGCCGCGCAGCTGGAGCAGGTGGTCCATGGTGCGCTCGTCGTAGTGCGAGCCCGCGAACAGCAGCGCCCGGTAGTCGCCGACCGCGGCCAGGTAGCGGTCGGTGTGCGACCACTCGCCCGACTCCACCGCGTGGGCGGGCACGACCGGCCCCCGGCGCAGCGCCAGCGCACCCTGCTGGGCCGAGCTCAGCCGCTCCGCCGGCGCCGCCAGGTGCAGCCCGTCGGGCGAGCGCAGCGCCGCGGCCGCTCGCGGGACCCACTCCCGCGCCTGCTCCAGCAGCCCCGCCGTGGCGTTGGCGCAGCGCCGCAGGCTCACGGTCACGTCGCCGCCCACGCCCGGCGCGCCCAGCCGGTAGCCCAGCAGCAGCAACAGCGCCAGCGCGTGCTGGAAGGCGCGGCAGGCGAGCCCGCTGCGCTCCTCGCCCGCCGACAGCGGCACGAGAATATCGGCGTAGCGCGCCACCGGCCCGTCCAGTGCGTCGGTGAGCACCACGACCGCCGACTGCTCGACGTAGGCGTCCAGCGCCGTGCACAGCTCCCGCGCGCCGCCGCCCGCCTCGACGGCGACCACCAGCGTGTCCGGCCCCGGCGGCAGCGAGCGCTCCGCCGAGGCGTACTCGGCGACCGCGCCGAGCCCGGTCATCCGCATCCGCGCGGCCGCCGCCGCGCACGCATGGCGAGCCGCCCCCACCCCCAGCAGCAGGATTCCGGCGGGCTCGTCGTCCAGCAGCGCCGGCAGCGCCCGGAAGGGGTCCCGGCGCGAGAGCCGGTCGGCGAGCGCGGCGAGCGCGTCGGGTTTGCCGGCCAGATCGGCGGTGAGCAGCTCGGCGGACACAGCACTCCTGACGTCTGAGGCCTCTGCGCGGGGCGGGTGCGGCGTCAGAAACCTTACGGGGTCACCGGCCGGCACAAGCGCAGGGCGGGGCGGCGGGGGAGCGCGGCGGCGCGGAGCCGGCCCCGCCGCGACCTCCCGCAGCGGGCCCCTAGGCTGGGACCATGAGCACCACCCCTCCCGCAGGCGCCGCCGAACAGCGGCTCGCACCGGAGATCGCCGCGCGGCTCACGCGCAACCCCGACGGCCTGCTGCCCGCCGTCGTCCAGCAGTACGACACCGGCGAGGTGCTCATGCTGGCCTGGATGGACGACGAGGCGCTGCGCCGCACCCTGCAGACCGGCAGCGCCACCTACTGGTCGCGCAGCCGCCGCGAGTACTGGGTCAAGGGCGCCACCTCGGGCAACGTGCAGCGGGTCGTGGGCGCCGCGCTGGACTGCGACGGCGACACCCTGCTGATCAGGGTGGACCAGACCGGCGCCGCCTGCCACACCGGTGCCCGCACGTGCTTCGACGAGGGCGCACTGCCCCTCGGCGCCGGCGCCCGCGGCCGGGAGGCGCGGTGACCGCGCACCGCGCCGAGTTCGCGGTCGCCCTGTGCGCCGTGGCGGCGGGTGCGGGGGCCCTCGCCGGGGCCGCCGGGCGCACCTGGGCCCGCGCCCAAGTGGACGTCGGCGGCCCGGTGGCCGCCGCACCGGTCGAGCTGACCGGCGACGACGTCGCGCCCACCGCCTTCGCGATGGGTCTTGCCGGACTCGCGGCGCTGGCCGCCGTGCTGGCCACGCGCGGCCCCCTTCGGCGGGCGCTGGGCGGAGTCGTCGCCCTGTTCGGCCTCGCCGCGCTGGTCGGGGTGTGGCGCGGCACCCGCACGGCGGCCCTGCAGGAGGCCGCCGCCGACCGCGCCACCGCCAGCGGGGCCGTCGACGGCCTGCACCTAATCGCGCAGTGGCCCGGGCTGGCGGCGGCCGGCGCCGTCCTGCTGGCGGCCGCCGGCGCCTACACACTGGTCCGGGGTGCCGCCTGGCCCGCCATGGGCAGCAGGTACGATCGCCACAGCGCCCCGAGCGCGGCCCGCTCCAGCGACCCCGCCGAGCTGTGGAAGTCGCTCGACAGCGGTGCCGACCCTACTCTCGACCCCGGATCCGCCGAGGAGACCGGGGCGGCGGCCGTGAGCGGCCGCGCCGCATCGGGGCGGCCCGCCGCCCCCACCGACCACGAGAACCCGAAGGAGCCTTGATGGCCGACGAACACCACGAGGACCACGGCAACACCCTCGCGGGGTGGTTTCTGACCCTGTCCTGGATCGTCGTGTGGACCGCGGCCGCGCTGATGATCATGTTGATCGACCAGGACGTGGTGCTGTGGTCCACCGTCGCCCTGGGGCTCAGCATCGTCTGCGCCGCCGTCGCCGGCATCATGAAGAAGGTCGGGCTGGGCCGCAGGCACCCGCGCCCCACGCCGCTGACCCGCGAGGAGTGGGAGGCGCAGCGCTCCGGCGCGGACGCCGGCACCGCGGCGTCGGACGAGGCGGAGGAGGCGGACGCGCCGTCCCACGCGTCCGAGGAGGCGTCCGGCGAGAAGGCCGCGGCCCGCTGATCGCGGAGGGCGCGGCCCCGCCGCCCGCAGCCGAGTAGGCTTCCGTGGCACACTGCTCGGACGGCGCCGCGCTGGAGCTGCGGTGCCGCCTCCAGAATCCCCGACCCAGGAAGCCGCACCGAAAATGAGCTACGGCACCCCGCCCGGTCCGCCCCCCGGAAACTACAACCCTCCGCCCGGCGGCTCCGGCGGCTATCCTCCCGGCGCCCGCGCCGACCCGCCCAACGACTTCCTGGTCCCGGCCATCCTGTCGATGTTCTGCTGCTGGCCCCTGGCGATCCCGGCCATCCTCTCGGCGGCCAAGGTCAACGCCCAGTGGAACCTCGGCGACTACACCGGAGCCCAGGAGCGCGCCGCCCGGGCCAAGAAGTTCACGATCATCGCCGTGGTTGTCGGCGTGGTCGTCTACGTGCTCTCGACCGTGGGCTACTTCGGCATCATCGCCGCCGTGGTCAGCAACACGCCCACCACCACGTACTGATGGCACCCGGCACCACCGGAGCGCCGCGGCGCCGCCTGCATCCCGGGGCGGCGCCGCTGCTGCTGGGCGCGGCCGGGATCGCCGGCGCCACGCTGCTGCACTTCGTGGACCCCAACGAGGCCGGGCACTATCCCACCTGCCCGTGGCTGCTGGTCACCGGCACGTGGTGCCCCGGGTGCGGTGCGATGCGGGCGGTGCACGCGCTGACCGAACTGGACGTCGTCGGCGCCCTGCAGATGAACGCCCTGCTGCTGGCGGTCGCGCCGTTCATCGCCTACAGCTATCTCCGCTGGCTGTATCGGTCCTTCCGGCCGGCGCCCCCGCGCACGGCTCCTGCGAAGGCCGTGCACCCCGGCTGGCTGTACCTGTTCCTGGGCGTGCTGATGGCGTTCTGGGTGGTGCGCAACCTGCCCTTCGGCCAGTTCCTCGCCCCCGGATAGCCGACCGCTCGGACTCCGGGCGCGCCAAACCGGGGGACGTGGCCACGGCGGCACTCGGACTCGATACGATCGGTAGTACCCGAACGCGAGGCGGTCCCCGCGGTCCGGTGCCCGGCCCCGGCGCGGTACCGCGGCGGGCGCGCCCGGCCCGCCACGCCGCGACCGCTTCGGCCGCGGGAACCCGACGACCCCGGTGCTACCCGTTGCGCGCGGGGATGGTCCGGATCCGCACCACCGGCGATATGAGGGGGCAGTCCCACGTGAGCGTGCTCGACGAGATTGTCGGGGGAGTGCGCGCCGATCTCGCCGATCGGCAGGCGCACACACCCCTGGAGCGGCTCAAGGAGCTGGCTGAGTCCGCGCCGCGGCCCCGGGACGCGGCCGCCGCGCTGCGCCGCCCCGGCGTGCAGGTCGTCGCCGAAGTCAAGCGCTCCAGCCCGTCGAAGGGTGAGCTCGCCACCATCACCGACCCCGCCGCCCTCGCCCGCGACTACGCCGACGGCGGCGCCGCCCTCATCAGCGTGCTGACCGAGCAGCGGCGCTTCAACGGGAGCCTGGCCGACCTCGACGCGGTCCGCGCCGCGGTGCCCACCCCGCTGCTGCGCAAGGACTTCATCGTCAGCTCCTACCAGCTGTGGGAGGCGCGCGTGCACGGCGCCGACGCCGTGCTGCTGATCGTCGCCGCGCTGGAGCAGGAGGCGCTGGTCTCCCTGGTGGAGCGGGCGCACTCGCTGGGCCTGACGCCGCTGGTGGAGGTGCACACCGAGGACGAGGTCGGGCGCGCACTGGACGCCGGGGCCACCGTCGTCGGCGTCAACGCCCGCGATCTGAAGACGCTGCAGGTCGACCGCGACACCTTCGCCCGCCTGGCGCCGCTGATCCCCTCCGACCGCGTCCGCGTCGCCGAGTCCGGCGTGCGCGGGCCCCACGACCTGCTCGCCTACGCGGGCCACGGCGCCGACGCGGTGCTCGTGGGCGAGAGCCTGGTCCGCGGCCGCCACCCGCGCGACGCCGTCGCCGACCTCGTGACGGCGGGCGCGCACCCCGCGCTGCGGGACCGGGGCTGACCGTGCAGGCGCCGCGGCCCCCGGCCCTGCCGGCCGCCTGCGCGCGATGGCCCTAGGGGGCCCTCGCGCCGCCGCGCGACGGCCCCCGCAGCCGCGCTGACCTCCAGCCGGCCGGCGACCGGGGCTGTTGCCCGGCGCGCCGGCCTCCGACAGCCGAGGGCGCGCGCCGCGCGCCGACATGGAGAACCACATGGCATCCCCGACACCTGACCCCGGCGGCTCCCGCCGGCCCGACGAACGCGGGCACTACGGCCGCTACGGCGGCCGGTTCAGCCCCGAGGCCCTGATCGCCGCGCTCGACCAGGTCGCCCAGGAGTGGGAGAAGGCCAAGAGCGACCCCGGCTTCCGCGCCGAGCTCGACGCCCTGCTGCGCGACTACACCGGACGCCCCAGCCTGCTGACCGAGGCGCCGCGCTTCGCCCGGCACTGCGGCGGCGCCCGCGTGCTGCTCAAGCGCGAGGACCTCAACCACACCGGCTCCCACAAGATCAACAACGTGCTCGGCCAGGCGCTGCTGACCAAGCGCATGGGCAAGACCCGGGTGATCGCCGAGACCGGCGCGGGCCAGCACGGCGTGGCCACCGCCACCGCCTGCGCCCTGATGGGGCTCGACTGCGTCATCTACATGGGCGAGGAGGACACCCGCCGCCAGGCCCTCAACGTCGCCCGCATGCGGCTGCTGGGCGCCGAGGTCGTCCCGGTCTCCGTGGGCAGCCGCACCCTCAAGGACGCCATCAACGAGGCGTTCCGCGACTGGGTGGCCAACGTCGACTCCACCCACTACCTCTTCGGCACCGTGGCCGGGCCGCACCCGTTCCCGGCGCTGGTGCGCGACCTGCACTACGTCATCGGCGAGGAGGCCCGCTCCCAGGTGCTCGACCTGACCGGGCGGCTGCCCGACGCGGTGGCGGCCTGCGTGGGCGGCGGCTCCAACGCCATGGGCATCTTCGCCGCGTTCCTCCCCGACACCGGGGTCGCCCTGTACGGCTTCGAGGCCGGCGGGGACGGCGTCGCCACCGACCGCCACGCCGCCGCGATCTCCGGCGGCGCCCCCGGCGTGTTCCACGGCGCCCGCACCTACGTGCTCCAGGACGACTACGGCCAGACCCTGCCCAGCCACTCCATCTCGGCCGGACTGGACTATCCGGCCGTGGGCCCCGAGCACGCGTGGCTGGCCGACGCCGGACGTGTCACCTACCGGGCCGTCACCGACGCCGAGGCGATGGAGGCGTTCCGGCTGCTGAGCCGGACCGAGGGCATCATCCCGGCGATCGAGAGCGCCCACGCGCTGGCCGGGGTGCGGCGGGTCGGCACCGAGCTGGGGCCCGAGGGCGTCGTCGTGGTCAACCTCTCCGGCCGCGGCGACAAGGACGTCGACACCGCCGCGTCCTACTTCGGCCTCGTCGACGGCGAGGAGTCGGCGTGAACGGGCGGACGAGCGGCGGCGCGGGCGCACGGCCCGGCGGGCGAGACGAGCGAGGGACGATGAGCCAGACCACACTGCAGGCCGCGCTGGCCCGGGCCGCGGACGAGGGGCGGGCCGCCCTCATCGGCTACCTGCCGGCGGGGTTTCCCGACCCCGACTCCTCCATCGCGATCATCGAGGCGATGGTCCAGGGCGGCTGCGACGTCGTCGAGGTCGGGCTGCCCTACTCCGACCCGACGATGGACGGCCCCACCATCCAGCGGGCCGCCGACACCGCCCTGGCGGCGGGCACCACCCCGCCCGACGTCCTGCGTGTGGTCGAGGCCACCGCCGCCACCGGGGCCGCGGCGCTGGTCATGACCTACTGGAACCCCGTCGAGCGCTACGGCCCGGAGCGCTTCTGCGCCGACCTGGCCGCGGCGGGCGGCGCCGGCGTGATCACCCCCGACCTCATCCCCGAGGAGGCCGACGAGTGGTTCGCGGCCACCGACGCCGCGGGCCTGGACCGGATCTTCCTGGTCGCGCCCTCCTCGACCGACGAGCGGCTGCGGCTGACCGCCCGGGCCTCGCGCGGGTTCGTCTACGCCGCCTCGCTGATGGGTGTCACCGGCACCCGGGCGCAGGTCTCGGGCACCGCGGAGAAGCTGGTCGCCCGCACCCGCGCCGCGATCGGCGGCTCCGGGCTCTCCGTGTGCGTGGGACTGGGCATCTCCAACCGGTCCCAGGCCGCCGAGGTGGCCGCCTACGCCGACGGCGTCATCGCCGGAGCCGGGTTCTGCCAGCGGGTGCTGGACGCACCCGACCTGGAGACCGGCACGGGCGCGGTGCGCGCCTTCGCCGAGGAGCTCGCTCTGGGCGTACGCGCCGGCCGGTCCTGACCAGGCAGGCGAACGACCGGGCCGCCGCCCGCCGGCGTGGAGGTAAAGCCGGGTAAGACAGGTAAGAGTTCCGTGAGATTGCCCCCTCCGGCGCCTTGGGCGGGCATGCCCGGGCGGGGGTGCGCGGTTACAGTTCGGCGAGGACGCCCGGCGGCCGCGGCCGCAGCGGACTGCGCGTGCCGTCGCGCTGACCTAGAGTAGTATGCGCACGGTGCGCGCCGGAAGAACCGGTGCCCTCGCCGAAGTGACCGCCTCGCCCCCGGGAACCCTTCATTGGACACAACACACGATTCGGCGCCAGCGACCAGCTCCACCGCGGCCCGCCGCTGGTCGGCGGTCCAGCCCTGGGCGACGCTGCTGGCGCGCCTGGGTCTGGCCGGGGTGCTGGCGTTCGCCGCCGTGAGCAAGCTGCCGCCGGCGCTGTCGGTGCAGTCCGTCGAGGCCTACCAGCTCTTCTCGCCCGAGCTGAGCCGCTTCATCGGCTTCACGCTGCCGCTGCTGGAGCTCGCTCTGGCACTGCTGCTGGTCGTCGGCATGGCCACGCGCTACGTCGGCGCCGCCTCGGGACTGCTGATGCTGGTGTTCATCGCGGGCATCGCCTCGGCGTGGGCGCGCGGGCTGAACATCGACTGCGGATGCTTCGGCACCGGCGGCCAGGTCGCCGAGGGCGAGACCCGCTACGGGCTCGACATCGCGCGCGACCTCGGCTTCCTCGCTCTGGCCGCGGTCGTCACGATCTGGCCGCGCTCGCCCCTGGCGCTGGACCGGCTGTTCGGCCTCTACCGCTGAACAGACCGCCGGGAGCCGCGGCGAGGCCCCGCCCCTATCGGGCGGACGCGGCGCATACCCGGCGTGCTCACGAACCGGCCGCCCGCCGGGCGACGGCGGCCACATCCGCGAAGAGACAGAACAGACTACGGATCACGGTGATCGGCTGATGGGCAAGGCTGCGCGGGAGGCGTCCCGCGAACGACTGAAGCGGGAACGGGAGCAGGCGAAGAAGCGCGCCGCGCGGAACAGGATGCTCGGCGTCGGCGGCGCCGCGCTCGCGGTGGTGCTGATCGTGGTCGGCGGCGGCTACTTCTTCTTCACCCAGCAGCGGGCGCAGGAGCAGGCGTTCGCGCAGCGCTACGAGGACCTGCCCGCACAGACGCTGCAGGAGGACGGCAGCGTCGTGCTGGGCGACAAGGGCACCGAAGCGCCCGTGGTCGAGGTCTACGCCGACTTCCAGTGCCCGGCCTGCAAACAGTTCGAGGACGCCAGCGGCCCGACCCTGCAGCAGTTGGCCGCCGAGGGCGAGGCCGTCGTGCACTACCGCCCGGTCAGCATCTTCGCCCAGGCGCAGTCCCCGATCAGCGACAACTCGCTGCGCGGCGCGGCCGCGGCGCGGGCGGCCGCCGACTACGGCAAGTTCGTCCAGTACAACGACCGGCTGTTCGAGAACCAGCCCGCCGAGGGGTCGAAGGGCTTCTCCACCGCGGACCTCAAGCAGTGGGGCACCGACCTCGGCATCGACGACCCCGACTTCGCCAAGCGGGTCGAGGCCGAGAGCACGGTGGTCGACACCTTCACCGGCGAGTACCTGCCCGAGCTGACCCGGAAGGCGCAGAACCGGCTGAGCGGCGACGAGATCCAGAAGATGGGCGTGGGCGGCCTCATGGAGTGGGGCGACGAGCACGGCGTCGACAACTCGTTCCTCCAGGACACCTACGTCAAGGAGGTCCTCGATGCCACGTCGGCGGTCAAGGACCGGTACTCTTCCGGAGCGAACGCGTTCAACGGGACCCCGTCGGTCTACGTCAACGGCGACAAGATGGGCGACGCCGCCTTCTCCGGCGACGGCGTCCGCGAAGCGGTGAAGCAGGCCGGGCCCGGCGAGGTGAGCACCGAACCGCTCGCCGCGGACGCCGGCGCGTCCGCAGGAGCCTCGCCCGAGCCAGAAGTCTCCCCCTGACCCAAGGACAGATCCGCGCGATGACGAATTCGCTGATCGCCCCCGAGGGCGCGGCCGCGACCGGCCGCGCCCTCGCGGCCATCCCCAGCCCCGAGGTGAGTTCGATCTCGCTCGGGCCGGTGACCATCCACTTCTACGCGCTGTGCATCCTCGCCGGGGTCGTCGCCGCGGTGTTCTGGAGCGAGCGCCGCTGGGCGGCCATGGGCGGCGAGAAGGGCACCATCGTCGACCTCGCGGTGCCCGCGGTGCTGCTGGGGCTGGTCGGCGGCCGCCTTTACCACGTCATCAGCGACTACCAGCTGTACTTCGGCCCCGGCCGCAACCCGGTCGAGGCGCTCTACATCTGGAACGGCGGGCTGGGCATCTGGGGCGCCATCCCGCTGGGAGCGGTGGGCGTCTGGTGGGTGGCCCGGCGCCGCGGGATCTCGCTGTCCAAGCTGTCCTTCGCCATCGCCCCGACGATCCCGCTGGCCCAGGCCCTGGGCCGCTGGGGCAACTACTTCAACCAGGAGCTGTTCGGCAAGCCCACCGACCTGCCCTGGGCCGTGCACATCTCGCTGGACTACACCTACAACTCCGAGGGCGCCCCGCGGCCGGGGATGCAGCCGCTGCCGGGAAGCAGCACGGAGTACTACAGCACCTACCACCCCACGTTCCTCTACGAGTCGCTGTGGTGTCTCGCACTCGCGGTGCTGCTCGCCTGGCTGGGCAGGCGTTACGGCGACCGGCTGGACGGCGGGCGGCTCTTCGCGGTCTATATCATGGGCTACTGTGTGGGACGGTTCTGGATCGAGTACCTGCGCGTCGATCCTGCGCACGAGATTCTGGGCCTGCGGCTGAACAACTGGACCTCGGTACTGGTGCTCGCCGCCGCACTCGCCTACTTCGTGTGGGCCGGGCGGCGCCTGGACGCATTCTCCAGCCGGGTGGTCCCCGCGGGCCACGACGTCGGGACCGAGGTCTTCGACACCGACCCCGCCACGTCCCAGGACGGCGGCGACACCGGATCCGACGGCGGTTCCGAAGCCGCGGACCCGGAGACAGGAACAGCCGGACGGCCGAAGGGCAGGGGCACCGCGCCGTCCGAGGATGGATGAGTTGACCACGTGAGCAAATCCGACTCCACCGGACGAGCAGGCCGAAAGCGCTCGCGCCGGGACGCGCCGGCCCGCGCGCCCCGCGAGCGCTACGCGGCCGACGACGGCTACGACGACCGCGGCGGCGCCGCTGACACGGGCGGCTCGCGCCGGGGCGGCCGGACCGCAACCGCCACCGCCCCGCGCGCCGCCGAGGACACCGGCCAGAGCGAGCGGGCCGAGCGCGGCGGCCGCCGGACTGCCCAGAACCGCGGCCGCCGCTCGGGCCGCTCGGCGCCCTCCGTCGACCCCGTCTCCAAGTTCTCCGCCTCCGCGCTGCGGCGCGTGAGCGTCCTGGGCGACCGGCCCAGCCAGGTCGTCTACACCCTCGCCGAGCAGAGCATGCGCAAGCGCGGCACCGCGTTCCTGGCCACGCTGCTCGTCCTGTGCGTCGTCGCGCTGGTGGCGCTGCTGGGCGTACTCGCCTACCAGTTGGCCACCGAGTCCGGCGACACCCCGGGCAGCGGCGACAGCAGTTCCATCGTGGCGCCCCCCGAGGGGCACTCCACCCTGGTGCCCGACCTGTACCAGGCCCAGCCCCAGGACGAGGCGTTCGACCCCATCGCCGAGCGGGGCGACGGCTCCGGCCAAATCCCGAAGGACAAGGTCTTCGGCTCCGACACCGAGAAGCTGGAGCTGGACGGCCACAAGCTCGTCCGGGACGAGACCGGGGTGACCGACACCTGCACCTCCCTGGTCTGGGGCGAGGAGGCCGCACAGGCGCTGGTCGACGGCGAGTGCACCTCCGCCGCCAGCGCCGTCTACCTGGACGGCGACGGCGAGTACGTCGCCCAGTTCACGCTTTTCGACCTGGCCGACGCCGACTCGGCCGACGCCGTGTCCACGGCGCTCGACCCCGGCGACTCCTCGACGGCCCCGGGATTCCTGCTGCCCCAGAAGGACGGCGTGGAGGGCCTGCACAAGGGCTACAGCCAGGCCACCGCACAGGTCATGGGACACTACCTGGCGGTGTACTGGGTGGCGCGGACCGACGGCGAGCAGCCCGGCGACGGCGAGACCCTCTCCACCTTGAACGTGGCGGCGATGAACGCCTCGACGTGGGTCTACCGCCAGGTCGGCGAGGCCGAGCAGTAGGACCGGGCCGGCCCGGGCGCCGCGACGGCTGCGCCCTGCGCCGGGACCGGGACGCGGAGGCCCGGCGGCCGGCGGCTCGCGGGCGGCCGGGATCGCCCGGTTCCGCCCGCAAGCTAGGATTTGCGGACCGGCGGCATGGTCACCCGCGGCTCCGCCGCCCCTCCCGCTACATGAATCACAGCCCCCGCGACCGTCCGAGAGGTTCTGGTGTCTTCTAAGTCGTCTGTTTCCGGTACCCCCGGCCGGCGGAGGAAACCCGACGAAGCCGACTCCATCGAGGGTCTGGCCGCACCTCCCGATCGCCGCAAAGGAGCCCGGCGCAGGCGCAGGCGCTCCTCCCGCGCCAAGGCGCCCGGCACGAAACTGCTGCCTCTCCTGCTCGGTGCCCTCGGAGTCGCCGTGGTGGCGCTGGCCGTGGTGCTCGTCCTGCAGTTCGTCGGCGGCGGTGCCCAGGCCCCGGAGGACCCGGTGCCCGCCGCGTTCGAGATCCACGACTCGGGCAGCGAGGTGCTGGCCACGCGGGAGGTCGACTCGCGCCCTCTGAACAAGGGCGAGCTGTTCGGCGAGGACGCCAAGACGATCGAGAGCGAGAGCCAGGGCATCTCCTTCGAGCTGCAGACCTCCTCGCTGGGCGATGACTGCGCCTCGGCGGTGTGGGGCGAGGCGGTGCGCAGCGCGCTGGCCGATGCCGACTGCACCCAGGCGGCGCGGGCGGGCTACACCTCCGCCGACTACGTCGGCGCGGTCGCGATGTTCAACCTCAAGGACGCCGAGGCCGCGCAGGCCGTGGCGACGGCGCTCCAGCCGCCCAAGGACACGCAGTCGAAGCAGACCGGGTTCATCTCCGTGCCCACCCCCGAGGAGGACCCGTTCTCCAGCCTGGGCGCCGGCTACAGCGCCGCGGAGGCCACCGTCAGCGGCCACTACCTGACCGTGCTGTGGGTGCAGTCCATCGAGTCCGACGACCCGGCGGCGCGCGAGAGCCTCGTCTCGCCGCTGATCGCGCTGAACAGCTTCCGCGACCCGCTGTACAACCGCGAGGTCCAGCTGGAGACCTTCGAAGAAAACCAGGAGAACCAGCAGGGGACCACCGCGGTGTCCTGATGCCGGGGCGGCGCCGCCGGGTCGTGGCCGGGTCGGGCGGACCGCGGGTCACCGCCGGCGGAACCGGGTCCCCGGAGCGCCGCGATCACTCCCGCCGGCCGTCCCTGGCGTCTTCGTTGGACGGCCCGGCGGCCGCGGCGGCCGCCCGTGCGGCCAGCTCCGCGGCCGCCGCGCGCAGCAGGGGCATGCGGTGCGCCGGCAGATCGAGCAGCGTGTGTCCGCTGAGCCAGGGTGCGGCCTCGGCCACCGCGTGGCGGGCCGTGCGCTTGTTGACCGGGGTGCCGGCCTCGGCGGCCACCCGCACCAGCCCCTCGCGCAGCGTGGCGGCCAGCCTGCCGTGGGCACGGCGCTGGCAGTGCAGCAGCAGCCGCTCGGCCGGGTCGCCGCCGACCGGGCGCTGCGTGGTGTACACCGTGGTCAGCCGCGGCCCCGGAGTCCCGCGCAGAAAGCGCACGCTCCAGCGCGGCTCCAGCAGGCCGATCAGCTCCTGCTGGCCCGCCCGGTCGCGGACCTGCGGGTGGGAGGCGGGCACGACGGCGGCCGCCTCGGGGCCCGGTGCGGCCTGCAGGGCGCGCGCCAGCAGGTCCTCCCAGCCTCCGGTCAGGTTCACGGCGGCGCGCCCGGCCTCGACCGGGCTCTGCAGCCACGTGCCGAGCAGGACGCGGCGCGGCGTGCGGGGCTCGCCGCCGCCGGGCCCGGACACGGGCTCCAGCGCGCCGTCGGGCCACTCGCCGACGGCGGACTCGGCGGCGACACGCTCCACCACGGCGCGCGCCTCGGCCTCCCCGAGCGCGCCCGCCGCCTCGGCGGCGTTGGCGCCGCGGCTGTAGACGCGGGCCCGGGCACCGGTGCCGCCGCGGCCCTGCCGGGGCGTGCGGCCGGTGGGCCGCAGCACGTACAGGTCGCTGGCCGCGCCGATGGCCTCGGCGCCCAGATAGCGGTTGAAGTCGGGCCACAGCGCCTCGGTGACCAGGCCCAGTCCGCTCAGCCGCGCCTGTGTTCCGGCTGTCAGCGCCGGTGTGGTCTCGCTGGCGCCGTAGGCCAGCAGCACCCGGCCGTGCCGGGAGTCGGCGAGGCCCTCCAGACCGCGGCGCACGAACAGCTCCACCCCCTCGGGGGTGTAGGGCGGGTCGGTGAAGACCGCGTCCGCTCCGCCGCGCACCGCGTCGGGAAGGCCCAGCCGCAGGTCGGCGAAGTGGCAGTGCACGGGCAGGCCGAGCCGGGAGGCGGCGTCGTCGATGTAGGCGAGCATCCGCTCGTCGATGTCGACCGCGACGGCCTGCAGCCCGGGGCAGACGAGGGCCGCGGCGAGCGCGGTGAGGTCGTGGTCGCCGACGCACAGCAGCCGCGTGCCGGCCGCGTGGAAGCGTGCCTGCAGCATCAAACCGCGGCGCAGCGCGGTGTCGGCGGTGGCGGAGACGTGGTCCAGGTCGGTGCGGGGCGCGGGAGCCCCGTCCACGAGGCGGCGGAGCTCGGCGGCGGCCTCCTCGTGGCCGCCGCGCAGGTGGGCCACGGGGTCGGCGGTCTGGGGCCGGTCGTAGTCGGCGTAGTCGCCGGGACGCACGAGCCGTACGCGGGCGCCGTCGGCGTCCCACTCGACCTCGCCGGCGAGCGCGTCGAGCACGCCCTGGACCGTCCGGTGGGCCACAGCCGTTCGGCGCACCAGCTCGCGCGGCGACCACCAGCCCCCTTCGGCGAGGGCGGCCGGTACCCGGTGCGCCCGCGCCGGGCCGCCTCCGCGGCCCTCCAGGAGCCCGTCGGGTCCGGGGGGCGGTGCGGAGCGGGCGGGCGGGGGGCCGGGAAAGGACGGCGGGTGGGGGCGGCCGGAGCGGTCGGCGGCGGTGTCGTCGTGCACCCTCCGATCATCGCGTATCCGCCGCGCTGCCCTCGCCGCCGCCTGCGCGCGCCCGCGCCCGTGCAGCCGGGCGGCGGCCGGCTCCGCGTGCGGCGCCGATCCCGGTGCGTGCTCCGGAGTGCGCGGCGGGCCGGCGGACGCGGGTGTCGCCGGCCTCACCGTCGTTCGGGCGGGTGTGGCGCGGGTCGCAGGCGAATCTCACTGCGGCTTTATGTCCTGTCTGTTGCCTGCGGGTACGCTGAGTGTGAACCGCGGCTCACCCCGGTGCACACCGCCGGATCGGGGGCGGGATACGGTTCTAGCGCTTACTTTGCCGCGCTCTGTGAAGATCGGGGCGAAAGGGATGTTTGCGGGGGAGTCGGACCTGGAAAGATCCCGGCTAGCCCCGAAGGGCGGGTCGACGCCGACCCACCCGCACCGAGCGGGCCCTCGGGCCTGACCGCACTGTGGCGGTGCGCGGTCTAGACCTCCGATTTCACGTCGGGGCTGGACCGCTGTATAACTGACTACTCGCGAGTGTGGCCGCCGACCTGGGGCGACACCGGTTACCACGAGGACGTGACGCGGATTCGGCGCTCGGCGCCGACCGTGGAAGCCGGTGCCAGGAGGGGCCGCCTTCGCATGCTGACGCAGCAGGGCCAATGTCGTCCCGGATGCGCTTTTGTCCGAAAGCCCATACGTACGACGACAGGAGGGTAGATGCCTGCTGGCCAGGTGCAGCGTTCGTCCGTCCGACCGAACGCCGATTCCACCCGCGAGGGCCTGTACGACAGCGCCTACGAGCACGACGCCTGCGGCGTCGGGTTCGTAGCCGACCTCTCCGGCCGTCGCAGTCACGCGATCGTCGAGAAGGCGCTGACGGTGCTGCGCAACCTCGACCACCGGGGCGCCGCCGGCGCCGATCCCGAGGACGGTGACGGCGCCGGGATCATCACCCAGGTCCCCGACGCCCTCTACCGCGAGGTCTGCGGCTTCGAGCTGCCCGAGGCGGGCCGCTACGCCGCCGGCATCGCCTTCCTGCCCGCCGACACCGGCGAGCGCTCCATCGCCGTGGCCGCGATCGAGGCCGTCGCCGCCGAAGAGAGCCTGCGCGTGCTCGGCTGGCGCGAGGTACCGGTCGACCCGGACTTCTGCGGCCCCGCGGCCCGCGAGGCCATGCCGCACTTCGCCCAGCTGTTCGTCGCGGGCGCGGAGGGCACCGCAGCGGAGGGCCTCGGCGGCATCGACCTGGAGCGCTACGCCTATTGCCTGCGCAAGCGCGCCCAGCACGAGACCGGCGTGTACTTCCCGAGCCTGTCCCCGCGCACGATCACCTACAAGGGGATGCTCACCACGCCCCAGCTGGAGCCGTTCTACGCCGACCTGTCCGACCGGCGCTACTCCAGCGGCCTGGCCCTGGTGCACTCGCGGTTCTCCACCAACACCTTCCCGTCGTGGCCGCTGGCCCACCCCTTCCGCTACGTGGCCCACAACGGCGAGATCAACACCGTCAAGGGCAACCGGAACATGATGCGGGCCCGCGAGGCCACGCTCGGCAGCGACCTGCTGCCCGGCGACATCGCGCGCGTGTTCCCCATCGTCGACCCGGACGACTCCGACACCGCTTCCTTCGACGCCGCCCTGGAGCTGCTGCACCTGGGCGGGCGCTCGCTGCCGCACGCGGTGCTGATGATGATCCCCGAGCCCTGGGAGAACCACACCGAGATGGACCCGCGTGTGCGGGCCTTCTACGAGTTCCACTCCATGCTCATGGAGCCCTGGGACGGCCCCGCGTCGGTGTCCTTCACCGACGGCTCGGTCATCGGCGCCGTCCTGGACCGCAACGGCCTGCGCCCCGGCCGCTACTGGGTCACCGACGACGGCACAGTCGTGCTGGCCAGCGAGGCCGGCGTGCTCGACGTCGAGTCCTCGCGCATCGTGCGCAAGGGGCGCCTGCAGCCCGGCCGGATCTTCGTCGTCGACACCGAGCAGGGCCGCATCATCGAGGACGAGGAGATCAAGTCCGAGCTCGCGGCCGAGCACCCCTACGGCGAGTGGCTGGAGCGCGGCGTGGTGGCGCTGTCGGACCTGGAACCGGGCGAGGCCGAGCCCGTCGGCGACCTCGTGCGCCAGCAGCAGGTCTTCGGCTACACCGAGGAGGAGCTGCGCATCATCCTCCAGCCGATGGCGCGCACCGGCGCCGAGCCGATCGGCTCCATGGGCACCGACACGCCGGTGGCGGCCCTGTCGGCCCGCTCCCGACAGCTCTTCGACTACTTCTCGCAGGGCTTCGCGCAGGTGACCAACCCGCCGCTGGACGCCATCCGCGAGGAGCTGGTCACCAGCCTGCACACCGCGCTGGGCGCCGAGGAGAACGTCCTTTCGCCCGACCCCGAGGACTGCCGGCGCATCGTGCTGCCCACCCCGGTCCTCGACGAGGGCGGCCTGGCCGCGATCGTGCGTGCCGGGACGGCCGAGGACGCCGACCCCGCCTTCCGCACCTTCGTCGCCAACGGCACCTACGACGCCGCCGGCGGCGGAGCGGCGCTGTCGGCCCGCCTGGACGAGATCTGCGCCGAGGTGTCGGCGGCCATCGCCGCCGGCGCGCACATCGTCGTGCTCTCCGACCGCGGCGCCGGCCCCGACCGCGCGCCGGTGCCCTCGCTGCTTTTGACCGGCGCCGTCCACCACCACCTGGTGCGCGAGAAGACCCGCACCGAGGTCGGCCTGGTGGTCGAGTCCGGCGACGCCCGCGAGTGCCACCACATCGCGCTGCTGCTGGGCTACGGCGCCTCGGCGGTCGTGCCCTACATGGCGCTGGCGACGGTGCGCGACATGGTCGAGCGCGGCGTCATCGGCGGCATCGGCGCCGACGAGGCCGTGCGCAACACCGTCAAGGCCTTCGGCAAGGGCGTCCTGAAGATCATGTCCAAGATGGGCGTCTCCACGGTCAGCTCCTACACCGGTGCCCAGATCTTCGAGGCGCTGGGGCTGGGTCCCGAGGTCGTCGACCGGTGCTTCACCGGCACACCCTCACCGCTGGGCGGCGTCGGCTTCGGCGTGCTGGCCGAGGAGGTCGCCGTCCGCCACGCCACCGCGTTCGCGGCCAACCCCGCCGACCACCGGCGGCTGGCGATCGGCGGCGAGTACCAGTGGCGCCGCGAGGGCGAGCCGCACCTGTTCAACCCCGAGACCGTCTTCAAGCTGCAGCACGCCACGCGCTCCCGGCGCTACGAGATCTTCAAGGAGTACACCTCCGCGATCGACGACCAGGCGAGCACGCTGATGACGCTGCGCGGGCTGTTCCGCCTCAGGGAGGGCGCGCGCGAGCCCGTGCCGGTCGAGGAGGTCGAGCCGGTCTCCGAGATCGTCAAGCGGTTCTCCACCGGCGCCATGTCCTACGGCTCCATCTCGGCCGAGGCGCACGAGACCCTGGCCGTGGCCATGAACCGGCTGGGCGGCAAGTCCAACACCGGCGAGGGCGGCGAGGACGCCGACCGCTTCACCCCCGACGAGAACGGCGACCTGCGGCGAAGCGCCATCAAGCAGGTCGCGTCGGGCCGCTTCGGCGTGACCTCGCACTACCTCAGCAACTCCGACGACATCCAGATCAAGATGGCCCAGGGCGCCAAGCCCGGCGAGGGCGGCCAGCTGCCCGGCCACAAGGTCTACCCGTGGATCGCCGGCACCCGGCACTCCACGCCCGGCGTCGGGCTGATCTCGCCGCCGCCCCACCACGACATCTACTCCATCGAGGACCTCGCCCAGCTGATCCACGACCTGAAGAACGCCAACCCCGGCGCGCGGGTCCACGTCAAGCTGGTCTCGGAGGCGGGCGTGGGCACCGTGGCCGCGGGGGTGTCCAAGGCCCACGCCGACGTCGTGCTGATCTCCGGCCACGACGGCGGTACCGGCGCCTCGCCGCTGACCTCGCTCAAGCACGCGGGCACGCCCTGGGAGCTGGGGCTGGCCGAGACCCAGCAGACCCTGCTGCGCAACGGGCTGCGCGACCGCATCGTCGTGCAGGCCGACGGGCAGATGAAGACCGGCCGCGACGTCGTCGTGGCGGCGCTGCTGGGTGCCGAGGAGTACGGCTTCGCCACAGCGCCCCTGGTGGTCTCGGGGTGCGTCATGATGCGCGTGTGCCACCTGGACACCTGCCCGGTGGGCGTGGCGACGCAGAACCCGGAGCTGCGCAAGCGCTACTCCGGCCAGGCCGACTTCGTCGTGAACTTCTTCGAGTTCGTCGCCCAGGAGGTCCGCGAGTACCTGGCCGCGCTGGGCTTCCGCAGCCTGGACGAGGCCATCGGCGCCGTCGGCCTGCTCGACACCGCCGACGCCGTGGACCACTGGAAGGCCTCCGGACTCGACCTCTCGCCCGTCCTGCACGACGTGGACCCCTGGGACGGCGACCACCGCCACCGGGTGCGCGGCCAGGACCACGGGCTGGAGAAGGCGCTGGACAACACGCTGATCCAGCTGGCCGAGGGCGCTCTGGAGTTCGGTGAGCCGCTGAAGCTGGACCTGCCGGTGCGCAACGTCAACCGCACCGTCGGGACCATGCTGGGCCACGAGATCACCAAGCGCTACGGCGCCGAGGGCCTGCCCGACGACACCGTCGACGTCACGTTCACCGGCTCGGCCGGCCAGTCCTTCGGCGCGTTCGTGCCGCGGGGGGTCACACTGCGGCTGGTCGGCGACGCCAACGACTACGTGGGCAAGGGGCTCTCCGGCGGCCGGATCGCCGTCCGCCCGCCCGAGGACGTGCCCTTCGCGCCCGAGCGCCACATCATCGCCGGCAACGTCATCGCCTACGGTGCGACCTCCGGCGAGGTGTTCCTGCGCGGCGTCGTCGGCGAGCGGTTCTGCGTGCGCAACTCCGGCGCGCTGGCCGTCGCCGAGGGCGTGGGCGACCACGGGTGCGAGTACATGACCGGCGGGCGCGCCGTCATCCTGGGCACCACCGGGCGCAACTTCGCCGCGGGCATGTCCGGGGGCATCGCCTACGTGCTGGACCTCGACCCCGAGCGGGTGAACGGAGAGATGGTCGACCTCGACCCCCTCGACGACGCCGACCGGGAGTTCCTGCGCGACGTGCTGGACCGCCACCGCGAGGCCACCGGATCGGGCATCGCCGCCGAGCTGCTGGCCGACTTCGACCGCTCGCTCGCACGGTTCGGCAAGGTCATGCCGCGCGACTACAAGCGGGTGCTGGCTGCCCAGGCCGAGGCCGAGCGCGCCGGCCGCGACGTCGGCGAGGCGATCATGGCCGCCGCTCAGTCCTGAACCGTCGGCCGGATCCGAAAGGAGGGGAACACCATGGCTGACCCGAAAGGGTTTCTGAAGATCACCGAGCGGGAGCTGCCCGCTCGCCGCCCGGTCGACGTGCGCATCCAGGACTGGCACGAGGTCTACCACGAGGCCGACCGCGGCACGGTCGTCAAGCAGGCGTCGCGCTGCATGGACTGCGGCATCCCGTTCTGCCACAACGGCTGCCCGCTGGGCAACCTCATCCCCGAGTGGAACGACCTGGTCCACCGCCACGACTGGGGCGAGGCGATCGAGCGGCTGCACGCCACCAACAACTTCCCGGAGTTCACCGGGCGGCTGTGCCCGGCTCCGTGCGAGTCGGCGTGCGTGCTCGGCATCAACCAGCCCGCCGTGACCATCAAGAACGTCGAGAACTCCATCATCGACCGGGCCTGGGAGGAGGGCTGGGTGCGGCCCCAGCCGCCCGAGACCCGATCGGGCAAGAGGGTCGCGGTGGTGGGCTCGGGGCCGGCCGGTCTGGCGGCGGCCCAGCAGCTCACCCGCGCCGGCCACGACGTCACGGTCTTCGAGCGGGCCGACCGCATCGGCGGGCTGCTGCGCTACGGCATCCCCGAGTTCAAGATGGAGAAGCGGCACATCGAGCGCCGCCTGGGCCAGATGCGGGCGGAGGGCACGGTCTTTCGCACCGGCGTCGACGTGGGCACCGACATCACCGCCGAGGAGCTGCGCGCCCAGCACGACGCGGTGCTGCTGGCCGGCGGTGCCACCGCGTGGCGCGAGCTGCCGGCGACCGGGCGCGAGCTCGACGGCGTCCACCAGGCCATGGAGTACCTGCCCCAGGCCAACCGGGTGCAGGAGGGCGACGTCGACACGCCCGCCATCAGCGCCGAGGGCAAGCACGTCATCGTCATCGGCGGCGGCGACACCGGCGCCGACTGCGTTGGCACGGCGCACCGCCAGGGCGCCCTGTCGGTCACCCAGCTGGAGATCATGCCCAAGCCGCCCGAGGAGCGGCCCGAGAACCAGCCGTGGCCGACCATGCCCATGGTCTACAAGGTCACCACCGCCCACGAGGAGGGCGGCGAGCGGCTGTACTCGGTCAACACCGTGGAGTTCCTCGGCGACGACGAGGGGCGCGTACGCGCGCTCAGGCTGGTCGACGTCGAGCGCACCGCCGGCGGCTTCGAGCCGGTGGCCGGCACCGAGCGCGAGATCCCGGCCGGTCTGGTCACCCTGGCCATGGGCTTCGTCGGCCCGGAGAAGGCCGGGATGATCGAGGAGCTGGGCGTGGAGCTGGACGGGCGCGGCAACGTCGTGCGCGGCGCCGACTACGCCACCACGGTCGAGGGCGTCTTCTGCGCCGGCGACATGGGACGCGGCCAGTCGCTGATCGTGTGGGCGATCGCCGAGGGCCGCTCGGCGGCCGCGGGCCTGGACCGGTACCTCACCGGTGCCGAGACCGTCCTGCCGACGGCCGTTCCACCCACGGAGCGGCCGCTGACCGCGAGCTGACCTGCGGGTCCGGGGTGCGGCGCGCCCGCGCCGCACCCCGGGGAGGCCTCGCCTGCGCCCCGCGCCCGGACCCCGCGGCGGCGCGCCGCCGCGCGCTCCGCACCCCGGAATCGCCGTAGTGGCGGGCATTCACGCCGCGTCGGCGGGTATTGGCCCAGTATGGGCTACCGCCTGATCGCCGACGCGGCCATGCTGCTGCACTTCGGCTTCCTGTGCTATGTGGCACTGGGCGGATTCCTCGCGTGGCGCCGACCGCATGCGCTGTGGCCGCACGCGGCCGTGTGCGCCTACTCGCTGGGCATCATCGACTTCCAGTGGCACTGCCCGCTCACCGGGATCGAGGACTGGGCGCGCCTGCAGGCCGGCCTGCAGGGGCTGCCTCCCAGCGGGTTCATCGACCACTACCTGACCGGTGTGGTCTACCCCGAGCGGTTCCTGACCGAGGTCCAGTTCGCGGTGGGGGTGGTGGTGGCGCTGTCGTGGCTGGGGGCGCTGCTTCTGGCGGTGCTGCGGCGGCGCGCGTCGAGAGAACAGGACGAGGGGACCGGATCCCGTTAAGGATCCGTGTGGATTTCGCTGCCGCGAAAGGCGCGAAAAGGGCGATCTGCGCGTAAAGAAGTGCAAAAATGGCGCATAGCGGGCGTCCGGCCGGCCCCGCGCCTTTGAACCGATCCCCAGGTGCGGGCGTACATTCGTGGCATGAGCATGGTGACCCCGGAAGCCCTCCGCTCCGCGGAGCACTTCATCTCGCGCAACGCCCGACTCATCGACCGCCACCGCTTCGCCTACCTTTTCCGCAGCGGCTCGGCCGCGCCCATCCGCTCGGCCCTGGAGTCCTACCGCAACGTCGACGGCGGCTACGGCAACGGCCTCGAACCCGACCTGCGGGGGCACGGCAGCCAGCCCGCCGCGGTCGTGGTGGCCCTGCGCTACCTCGACGAACTCGGCGCCGTCCCCCGCGACATCGCCGACGGCATCGGCCGCTACCTCACCAGCATCGCCCGCGACAGCGGGGGAGTGCCGCCCGTGCTGCCCACGGCGCGCCACACCGAGGCGGCGCCCGCCTACCGCGAGACCCACGACTTCGCGGGCGCGCTCGACCCCACGGCGACCCTGGTGGGCCTGATGCACCGCCACCGCATCTGCCACGCCTGGCGCGACCGCGCCACCGCCTTCTGCTGGACGCGCATCGCCGCACTGCGCTGGACCGACCCCGACGAGGCCATCGCGGTGTGCACGTTCTTGGAGAACGTGCCCGACCGCCGGCGCGCCGAGACCGAGTTCCAACGCCTGGCCCCGGCCATCCGCGCCGTGATCGAGACCGATCCCGCGGCCGCGGGCCACGTGCACCGGCCGCTGGATCTGGCCGGCCGCCCCGACCACATCGCCCGGCGGCTCTTCACCGACGAGGAGATCTCCGCCGCCCTCGACGGGCTCCTCAACCGCTGGCGCAGCGACGGCGGCTGGGACATCACCTGGGACAGCTGGGCCGTCAGCGCCCGCAACGAATGGCGCGGGCTGCTCACCGTGCGGCACCTGAAGACGCTGCGGGACTACGGCCGGCTCTCCGCCGCCGTCCCCGCCGTGCGGACCGGCTGAGCCCCCGCTGAGCGGCGCCGCCCGGGCGCGGGGCGAAGCCCCGGGGCCCGGACCGCGCCGCCGCGCCGCCCGCCTGCACGCGTAAGCCCCGGCATCGTGGGCAGCGGCAGCGGTGCAGGCCCGGCGCCCGACGGCGGCCGCCGCGGGCGGGCCGGGAAGGCCGCCGCACGAGAAGGAGGACGACCACCATGGCCGGCGACCTCAACGGATCGATCATCGCCTTCCTCGCCGCTCCCGAAGGCACCGAGCAGATCGAGCTCACCGACCCCTGGCAGGCCGTGGAGAAGGCCGGGGGAACGCCGCAGCTGATCTCGACCTCGCCCGGCGAGATCCAGGGGTTCAACCACCTCGACAAGGGCGACACCTTCGTGGTCAACGCCACGGTCGAGGGGGTGGGCGCCGACGACTTCGCCGGGCTGGTGCTGCCCGGCGGCGTGGCCAACCCGGACTTCCTGCGCACGGTCCCGCGCGCGGTCGCCTTCGCCAAGGAGTTCTTCGACAAGGCCAAGCCGGTCGCGGCGATCTGCCACGCGCCCTGGCTGCTGGTCGAAGCCGACGCGGTCGCCGGGCGCCGCCTCACCTCGTTCCCGAGCCTGCGCACCGACATCGCCAACGCCGGCGGCGACTGGGCCGACGAACCGGTCGTGGTCTGCTCCCTGGGGCCCAACAAGCTGGTCACCAGCCGCAAACCGGACGACCTGCCCGCGTTCGACGACGCGCTGCTGAGCGCGTTCGCCGGGTAGCGACCTGGAGTACGCCCACTCGCAACCTGGTTTAGACCACTGCACTGCCCAGACGCTTTAGAGTGTTAAGCGTGACACGTCGAGCAAAAATCGTCGCGACTCTCGGTCCCGCGACGTCGAGCCCGGAGAGTATCCGCGCGCTCGTCGACGCGGGACTGGACGTAGCGCGACTCAACCTCAGCCACGGAACGCATGAGGACCACCACGCCAGCTATACCAACGTCCGGGAGGCCTCCGAGTCCGCCGGGCGCAGCGTAGGTATCCTCGCCGACCTGCAGGGACCCAAGATCCGCCTGGGAACCTTCCCCGAAGGCCCCGTCGAACTGGCCGCCGGCGACCAGTTCACGGTGACCGTCGAGGACGTCCCCGGCGATCGGCACCGGGTCTCCACCACCTACAAGGGACTGCCCGGGGACGTGCGCCCCGGCGACCGCGTCCTGATCGACGACGGCAACGTGGTCCTGGAGTGCACGAAGGCCACCAACACCGAGGTCCAGACACGGGTCCTCATCGGCGGCCGCGTCTCCAACCACAAGGGCCTCAACCTGCCCGGCGTCTCGGTCAGCGTGCCCGCCCTCACCGAGAAGGACGAGGAGGACCTGCGCTGGGCCCTGGAGGAGGGCGTCGACATGGTCGCGCTGTCCTTCGTGCGCAGCCCGGCCGACGCCGAGGACGTCCACCGCATCATGGACGACGTCGGCGTGCGGGTCCCGCTCATCGCCAAGATCGAGAAGCCGCAGGCGGTCGAGCGGCTCCAGGACATCATCGAGGTCTTCGACGGCGTGATGGTCGCCCGCGGCGACCTCGGCGTCGAGCTCCCGCTGGAGAACGTCCCGATGGTGCAGAAGCGCGCCATCGAGCGCTGCCGCGACAAGGCCAAGCCGGTCATCGTGGCCACCCAGATGCTGGAATCCATGATCAGCTCGCCGCGGCCCACCCGCGCCGAGACCTCCGACGTCGCCAACGCCGTCCTGGACGGCGCCGACGCGGTCATGCTCTCCGGCGAGACCAGCGTGGGCCAGTTCCCGATCGAGACGGTCGAGACCATGGCCCGCATCGTCGCCGCGGCCGAGCAGGAGTCCCTGCGGGCCTCGCACATCCTCAGCCGGGTCCCCGAGACCACCGGAGGGGCCATCGCCCGCGCCGCCGCCGAAGTCGGAGCCACCGTCGGCGCCAAGGCCCTGGTCGCCTTCACCATGTCCGGCGAGACCGCGCGCCGCCTGGCGCGCTACCGCTCGCCGATCCCGCTGCTGGCGTTCACCACGCAGGGGCCCACGCGGGCGCAGCTGGCGCTGACCTGGGGTGTCGACACCCACTGCGTGCCCTGGGTGGACCACACCGACGACATGGTGCGCCAGGTCGAGGGCGAGCTGCTGGAGATGGGCATCTACCAGAAGGGCGACAAGATCGTCGTCGTCTCCGGGAGCCCGCCCGGAACCCCGGGTTCCACCAACTCGCTGCGCGTACACCGCATCGGCGACGCGATCACCCACGGCCACTGATCCGGCCGCAGGGTCGAGGCGGGCGACCGCCTCCCCATTCCGGCCCTCGCCCCGGTAAGGCCCACCGGCCTTCACCGGGGAGGGCCGACCGGGGCCCGGCCCCGCCTCAGTTCGGCAGTGCGCTGGGCAGTCCGCCTTCGTAGGACGCACGCTCCAGCGGCATGTCCCACGGCAGGCGCTGCCACGGGCTGGCCGGGTCGAACGCGAGCAGTTCCAGCGCGGTCCACGTGCGCTCCCACCCCGGCCCCCGCTGGGCGTAGGTGAGCAGGTACCCGCAGTGGAAGGCCTCGGCGAGCTGCTGCCAGCTCGCATAGCGCCGCTGCAGGTCGCCGGCCGTGCGGCGGAGCAGGCTCTGCGTCTCCACGCGGCTCAGCCACTCCAGGGTCGCCCCGCCCAGCACCAGCCGGACGATCTGCGCCGCCCGCCACCACTGGTGGGCGGCGACGACCACCGCGTCCGCGCCCTGCTCGGCGCCGGTGACGGCGCGCAGCCGCCCCACCTGTTCGGGGGTCAGGTGCACCACCCGCTCGCGCGCGGAGTCGGGTCGGGGCCGTCCGCGCAGGGTGGCGGCGGCGAAGTCGACGTGCACGTCGGCGTCGCCGCCGCCGTGCAGCTCGGTCCACAGCCGCTCCACCGTCGCAAGCAACGAGGCGCGGTCGACGACGCCCCACTCCCGCTCCAGCGCTCTCCGGTAGCCGCGCCTCAGTTGCGGGCACTCGACCTCATCCCAGGGCTCGGCCAGCGCGGTGCGGAAGGGCGCCGCGACGGCGGCGGCCCAGCGCTCGGTGCTCAGCGGGGCCTCGGGGGCGGCGGTGCGCAGCGCGGGGGGCTCGCGCGATCCCACGACGAGCTCGGCGAAGGTACCCGCGGCCAGGAGCACGACGGGTGCGAACGCCCATCCGGCCAGTCCTACCGCGACCAGCAGCACGACCGCCGCGGCCAGCGGGGCCATCAACCAGGGCTGCCGGCGCCGGGACCCCCACGACACCAGGATCCAGGCGCCGATGGTCAGCGCCCCGGCGATCGCGGCCACCGCGGTCAGCACCAGGCTCTCCTCTACTCGCAGCCGACAACCGCCCGTCGCGGGCCGCAGACGCCGCCCGAGCCGCTGTCGTAGAACACGCCCTTACTCCAGGATCGGCGAACCGCGGCGGTCGTGGCGACCGAACTTACGGGTTGTGCTCGTGTTGTGGCCGCAATGTGACCGGCGCAGCGCCGCCGACACGCCGTGCGCGCGTACGGCCTCGCGGAATGCGAGCGGAGCGCGCGGGCGACTAGCGGGAGAACCGGGGCGGGTGCCCGGGGGAGTGGTCGCCTCGACCGCGCCGCCGACGGGGGTGCGAGAGGCACAGGGTGCCCTGAGTGGGATTCGAACCCACACTGTACGAGGTTTGAGCTCGCTCGCTCTACCGGTTGGCGTATCAGGGCTGCGCAGCGGGAAAGGGGGCGAACCGAGCCGAAGACCCCGGCCGGGGTGCGGCTGGCGAGGTTACGCCTTGGCTTAAGTTCCCGCGGCCACTGCTCTGTATCCTAGCGGATCTCGGTACCCTCATGTACGTGACGACGACGCAGAGCCGCGTGGTGATCGCGGAAGACGAGGCCCTGATCAGGCTGGACCTCAAGGAGATGCTTGAGGAGGACGGCTATGCCGTTGTGGGGGAGGCCGGCGACGGCGAGACCGCGATACGCCTCGCCGGCGAGCACCGGCCCGACCTCGTCATCCTCGATATCAAGATGCCGGTTTTGGACGGGCTCTCGGCCGCCGAGCGCATCGCCGCCGAGCGCATCGCGCCCGTCGTCATCCTGACCGCGTTCTCCCAGCGTGAGCTGGTCGAGCGCGCCCGCGACGCAGGAGCGATGGCCTACCTGGTCAAGCCGTTCAGCAAGTCCGACCTGGTACCGGCGATCGAGATGGCCGTCAGCCGCTACGCCGAGTTGTCGGCGCTGGAGGCCGAGGTCAGCGGCCTGCAGGAGCGGCTGGACACCCGCAAGCTGGTCGAGCGCGCCAAGGGGCTGCTGCAGAGCCGGCACGGCCTCAGCGAGCCCGAGGCGTTCCGCTGGATCCAGAAGAACTCGATGGACCGCCGGCTGACCATGCGCAAGGTCGCCGAGACCGTGATCGAGACCCTGGGCGAGCAGGGCGGCGGCTGAGCCCCGACTCGCGGCACCCGCCGACTCCGCCCGTCCGGGCGGACGGAGGCACCCGAACCCCGGCGCGAGCCCGCGCCGGGGTTTCGCCTGTCGGGGGCACCGGCGCGGGCCCGGCCGCCGCGGGCGCCGCGGCTTGGCGGTCACGGAGGGTGAGGGTGCCTCCGCCCGCGGTCGCTTCCGCGGGTCCGGCCGCGCCGCCATCGCCCCCGTCAACAGGAGAAACGTCCCGGTTCGATCACGGATGCGCACAAAGCAGTGACGTTTGCATCACGTGGCTTTAGAGGTGCTGAACGCACAGGGTAAAGCGGGCTAAACTCACGCCACCGAACAGCAAATCCGTCGGAAGCGGACAAACACCGGTTCCGGCCTCTGACGAATGCGCAAGGAGCGCGCGTGCGCACACGCCTCGTGACGGTGCTGCTCGCCCTGATCGCCGCCACCCTGGCGATCCCGGGTGCGGCAGCAGCAGACACCCAGGGCGGTGCGTCGCTATTCGGCCAGATCCGCCAACCGGACAGCGACGAGGGTGTCGAGGGCATCGACATCACCGTCTCCCAGGACGGCGAGCGGATCGGCGAAGCGACCACCGACTCCAGCGGCGATTGGGAAGTGGAACTGCCCGGCGCGGGCACCTACCACGTGGTGCTCGACGAGGAGTCGGTACCCGAGGAATACGACGTCCTGGAGCTCCCCGCCGGGCCCGAGCGCGACGTCGAGGTCCGCGACGACCAGCGCTTCGCCGTCGTCTATCAGCTCGTCCCGCAGGGGCAGGGAGAGCCCGCCTCCTCCCCCAGCGAGTCGGAGTCCTCCGACGGCGACACCGGGACCGACGAAGGCGAGGGCGGCGAGGAAGAGGGCGCCGTCGAGGCCCCGCCCGCCCCCGAGGGCTCCGGCATGTTCGGCCAGGTGGTCTCGCTGACGGTGGCGGGCCTGCTCTTCGGCCTGATCATCGCCATCTCGTCGGTCGGCCTCTCGCTCATCTTCGGCACCACCCGGCTGATCAACTTCGCCCACGGCGACATGGTCACCTTCGGCGCGATCATGGCGATGATCTTCAGCGGGACGGCGACCCTGTCCTCGCTGCACGAGCCCTTCGTGGGCGTGCCCGTCCTCGACTTCGCCACCAACCCGTTCGTCGTGGCCACCGTGCTCGCCGTCGTCTGCGGCGGCGTGCTCGGCGGGCTGCTGGAGCGGTTCCTGTGGCGGCCGATGCGGCGGCGCCACGTCGCGATGATCCAGATGTTCATCGTGACCATCGGGATCGCCCTGCTGCTCCGCCACGTCCTGCTGGTCGTCTTCGAGGCCAACCGGCGCAAGTACGTGCAGTTCCGCATCCAGGACATGATCGAGTGGGGCCCGGTCGCCATCACGCCCCGCGACCTGTCGATCGTGGTGGTGTCCGTCCTGGTGCTGGTCCTGGTCGCGAGCATGCTGCAGTTCACCCGGATCGGGAAGGCGATGCGGGCGGTCTCGGACAACCGCGACCTCGCCGAGTCCTCCGGCATCGACGTCGACCGCGTCACCGTCTACGTGTGGGTGCTGGGGGGTGCGCTCTCGGCCCTGGGCGGGGTCCTCCTCGGCCTGAACCAGTCGGTGTACTGGCAGATGGGCTTCCACCTGCTGTTGCTGATGTTCGCCGCGGTGATCCTCGGCGGGCTCGGCACCGCCTACGGCGCGATGGTGGGCGGCCTGGCGATCGGCCTCGTCGCGCAGCTTTCGACGCTGTGGTTCTCGCCGCAGCTGATGAACGTGTGGGCGCTGCTCATCATGATCGTCGTGTTGTTGGTCCGGCCGCAGGGCATCCTCGGCCGTCGTGAACGGGTCGGCTAGGGGAGACGGACGATGGACATCATGACGATCCTCGCCTTGTCCCTGGAGACGGCGATCGGGCCCATCGCGGCCATCTACGTGCTCGCGGCCATCGGGCTGAACATGCACTTCGGCTACACCGGCCTGCTCAACTTCGGCCAGGTCGGATTCATGCTCGTGGGCGCCTACGGCGTCGCGGTCAGCGTCGCGACCTTCGGACTCCCGCTGTGGGCGGGCTTTCTGGCCAGCCTGGGCTGCTCGGTGGTCCTGGCTCTGCTGCTGGGCATCCCGACCCTGCGGCTGCGCTCCGACTACCTGGCGATCTCCACCATCGCCGTGGCCGAGGTGCTGCGGCTGGTCTACCGCGCCGAGTTCGCCCGGCCGGTCACCGGCGGCGTCTACGGCCGGCAGAGCTTCGCCGACGGCTTCTACGCGGCCAACCCCCTGCCGGCGGGCTCCTTCGGGATCGGCGACGTCGACTTCTCCTCCGACGAGCTCTGGCTGATGCTCGCCTGCTGGGGCCTGGCCGCCCTGGGGCTGGTGATGACGGCGATGCTCATGCACAGCCCCTGGGGCCGCGTCATCAAGGGCATCCGCGAGGACGAGGACGCCGTGCGCAGCCTCGGCAAGGACGCCTTCACCTACAAGCTGCAGAGCCTGGTCTTCGGCGGCGTGTTCGGCGGCCTCGCCGGCGTGATGATCGCCCTGAACCAGCAGAACATCACCCCCGACCAGTTCATGCCGCAGGTCACGTTCTACCTGTGGGCGATGCTGCTGCTGGGCGGCGTCGGCACCATCTGGGGCCCGGTCGTCGGCCCGGTCATCATGTGGTTCCTGCTCACGCTCTTCGACGAGACCCTGCGCGGCATGGCCTCGAACGAGGTGCTGCCCTTCCTGGCCACCTCCGACTCCGGCCCGCTGCGCCACGCCCTCGTCGGCGTGGTCCTGATGCTGCTGATCGTCTACCGGCCGCAGGGCCTCGTCGGAAACCGCAAGGAGATGCTGGTCAATGTCAAGTGACGCGACGCGCGGCGCGCCCGAGGCGGGCCGGGACCTGATGGCCGGCGCCGAGCCGGTGCCCGGGTCGGCCAAGGCCGACCCGATCCTGCGGGCCGACGGCATCCGCCGCTCCTTCGGCGGCCTGACCGCCGTGGACGTGGAGCACCTGGAGGTCCAGCGGGGCACCATCACCGCGCTGATCGGCCCCAACGGCGCCGGCAAGTCCACGCTGTTCAACCTTCTCACCGGGTTCGACCGGGCCGACGCGGGGGAGTGGTCGTTCCAGGGCCGCAGGCTCAACGGCATCCCCGGCCACAAGGTCGCCCGGCGCGGCATGGTGCGCACGTTCCAGCTCACCAAGGCGCTGACCCGCCTGACCGTGCTGGAGAACATGCTGCTGGCCGCGCCCGGGCAGACCGGTGAGCGCTTCGCGGGCGCCTTCGCCCGGTGGATGTGGGCCGGCCAGGAGGCCGCCAACCGCGAGCGCGCCCTGGACCTGCTGGCGCGCTTCAAGCTCGACGCGAAGAAGGACGACATCGCCGGGAGCCTCTCCGGCGGCCAGCGCAAGCTGCTGGAGATGGCCCGCTCGCTCATGGTCGACCCGACCATGGTGATGCTCGACGAGCCCATGGCCGGCGTGAACCCCGCGCTGGTGCAGTCCCTGCTGGAGCACATCACCGCACTGCGCGACGAAGGCACCACGGTGCTGTTCGTCGAGCACGACATGGACGTGATCATGGGCATCAGCGACTGGATCGTGGTGCTGGCCCAAGGGCAGGTGATCGCCGAGGGGTGCCCTGCCGACATCCGCTCCAACAACCAGGTCATCGACGCCTACCTGGGCGCGAGCCACGACGAGCCCGGTAGCGGAGCGCAGGCGAGGAAGGAGGGGCCGTGAGCGGATCCGAGGCGGCCGGCCGGTCCGGCGACGGCGGCGCCGAGTCGCGCCGCGAGGACCAGGAGGGCCCGGACGTCCGGCAGGCCGGTGCCGCGGCCGAGCGGGGGGACCGGGGCGCCCGCCCGCCGGAGCCGCCCGAGGACGCGGCCATGCTGCAGGAGCACCGCGAGGAGGTGCTCGACAAGGCCGGACCGGCCGAAGGCGTCGAGGACTACTCCCGGTACCTGCTGGTCGCCGACGAGGTGAAGGCCGGCTACGTTCCCGAGGTCAACATCCTCGACGGGTGCACGCTGACCCTGCGCGAGGGCGAGGTCGTGGGAATCATCGGCCCCAACGGCGCTGGCAAGTCCACCCTGATCAAGACGATCTTCGGGCTGCTGCCGGTGCGCGGGGGCGCCATCACGCTGCGCGGCGAGAGCATCGTCGACCGCAGCGCCCACGAGCTGGTCTCCGGCGGCGTCGGCTACGTGCCCCAGACCCAGAACGTCTTCCCCAGCCTGACCGTCGAGGAGAACCTGGAGATGGGCGTGTTCCTGCGTCCCAAGATCTTCCAGAGGCGCCTGGCGTCCGTGGCCGAGCTGTTCCCGCTGCTGGCCGAGCGCCGCAAGGCGAAGGCCGGTGCGCTCTCGGGCGGCGAACGCCAGATGGTCGCCATGGGGCGCGCGCTGATGATGGAGCCCTCGGTCCTGCTGCTGGACGAGCCCACGGCCGGACTCTCGCCGATCTTCCAGGACGACGTGTTCCACCGCGTCCGCGAGATCAACGCGACCGGGGTCTCGGTGGTCATGGTCGAGCAGAACGCCCGCCGCTGCCTGCAGGTCTGCGACCGCGGCTACGTGCTGGACCAGGGGCGCAACGCCTACACCGGCACCGGGCGGGAGCTGCTGGACGACCCCAACGTCATCGAGCTCTACCTGGGCACTCTGGCGCAGGTCGACTGAACCCGGCCGGGCGGGTGCCGTCCGGCACCGGCGGAACCGGGACGACGGACGCGAATGGGCGGCGCCGAGGCGCCGCCCATTCGCGTGTGCGCCGCAGGCCGCGGGGGCCGTCCGGGAGCCTCCCGGGCCCGCCCTGCGGAGGCCGGCGGTGCGCCCGGGAGGCGGGCGCACCGCCGCCGGAGCCGCCGGGCCGCGGCCGGGCCCAGTCCGCGCGGGTGCCCGGCCCTGCCCGTGCGAAGGCCCCCGGCGGTCCGAGGACCGGCCGGGGGCCGTGTGCGGGTGCGCCGGCGCCCGGGAGCGGGATGGCGCGGACGCGGGGCGCTAGGCCTCGCTGTCCACCGTGATCTCGTCCTGCTTGCTGTGGGCGCCCTGGTCGTCGTAGCCGTAGATCTGGAAGGTCGCCGAGGTGACGTTGCCGTCCTTGTCGAAGTTGATCGGGCCGCTGACGCCCTGGTAGTCGATGTCCTCGCCGTCGGCGATCAGGTCCTTGCACTCCTTGAACCCGGAGCACTCGGTGCCCTCGCGGGAGACCGCGCGGACCTCGTCGACGAAGACCGCGGGGTCGGTGCTCTCGGCCTGCTCGGCGGCGAGCGCGGTGACGATCGCGCAGTCGTAGACCTGGCCGGAGAACTGGTAGACCTCGAGGTCGGAGGAGAAGTTCGTCAGTCCCTCGATGAACTTCTCCTCGCCGTTGTCGGGCGCCGTGCCCTGGAAGCCCGCGATGGTGCCCGGGTTCTCGGCGTCGACCTTCTCGGCCAGGGTCTCGTCGTTCAGGCCGTCGGTGCCGTACATCTGGTCGGCGCTGACGCCGGACTCGATCAGGCCCGTGATGATCTGCACGCCCTCCTCGAAGGAGACCATCACCACCGCGTCGGCGTCGGCGTCGGCGACGTCGCTGACGACCGAGTCGAAGTTGGAGGTGTTGGGGTCGTAGCCCTCGTTGAAGGCGACCTCGATGCCGTTCTGCTTCAGCGCCTCGGCCGTGGCGTTGGCCAGGCCCTCGCCGTAGTCGTCGGCGCGGTAGGTGATGGCCACGCTCTGGTGGCCGTCGGAGGCGATCTTCTGCGCGAGGACCGGGCCCTGCATGGTGTCGCTGGGTGCCGTGCGCCAGTAGTAGCCCGTCTCGTCCTCGCTCGCCAGGCCCGGCGCGGTGTTGGAGCCCGAGCACTCGACGACCTCGGCGCCGGTCACGGTGTCCATGATGGCCTGGGTCATGCCCGAGGCGGCCGCGCCCAGGATGATGTCGGCGTCCTGGTCGACCAGGCGCTTGGCGGCGTCGTTGGCCTGAGCGGCGTCGTTGGCCTCGTCGCCGGTCAGGATGTCGGGCACCTCGCTGCCGGCGACTCCGCCGGCCTCGTTGATCTCCGACAGCGCGTACTTGGCGGCCTGGATCTGCGGCGGGCCCAGGTGGGAGAGGTCCCCCGTCTCGGGGAAGACGTATCCGAACTGCAGCGGGTCTTCGCCGCCGCCTCCTTCTCCGCCTCCGCCGCCGCCGCAGGCGGTCAGCCCAAGTGTGAGGGCCGCGGCCGCCGCGGTGAGGCTGAGGGCCTTCTTGCTTGGCATCGAGGTCTCTCCGTTCAACCGGCTGGGTAGCGCTGGTGCGCCCTGGCCGCGGCGAGGGTGATCGCGCTTAACCACGGGCGTTAGCGGAGCTTAATCACACCCGTTCACGTTCCGGTAGGTCGGATCTCATGTCGGTGCTGAGTCGGGTTCATGCCGTTATCTCTCCGTAGTCATGTATTGGGGGAGAACCTGCTGATCAGAGCCGCTTTTCACGATTCGCGCCGTGACATTCGCGCTCGGTGACCACGCCGCGTACGCGGCTTCGCCGGGTGCGGGCGCGCAGCGGGGGCGCGGCGCACCGGCGGCACCGCGCCCCCCGTGGTCCTGCGCCCGGGCGGACGCTCAGGCGTCGCGCATGAGGCAGGTCAGCCGCGAGGTGCACACCCGGCGGCCCTGGTCGTCGGTGATGGTGATGTCCCAGGTGGCCAGCGTGCGGCCCAGGTGCACCGCCTCGGCCACGCCGGTGATGTGGCCCTGCGTCGCGCTGCGGTGGTGGGTCGCGTTGATCTCGATGCCCATGGCGACGCGGCCCTCGCCCGCGTGGATCATCGACCCCACCGAGCCGAGGGTCTCGGCGAGCACGCACGAGGCACCCCCGTGCAGCAGGCCGTAGGGCTGGGTGTTGCCCTCGACCGGCATCCGGCCGACCACGCGCTCGGAGGACGCCTCCAGCATCTCCAGCCCCATGCGCTCACCGAGGTCGCCGCCCATGTTCGCGCCGGTCAGGTCGGCCAGCCCGTCCGCGTCGATCGCCATGTTCTCTTCCGCCCTCCATAAGAATCCCGGGAACCGGGGCGGCCCGCCCCGTTCCCCTGCAGTCGCCGCCGGCGCCGGGGGCGCCGGCTGTCCGGACCCCGCCGGCGCACCGCCGGGCGGGGCCGGGTGCCCCGCCTGTATGGCGCAACGCGCAAATGTCCGCACGGCATCCTAGGATTTGCCTGTGGCGACGACTCAGCAGACCCCCGGACAGAACGGCACGTCAACGGCTGAGCAGGGCCCGCCCGGGTGCGGGCGCCTGCTGCTGCTCGACGGCCATTCCATGGCCTTCCGCGCGTTCTTCGCGCTTCCCGTCGAGAAGTTCACGACCAGTACGGGCCAGTCCACCAACGCCATCTACGGCTTCACCTCGATGCTGATCAAGCTGCTCCGCGACGAGCAGCCCACCCACATCGCGGTGGCCTGGGACCTGTCCGGCCCCACGTTCCGCCACGAGTCCTACTCCGACTACAAGGCCGGGCGCGCCGACACGCCGCCGGAGTTCCCCTCGCAGGTGGAGTTCGTGCAGGAGCTGCTGACGATGCTCGGCATCACCAGCGTCTCCGCCCCGGGCTACGAGGCCGACGACGTCATCGCCACCCTCACCGCGCGCGGCCGCGAGGAGGGCATGGAGATCCTCATCGCGTCGGGCGACCGCGACGCCTTCCAGCTGGTCGACGACGCCTGTACGGTGCTCTACCCGGGCCGCAGCATCTCCGAGCTCACCCGCATGACCCCCGAGGCCGTCGAGGCCAAGTACAGCGTCACGCCCGAGCGCTACCGCGACCTCGCCGCGCTCGTCGGCGAGAAGGCCGACAACCTCCCGGGCGTGCCCGGGGTAGGTCCCAAGACCGCCGCCAAGTGGATCACCAAGTACGGGTCGCTGGACGAGCTGGTGGCCCGCGCCGACGAGCTCACCGGCAAGGCCGGGCAGAGCCTGCGCGACCACCTCGACCAGGTGCTGCGCAACCAGCAGCTGAACCGCCTCGACCCCGACGTCGAGCTGGACCGCCCGGTCGGCGGGCTCACGCGGGGCGAGGCCGACCGCGCCGGCGTGCACACGCTCTTCGACAACCTGGAGTTCGCCACCACCCTGCGCGACCGCCTCTTCGCCGTGCTCGGCGACACCGCCGAGGGCGCGCCCGAGGCCGCCGACGAGGAGTTCACCGTCGACCTCGCCGTGCCCGAGGCGGGCGCACTCGGCGCCTGGCTGGCGGCCAACGCCTCCGACGGCTCGCGCTGCGGCGTGGCGGTCTCGGGCACCTGGGGCGCGGGCACCGGCACCGTCACGGGCCTCGCCGTCGCGACCGCGGGCGGCGCGGCCGTGTTCGTCGATCCCGCCGAGCTCGGCCCCGCGGACACCTCCGCCCTGGCCGACTGGCTGGCCGACCCCGACCGCCCCAAGAGCCTGCACGACGCCAAGGGCCCGCTGCTGGCGCTGTGGGCCCACGGCTTCGAACTGCGCGGGCTCACCAGCGACACCGCGCTGGCGGCGTACATCGTGCAGCCGGGCGGGCGCCGGTTCGAGCTGCCCGACCTTTGCCGGCGCTTCCTCAACCGCGAGCTCGGCGAGCGGCAAGGCGACTCCGGCCAGCTCTCCCTCGACATCGGGGGCGACGGCGACCACCGCGCGGCCGAGCGCCTGGAGCTCGCCACCCGCGCCCGCGCCACCCTCGACCTCGCCGACGGGCTCGACCTCGACCTCGACAAGCGCGGCGGCGCCGCGCTGCTGCGCGACCTCGAACTCCCGCTGCTGCGGGTGCTGGCGGGCATGGAGCGCACCGGCATCCCCGCCGACCGCGCGTACCTCGACTCCCTGGAGCAGGAGTTCGCCGCCGCCGTGCGCCAGGCGGTCGACGAGGCCCATCGGGTGGTCGGCCGCGAGTTCAACCTCGGTTCGCCCAAGCAGCTCCAGCAGATCCTCTTCGACGAGCTGGACCTGCCCAAGACCAAGAAGATCAAGACCGGCTACACCACCGACGCCGACGCGCTGGCGTGGCTGGCCGCGCGCACCGACAACGAGCTGCCCGTCATCCTGCTGCGCCACCGCGACCAGACCCGGCTGCGCACCACCGTCGAGGGCCTGGTCAAGACCATCGCCGAGGACGGCCGCATCCACACCACCTACAACCAGACGGTCGCGGCCACCGGCCGGCTCAGCTCGGTCGAGCCCAACCTGCAGAACATCCCGGTGCGCACCGACGCGGGGCGCCGCATCCGCCGCGCCTTCGTGGTCGGCGACGGCTACAGCGACCTCCTCACCGCCGACTACAGCCAGATCGAGCTGCGGATCATGGCCCATCTCTCCGAGGACGCGTCGCTCATCGAGGCGTTCCAGACCGGCCGCGACTTCCACGCCGAGATCGCCTCGCGGGTGTTCGGCATCGGCGTGGACGAGGTCGACGGCGAGGCCCGCGCCCGCATCAAGGCGATGAACTACGGCCTGGCCTATGGGCTCAGCGAGTACGGCCTCTCCCAGCAGCTGGGGATCACGCCCAAGGAGGCCAAGGGCCTGATGGACGACTACTTCGTCCAGTTCGGCGGCGTGCGCGACTACCTGCGCGCCGTGGTCGACCGCGCGCGCCGCGACGGCTATACCGAGACCATGCTGGGCCGGCGCCGCTACCTGCCCGACCTCACCAGCGACAACCGCCACCGCCGCGACATGGCCGAGCGCATGGCGCTGAACGCGCCGATCCAGGGGTCGGCCGCCGACATCATCAAGGTGGCCATGCTCGACGTCGAGGCCGGGCTGCGCGAGGGCGGCTACCGCTCCCGGACGCTGCTGCAGGTGCACGACGAGCTCGTTCTGGAGGTCACCGGGGAGGAGCTCGACTCCGCCCGGAAACTGGTGTCGGAGAAGATGTCGGGCGCCTATGATCTCCGGGTGCCGCTGGCCGTCTCGGTCGGCGTGGGCCGCGACTGGCACGACGCCGCGCACTGAGCCGGCGGCGGCCGCGCCCCGGCGCGTGTCGTCCCCCGCACGGGCGGGAAGGCGCACCCGGGGGGCGAGCAGGAACCGAGCAGAGCCGGACCCACCCGCCCGCCGCACCGGCGCGCGAGCGGGGACGTCCATCGAGGAGGCGTGCACCATGTCGGCACCCGGGCGCGGGCCCGGCGCTTCGCGGCGCGGCGAGCCGCCCGTCGAGCTGCGCGAGGCCGAGCTCGCCTGGCGGTTCACCCGCTCCGGCGGCCCGGGCGGCCAGCACGCCAACACCGCCGACACCCGGGTCTCGCTGTCGCTGGACGTCGCCGCCACCGAGTCGCTCACCGGCGACCAGCGCGAGCGCGCGCTGCGCCGCCTCTCGGGACGGCTGAACGGTACTGTGCTGACCGTCACCGTCGACGAGCACCGCTCCCAGCTGCGCAACCGCGAACTCGCCCGCGAGCGGCTGGCCGCGCGGCTCGCCGCGGCCGCCGCCCCCGGCCCCCGGTCGCGGCGGGCCACCCGCCCCACCCGCGGCTCGACCGAGCGCCGGCTCGCCGCGAAGAAGCGGCGCTCGCAGGTCAAGCGGATGCGCGGGCGCGGCGGCGAGGACTGACACGCCCGGCCGAACCCGGCCGGGCGACTGTGCGGCGGTGCGGGCCCCGGCCGGTCGCGGCCCCCGAGGGGCGCGGTGCGCGCCGCGCCGGTAGCATGCGCAGGTTGCCCCGGAGACCGGTTTGTCGGGCCGCTTCCGATTGACCTGGAGGGCCGCGTCTCATATTGTGGCAAGAGCGTTGTGGACTCGCGTGCGCAACTCGACCTCGGAGATCGTGCCGGTGTGACAGACCAGATCGCATACTCGACTCGACCCCCCGGGGCTATCGGGGGCGCGGCGGCTGGTCGGCATCCGGGGATTCGCTGAGAGGTCCGAGCTTCGGCTCGGAGCCCGAGGTCGTCTCAGGAGGTGCTGTTCGGCCGCGTGAATCCGCGGCGCACCTATTCTGCCAATGTCCGTATCCGGAGTCCACCCACACATGACGAGCAGCACAGAGGTAACCTCGACACCCCAGGTAGCGGTCAACGACATCGGGTCCGAGGAAGCCTTCCTCGCGGCGATCGACGAGACCATCAAGTACTTCAACGACGGTGACATTGTCGAGGGCACCATCGTGAAGGTCGATCGAGACGAGGTCTTGCTCGACATCGGCTACAAGACCGAGGGTGTTATCCCGTCAAGGGAACTGTCGATCAAGCACGACGTCGACCCGGGCGAGGTCGTGACCGTCGGCGACCACGTCGAGGCCCTCGTCCTCCAGAAGGAGGACAAGGAAGGCCGCCTCATCCTGTCCAAGAAGCGCGCGCAGTACGAGCGCGCCTGGGGCACGATCGAGAAGATCAAGGAAGAGGACGGCGTCGTCACCGGCACCGTGATCGAGGTCGTCAAGGGTGGTCTGATTCTCGATATCGGACTCCGCGGCTTCCTTCCGGCCTCGCTTGTGGAGATGCGCCGCGTGCGCGACCTCCAGCCCTACGTGGGCCGCGAGCTCGAGGCCAAGATCATCGAGCTCGACAAGAACCGCAACAACGTCGTGCTCTCGCGCCGCGCCTGGCTGGAGCAGACCCAGTCGGAGGTCCGCCAGACCTTCCTCAACACCCTGCAGAAGGGCCAGATCCGCAAGGGTGTCGTGTCCTCCATCGTCAACTTCGGCGCCTTCGTCGACCTCGGCGGTGTCGACGGCCTCGTCCACGTGTCGGAGCTGTCCTGGAAGCACATCGACCACCCGAGCGAGGTCGTGGAGGTCGGCCAGGAGGTCACCGTCGAGGTCCTCGACGTCGACATGGAGCGCGAGCGCGTCTCCCTGTCCCTCAAGGCCACGCAGGAAGACCCCTGGCAGCAGTTCGCCCGCACGCACCAGATCGGCCAGGTCGTTCCCGGCAAGGTCACCAAGCTGGTCCCCTTCGGCGCGTTCGTCCGCGTCGAGGAGGGCATCGAGGGCCTGGTGCACATCTCCGAGCTGGCCGAGCGCCACGTGGAGATCCCCGAGCAGGTCGTCCAGGTCGGCACCGAGATCTTCGTCAAGATCATCGACATCGATCTCGACCGCCGCCGCATCAGCCTCTCGCTGAAGCAGGCCAACGAGAGCGTCTCGCCGGACCAGGTCGACTTCGACCCGACGCTCTACGGCATGGCGGCCGACTACGACGAGCAGGGCAACTACAAGTACCCCGAGGGCTTCGACCCCGACAGCGGCGAGTGGCTCGAAGGCTACGAGACCCAGCGCGACGAGTGGGAGCGCCAGTACGCCATGGCGCAGTCCCGCTTCGAGGCGCACCGCAAGCAGGTCGAGGAGGCCCAGGCCGCTGAGGCCGAGGCCGGCGCCGAGGCACCGTACGAGGGCGGCGAAGCCCCCGCTGCGGCCCCGAGCGCACCCGCCGCCGCCGAGCCGGACACCGGCGGCGCCCTCGCCTCCGACGAGGCGCTGGCAGCGCTGCGCGAGAAGCTCGCCGGCGGCTCCGAGGGCTGACGCCCCCGGCCGCACGGTCGGCACGCGAATCGCCAAGGGCCGCTCCCGGAAACGGGGGCGGCCCTTCGCTATGCTCGCCGCAGCCGCCTCCACCGACCCCGCAACGGGAGCAGCGATGCCCATCCCGCCCGAGCCGGTCATCGGCGCCGCATCGGCCGACGACGCCGGCGAGATCTGGACCCTGCAGCGGGCGGCGTTCGTCGACGAGGCCCAGCTCTACGGCGACCCGTTCATCCTGCCGCTGGCCGAGACCGCCGACAACGTCCGGCGCGCCGTCGAGGGCGCCGGCCACGTGCTCACGGCGGTCGAGGGGCACCGGATCGTCGGCGCGGTGCGCGGACGGGCCGAGGACGCCACCGGACTCCTCAACCGGCTCTGCGTGGCGCCCGACCGGCGCCACCGCGGCATCGGCCGGGCCCTGGTGCGCGCCCTGGAGGAGCGGATGGCCCACGCCCATCCCGGCCTCGCCGCGTTCACGGTCTTCACCGGGCAGCAGAACGAGGCCCACCTGCGCCTCTACCGGAGCCTGGGCTACACCGAGGCCGGCCGCGAACGCATGTCCGACCACCTGGCCCTGGTCCACATGCGCAAAGCGGTCCCCGGCCGCGAGCCCCGGCCCGCCACCGTCTAGAGTCGCCGCCATGCTGCGTGTGGGACTCACCGGAGGCATCGGCTCCGGCAAGAGCGCCGTGGCCGAGCGCCTCGCCCGCCACGGCGCGCTGGTCATCGACGCCGACCGGATCGCCCGCGAGGTCGTCGAGCCGGGCACCTCGGGGCTGGAGGAGATCGTCGCGGAGTTCGGCGAAGACGTGCTGACCGGCGACGGCCGGCTCGACCGCCCGAAGCTGGGGCGGATCGTGTTCTCCGACTCCGCGCGCCTGGCCAAGCTGAACGCCATCGTCCACCCGCGGGTGGGCAGGCGGACCGAGGAGCTGATGGCGGGCGCCTCCTCCGACGCCGTCGTGGTCTACGACGTCCCGCTGCTGGTGGAGAACGACCTGGGCGGCCTCTACGACGTCGTCGTGGTCGTCGACGTACCGGAGGAGGAGCAGGTCGCGCGCGTGGTGCGCGACCGGGGGATGGACGAGGAGCAGGTCCGCGCCCGCATCAGGGCCCAGGCCACCCGCGAGCGCCGCCGCGCGAAGGCCGACGTCGTCGTCGACAACTCCGGCACCCCCGAGGAGCTGGACCGCCGGGTGGCCGAGGTGTGGGAGCACCTGAGCAAGCGGGCCTGACCGGGGAGCCCGCACCGGGCGGCCGGCCGCACGCCTGCGGCGGGACCGTCCTGCCGGGCTGATCGCTCGCATCAGGCGCGAGGGCACACCGCGCGGTGCCCGCGGCCTGAACATCGCGGCTCATCCGTGGAACCGGGCGCACGCTCGTGAGCCGCGATGCCGGGGCCCGATTCGCCGACCTCCCCGGCGTACCGGCGATGGCGGCCTGACGCCGGTGGAGAGAGCGGGGCCGTGAGCCGTCCTGTATCGGCTGACCTGGGAATCCGCTGCGTGTGGGCCGTGTTGTCGGTGGGTGGTTATAGCGTGGGGGAGACATCCGGAACGCGAGGGGAGCTGAGGCGACGTGCGGCCGGTGAGCGACATCCAGCGCAAGAAGACGCCGTTCGAGGTCGTGTCGGACATGACCCCCGCGGGCGATCAGCCCTCGGCCATCGCAGAGCTCAGCCGCAGGGTCGGGGCCGGCGACCGCGACACGGTGCTGCTGGGCGCCACGGGCACCGGCAAGACCGCCACGGTGGCCTGGATGGTCGAGCAGCTGCAGCGGCCCACGCTGGTCATGCAGCCCAACAAGACCCTGGCGGCCCAGTTCGCCAACGAGCTGCGCGAGATGCTGCCCAACAACGCGGTCGAGTACTTCGTCTCCTACTACGACTACTACCAGCCCGAGGCCTACGTCCCCCAGACCGACACCTACATCGAGAAGGACTCCTCGATCAACGACGAGGTCGAGCGGCTGCGGCACTCGGCGACCAACTCGCTGCTCACGCGGCGCGACACGATCGTGGTTTCCTCGGTCTCCTGCATCTACGGCCTGGGCACGCCGCAGGAGTACGTCGACCGCATGGCCGAGCTCGAGGTCGGCATGCAGGTCGACCGCGACGACCTGCTGCGCAAGCTCGTCGATATGCAGTACGCGCGCAACGACACGGCCTTCACGCGGGGCACGTTCCGCGTGCGGGGCGACACCGTCGAGGTCATCCCGGTCTACGAGGAGCTCGCCATCCGCATCGAGATGTTCGGCGACGAGGTCGAGCGGCTGCTGACCCTGCACCCGCTGACCGGCGAGGTCCTGGGCGAGGACGACCACGTGTACCTGTTCCCCGCCTCCCACTACGTCGCCGGCCCCGAGCGCATGGAGCGCGCCGTCTCCCAGATCGAGGCCGAGCTCGCCGAGCGCCTCGCCGAGATGGAGGGCCAGGGCAGGCTGCTGGAGGCCCAGCGCCTGCGCATGCGCACCACCTACGACCTGGAGATGCTGCGGCAGGTGGGCAGCTGCTCGGGCATCGAGAACTACTCGCGCCACTTCGACGGACGCGATCCCGGCAGCGCCCCCAACACCCTGCTGGACTACTTCCCCGAGGACTTCCTGCTGGTCGTCGACGAGTCCCACGTGACCGTGCCCCAGATCGGCGGCATGTACGAGGGCGACGCCTCGCGCAAGCGCACCCTGGTCGACCACGGGTTCAGGCTGCCCTCGGCGCTGGACAACCGCCCGCTGAAGTGGGAGGAGTTCGTCGAGCGCATCGGGCAGACGGTCTACCTCTCGGCCACCCCCGGCAACTACGAGCTGCGGCAGAGCGGCGGCGACGTCGTCGAGCAGGTCATCCGGCCGACGGGGCTGGTCGACCCCGAGGTGGTCGTCAAGGCCACCGAGGGCCAGATCGACGACCTGGTGCACGAGATCCGCGAGCGCGCCGAGCGCCGGGAGCGGGTGCTGGTCACCACGCTGACCAAGAAGATGGCCGAGGACCTCACCGACTACTTCGCCGAGATGGGCATCCGCGTGCGCTACCTGCACAGCGAGGTCGACACCCTGCGGCGGGTGGAGCTGCTGCGCGAGCTGCGGGTGGGCGAGTTCGACGTGCTGGTGGGCATCAACCTGCTGCGCGAGGGGCTCGACCTGCCCGAGGTCTCGCTGGTGGCCATCCTCGACGCCGACAAGGAGGGCTTCCTGCGCTCCTCCAGCGCCTTGATCCAGACCATCGGGCGCGCGGCGCGGAACGTCGCCGGCCAGGTGCACATGTACGCCGACAACGTCACCGACTCCATGCGCAGCGCGATCGACGAGACCAACCGGCGCCGCGCCAAGCAGCTGGCCTACAACGAGGCCAACGGGATCGACCCGCAGCCGCTGCGCAAGAAGATCGCCGACATCCTCGACTCGCTGGCGCGCGAGGACGTCGACACCGAGGAGCTGATCGGCTCCGGCTACCGGCAGACCAAGGCGCCGGTGCCCTCCCTGAAGCAGGCGGGCCCGGAGCGGTCCGAGGACATCTCCCGCATGCCGCGGGCCGACCTCGCCCAGCTCATCGACCAGCTCGGCGAGCAGATGCACCAGGCGGCCGCCGACCTGCAGTTCGAGCTCGCCGCCCGGCTGCGCGACGAGATCAAGGAACTCAAGCGCGAGCTGCGCGGAATGGACGCCGCCGGAGTCGGCTGAGCGCATCCGCAGCGGTCCGCCGCCCCTGAGCGGGGCGGCGGGCCGCCGCATGCCGTGGCGGGGTCGTAGGATCGCCCCAACAGCCGCAACCCGGCCCGAATCGGTTACCGTTGGACCCACCGGGCTTTGCCCCCGTGAAATTGCACAGCGTCAATTTCAAAACGATCGGGGAAACTCTTGTCGCAATCGCGAGCGAAGTGACTCTTGAGGCGCTACGGTCTTTGTGTCCGTGTTGCAACGGTACGTGACCACTGATCGGCTCCCGACAGCCGCGCCGGAGCCGAGGGCGGGTGAGTGCGGGTATGCGCGGCCTGGGAGGTGGGATGGGCGGTTATGTCGCCCGGGTGCGGAATGACGAGATGCCCGGCAGCGGTGCGGAGTTCGACCTGCTCGTCGATTCCGCCGCCACGCGCTGGCGCGAGGCCGACCCCCTGCTGCCGGTGCCCACGCGCCCGCGGAAGAGCACCTATCCGCTGCTGACGGTCAGCGACGAGGCCGGGCGGCCGGTCGCCACCGGCACCATGCGCTACTCCTGGCACCAGCCCGGCGAGGTCGGCCGTACCTGGGGCATGGCCGACCAGCACTGGCTGACCCCCGTCGTCGGCGGACCGGACCCCGGCCGGGCCCTGGACTCGCTCCTGTCGAGCTGGCGCGACCAGCTGCGCCAGCTGCCCACCGGCACCGGCTCGGAGTCGGCCGCCCAGCTCACCTGGCCGGCCCGCGACGTCGTGGGCGTGCCCGCGCTGCAGGCGCACGGCCTCCAGCCCTACAGCGTGCTGGCCGCCCGCGAGCGGCGCCGCGGGGTACCCCCCTCGCTGCCGCCGCGCGACGTCACCATCCGGCTGGCCGACATGCAGGACCTCGCGCCGATCGTCAGCCTGCTCATGGAGGAGCACCGCTACGAGGAGTTCTTCGGCGGCGTGTTCATCCAGCCGGAGACCCCCGAGCAGACCCGCCGCGTCGCCGCGCGCGCCCTGGGCCGCTCGCCCTCCTGGGTGTGGCTGGCCGAACGGCGCGGCCGCGCGGTCGGCCTGGTCTGGGTCTCCCCGCCCGACCGCGCCCGGTGGGCGGCCCCGCTGGTGCGGGCGGCCCCGGCCGCGCACATCGGCTACGGGGTGGTGGCCGAGGACGAGCGCGGGCGGGGGATCGGCACGGCCCTGGTCAACGAGGCGCACCAGGCGCTGGACTCCCACAACGTACAGGTGACGGTCCTCAACTACGCGATGATGAACCCGCTTTCGGGGCCTTTCTGGAACCGCATGGGCTACCGCCCGGTGTGGACCACCTGGGAGGTCCGCCCCTCGCTGGCGCTGCGCTGAGCGGGGGAGGGGGCGGCGCGTGCCCCCGTCGCCGGAACCCGGTCCGGGCGGACGGCGCCGGTGAGCTCCGCCCGCAGGGATGGGATGATCGGCCGAACCGCCGATCGGTGCGCGGCGGCCGCACTATCCTGGGCCGTGCGGGCGCGTGCGCCGCACGCGCCCGCACGCCGACGTCGAGACGGGAAGTGGCGCAATGTCCGGGCAGCAGGTGGAGATCGTCGAGGTCGGGCCGCGGGACGGGCTGCAGAACGAGGAGACGCCGCTGCCGCCGGCCCGCAAGGTCGAACTGATCGAGCGGCTGCTGGCGGCGGGCGCCCGCCGGATCGAGGCGGTCAGCTTCGTCAACCCGCGGCGGGTGCCGCAGATGGCCGGCGCCGAGGAGGTCATGGCCGCCGTGCCGCGCCGCGAGGGCGTCTCCTACATCGGCCTGGTGCTCAACCGGCGCGGCCTGGACCGCGCGCTTGAGGCCGGCGTCGACGAGGTCAACGTCGCCATCCCGGCCACCGACGGCTTCTGCCGGCGCAACCAGGGCTGCTCGGTCGAGGAGATGAACGACGCGTTCGCCGGCATCGCCGCGGCCTCCGCCGACGCCGGGGTCCCCATCAGCGCCACCGTCTCCACCGCCTTCGGCTGCCCGTTCGACGGCGAGACCGACCCCGAGCGCGTGGTCGAGGTCGCCCGGCGCGCGGCCGAGGCCGGCGCGGTGGAGATCGCCCTGGCCGACACCATCGGCGTGGGCGTGCCCCGGCAGGTGGCCGACCTGGTCGAACGCGTGCGGAAGGTGGCGGGCGGCGCGCGGCTGCGCTGCCACTTCCACAACACCCGCAACACCGGGTACGCCAACGCCCACACCGCGGTCGAGCACGGTGTGACCGTGCTGGACGCCAGTGTCGGCGGATTCGGCGGCTGCCCGTTCGCTCCCGGCGCGACCGGGAACATCGCCACCGAGGATCTGGCCTTCCAGCTCGAGCGCAGCGGCCTCCACACGGGCGTCGACGTCACCGAGACGGCCCGCGCGGGGATCTGGCTGGGGTCGCTCCTGGGGGCGCCTCCTACGGCGCTCCTGGGGCGCGCCGGCGTCTTCCCCTCCGGCGGGCGGTAGCCGTCCGCGCTCCCGCCGCCGCCCTCCGCGCCGACCGGCGTGGCCGGTTCCGGCCCCGGGAAAGGCGCGGTCCGCGGTCCCCGTCCGGCACCCGGCGGCACTCGCCCGGGCCGCCGCCCGGCCGCTCTCTCGCCGCCGCGCCCGGGGTATCGGCGGCGGGCGGCGCACGCGCGGAGCCGGCGTCGGACCAGGGCAGGCGCCTCACCATGGGGCCCGTGCCGGTCGGGTGCGTATCGGGGCGGGTGCGCGGCGCTGTTATTCTGGTGGCCCGTGGAGTCCGAGGTCGCGGACGGGGCGAGCCCCCTCCGGCGCCGGGCACCGCACGGGCCCTCCGATCCGAACCGGACGGCCCGTCGACGTACGACCACGGGAGCAACCTTTGGCAACCGCCGCGAGCACCAAACACCTTTTCGTTACTGGCGGGGTCGCCTCCAGTCTGGGCAAGGGCCTGACCGCATCCAGCCTCGGGCGGCTGCTGAAGTCGCGTGGCCTCCGCGTCACCATGCAGAAGCTCGACCCCTACCTCAACGTCGACCCGGGCACGATGAACCCGTTCCAGCACGGCGAGGTGTTCGTCACCGACGACGGGGCCGAGACCGACCTCGACATCGGCCACTACGAGCGCTTCCTCGACACCGAGCTGTCCGCCTCGGCCAACGTCACCACCGGCCAGGTCTACTCCAGCGTCATCGCCAAGGAGCGCCAGGGCGCCTACCTCGGCGACACCGTGCAGGTCATCCCGCACATCACCAACGAGATCAAGGCGCGCATCTACGCGATGGACTCCGCCGACGTCGACGTGGTCATCACCGAGATCGGCGGCACGGTCGGCGACATCGAATCCCAGCCGTTCCTGGAGGCGGTGCGCCAGATCCGCCACGAGATCGGCCGCGACAACTGCTTCTTCCTGCACGTCTCGCTGCTGCCGTTCCTCGGCCCCTCGGGCGAGCTGAAGACCAAGCCCACCCAGCACTCGGTGGCCGCGCTGCGCAACATCGGCATCCAGGCCGACGCGATCGTGTGCCGCTCCGACCGGCCGATCCCGCAGAGCCTGAAGAGCAAGATCAGCCTGATGTGCGACGTCGACGACGGCGGCGTGGTCTCGACCCCCGACGCCCCCTCGATCTACGACATCCCCAAGGTGCTGCACCGCGAGGGCCTGGACGCCTACGTCGTGCGCCGCCTGGGCCTGGCCTTCCGCGACGTCGACTGGACCGAGTGGGACAACCTGCTGCGCCGCGTGCACCAGCCCGACCACGAGGTCACCATCGCGCTCGTCGGCAAGTACATCGACCTGCCCGACGCCTACCTGTCGGTGACCGAGGCGCTGCGGGCCGGCGGGTTCGCCGAGAACACCCGCGTGCACCTGCGCTGGGTGGCCAGCGACGACTGCGCCGCACCCGAGGGCGCCGAGCGCGAGTTGGGCGGCGCCGACGGCGTGCTGATCCCCGGCGGGTTCGGGGTGCGCGGCATCGAGGGCAAGCTCGGCGCCATCCGCTACGCACGCGAGAACCGCGTGCCGCTGCTGGGCATCTGCCTGGGACTGCAGTGCATGGTGATCGAGTACGCCCGCAACGCCGCCGGGCTGGCGGGCGCCAACAGCGCCGAGTTCGACGACAAGGCCGAGCACCCGGTCATCTCGACCATGGCCGACCAGACCGACGTCGTCGCCGGCGAGCGCGACATGGGCGGCACCATGCGGCTGGGGCTGTACCCCGCGGAGCTGGCCGAGGGCTCCATCGCCCGCGAGCTCTACGGCGAGACCCGCGCACAGGAGCGCCACCGCCACCGCTACGAGGTCGGCAACGCCTACCGCGGCCGCCTGGAGGACGCCGGGATGGTCTTCTCGGGGCTCTCGCCCGACGGCCGCCTGGTGGAGTACGTGGAGCTCTCGCGCGAGGAGCACCCCTTCTACATCGCCACCCAGGCCCACCCCGAGCTGCGCTCCCGGCCCACCCGCGCCCACCCGCTGTTCCGCGGCCTGGTCTCGGCCGCCCTGGAGCACGTCCGGAAGGGCGCGGCCGGGGCCGCCGCGGCTCCGCTCGACGGATCCGCCGACGCCGCCGAGCGGGCGTGAGCGGCGTGCGCGGGCCGGGGGAGCCCGCACCGTCCGCGGCCGCCACCGGTACCGGTACCCGTACCGGCGCCGTCCCGGCCGACCGCCCCGAGGCCTGGCGCGTCGAGGGCAGCGAGGTGGCCTACCGCGGTGCGAAGACCGCCACGCGCGTGGACCGCGTGCACATGCCCGGTCCCGACGGCGACGAGGTGGTCGCCCGCGAGTACCTGGACCACCCGGGGGCCGTCGCCGCGCTCGCCCTGGACGACCACGAGCGCGTGCTGATGCTCAGCCAGTACCGGCACCCGGTGGGGCACCGCCTGTGGGAGCTGCCCGCAGGAGTGCGCGACGAGGAGGGCGAGCCGCCGCTCGCCACCGCCCAGCGGGAGCTGCGCGAGGAGGCCGGCTTCGCGGCCGGGGACTGGTACGAGCTGGCGGACTTCTTCCCCTCGCCCGGCTTCTCCAGTGAACGCATCCAGGTCTTCCTCGGCCGCGGTCCGACCCGGCTGAACGCAGACGAGATCGGGTTCGAGCGCGTGCACGAGGAGACCGACATGGAGCTGCGGTGGGTGCCGCTGGCCGAGGCCGCCGAGGCCGTGATGGCCGGGCGGCTGCACAACGGCGCCACCGTCGTCGGGGTGCTGGCCGCCTCCCGCGCCGCCCGCGACTCCTTCGCCTCGCTGAGGCCGGCCGGCACCGGCTCCTGAGGCCTCCCCCGGCCGCGGCCCGCGGAGCGCACCCCGGCCGGGGGAGGCGGAAACACGGCGCGATGTCCGGATCGGCGCCATTGGGCGGCTTGTCGCCGGTGGTCCTCTCGCGTCGGTTGCTGGCGGTATCGCCGTGTCGGGCCGCCGATGTCGTCACCGTGTGGCATGATCGCCCCCGAAACCCCCGGACGCGGCGGAAGGCGGGTGATCGCCACGGTGGCCCCAGAACAGGATTCCGCCCGCCCGCAGCCCGCCGCGGCGCTGCGCTCGGCGCTGTCCGGCTACCTCGACCACCTCTCGGTTGAGCGCGGGCTGGCGGCCAACACCCTCTCCTCCTACCGCCGCGACCTGCGCCGCTACCTGGACTTCCTGGCCGGACGCGGCGTCGGGTCCCTGGCCGCGGTCACCGAGCAGCACGTCACCGAGTTCCTGCGCCGCCTGCGCGAGGGCGACGCCGACCACCCTCCGCTGGGCGGCAACTCCGCCGGACGCGCCGTCGTGGCCGTACGCGGGCTGCACCGCTTCGCACTGCGCGAAGGGCTGGCCGCGACCGACCCCGCCGGCGGCGTGCGCCCGCCGACCCCCGCGCGGCGGCTGCCCAAGGCGGTGTCGCTGGAGGCGATCGAGTCCCTGCTGGGCGCCGTGCCCGCCGAGGGCGACCCCCGTGCCCTGCGCGACCGCGCGCTGCTGGAACTGCTCTACGGCACCGGCGCGCGCATCTCCGAGGCGGTGGGCCTGGACGTCGACGACATCACCCGCGTCGCCCTCGGCGCCGCCGCGCCCCGCCCGGGCGAGCACCCCAACTCCGAGCCCGAGCCCGAGCCCGAGCCCGAGCCCGAGCCCGAGCCCGAGCCCGAGGACGGCGTCGCGGCGGTCCGCTTCCGCGGCAAGGGCGGCAAGGAGCGGCTGGTCCCCGTCGGCCGGTTCGCCCGCGGCGCCCTCGACGCCTACCTCGTCCGCGCGCGCCCGGTGCTGGCCGCGTCCGGTCGCGGCGTGCCCGCGCTGTTCCTCAACGCCCGCGGCGGCCGGCTGACCCGCCAGGGCGCCTGGGCGGTGCTGCGCGCCGCCGCCGAGCGCGCCGGGCTGAGCGACGTCTCGCCGCACACGCTGCGCCACTCCTTCGCCACCCACCTGCTCGACGGCGGCGCCGACGTGCGCGTGGTGCAGGAGCTGCTGGGGCACGCGTCGGTGACCACGACGCAGGTGTACACGATGGTCACCGTCGACCGGCTGCGCGAGGTCTACGCCGCCAGCCATCCCCGCGCCGACGCGGTCCGGTGAGCACTCCCCGCCGCCGCGGCGGGGACTTCGCGCACCGGTGGCCGCCCCACCCCGTAGAGTGTCGCGTTGAATGATTGTGCGCGGAAGTTCTAGAGTCGCGGCACGACAGCTGGTCGCTGTCGACATATTGAGTTTTTCCGACGGCCGGTGGGTCGGCGGGCGCCGCGACGTCCGCACAGTCCGGTCCGTAGGGAGGTCAAGGGTTGTGAGCTGGTCGGAGTACGACGATGAGGGGCCGGGGGCGCCCATCGACGAACACATGCCGGACTCCCCGGCGAGCAACCCATGGGGGGAAATGCGCAGCACGGGGGCCGAACTGCAAGCGAACAGACCTAAGCCGGACTATCCGGATCCCGAGCCGCTGGACAGCCACGGCCCGGCACGGATCGTAGCACTGTGTAACCAGAAGGGTGGAGTCGGTAAGACCACCACCACCATCAACCTCGGCGCCGCGATAGCCGAGTACGGCAGACGGGTGCTGCTCGTCGACTTCGACCCCCAGGGGGCGCTGTCGGTGGGCCTGGGGCGGCTCGACCCGCGCGAGCTGGAGCTCACCGTCTACAACCTGCTCATGCAACGCGACGTCGCCGTCGAGGACGTCCTGCTCAAGACCGACATCGACGGCCTCGACCTGATTCCGAGCAACATCGACCTGTCCGCGGCCGAAGTGCAGCTGGTGGGGGAGGTGGCGCGGGAGCAGATGCTCTCGCGCGCCCTGCGCCCGGTCATCGACGACTACGATGTCGTGCTCATCGACTGCCAGCCCTCGCTGGGGCTGCTCACCGTCAACGCGCTCACTGCGGCCGACGGGGTCATCGTGCCGCTGGAGTGCGAGTTCTTCGCGCTGCGCGGCGTCGCGCTGCTGATGGACACGATCCAGAAGGTACAGGAGCGGCTCAACGAGCGCCTGGTGATCGACGGATTCCTGGGGACGATGTACGACCCGCGCACGCTGCACGCGCGCGAGGTGCTGGCCACCATCATCGACGGATTCGGCGACAAGGTCTACGGCACCGTCATCAACCGCACCATCCGCTTCCCCGACGCCACCGTCGCGGGCGAGCCGATAACGCGGTTCGACTCCTCGTCGGCCGGGGCCAACGCCTATCGCGGACTCGCGAAGGAGGTGCTGGCCCGGTGGCCAAACAGCGGTCACGCGTGACCCTGCCGGGGGCCGACGAGCTGTTCTTCCGCTCATCCGACCCCGTCGACCCCGAGCCCGCACACTCCACAGCCACGGCGGAGCCGCCGACACCGGGACAGCCGGAGGCCGATCAGGCCGACGGCTCCGCGGCGTACGCGCCGGCGCAGGCGCCCGCACCCCGGGGGGTCCGGGCGAGCCCGCCGCGGCCCAGCGGGAGGCAGCGCCACGACGAGAAGATCACCGTCTACATATCGGCGCCCGAGCTGCTCGCTCTGGAGCAGACCCGGCTGGCGCTGCGCGGCAACCACGGACTGGCCGCCGACCGCGGCCGGATCGTCCGGGAGGCCGTGGCGGTGCTGCTCGCCGACTTCGAGGAGCACGGGGAGTCGAGCATGCTCGTGCAGCGCCTGAACACCAACTGAACAGCCCACCGCCGCGGCGGTGGCAACCTGGAACGATGAGCCGACCTGACACGAACCCGCCGTATGGCGACTGAGGAGGAGGCCGCAGACGGCGGGTTCCAGGTCCACCTGGACAACTTCGAGGGACCCTTCGACCTGCTGCTGGGGCTGATCTCCAAGCACAAGCTCGACATCACCGAGGTGTCCCTGTCGAAGGTCACCGACGAGTTCATGGCCTACATCCGGGCCCACGGCGAGTCCTGGGACCTGGACCAGGCCAGCCACTTCCTGCTGGTGGCGGCCACGCTGCTGGATCTGAAGGCGGCGCGGCTGCTGCCGCGCGGCGAGATCGAGGACGAGGCCGACCTCGCGCTCCTGGAGGCCCGCGACCTGCTGTTCGCGCGGCTGCTGCAGTACCGCGCCTACAAGGAGGTCGCCGCCCTGCTGGCCGAGCGGCTCGCGGCGCAGGGGCGCCGGTTCCCGCGGGCGGTCCCGCTGGAGGACCGCTTCGCCGACGCGCGCCCCGACGTCTTCATCAAGCTCGGCCCGCAGGAGTTCGCCATGCTGGCGGCCCGGGTGTTCACGCCCAAGGAGCCGCCGAGCGTCCCGGTCACCCACATCCACCAGACGCGCACCTCGGTGCGCGAGCAGGCGGAGATCGTGGTGCGGGCGCTGCGGGAGCACGGCACCCTCACCTTCGCCGAGCTGACCGCGGACTGCACGGGTACCTTCGAGGTCGTCGCGCGGTTCCTGGCGCTGCTGGAGCTCTACCGCGCGGCCAGCGTCGGCTTCGACCAGCCCGAACCGCTCGCCGAGCTGACGGTCAACTGGACCGGCGACGTCGCGGGCGAGGTCGACGTCTCCGACGAGTTCGACCGGCACGGACAGGACAGCGAGGAGGAAGCGTGAGCGCGGCAGAGCAGGAGCGGACCGGGCCCGCGGCCGAGGAGGCCGGGCCCGGCGCGCGGGCACGGCCGGCGGCACAGGACGAGCCGGCCGGTGAAGGCGGTACGGCGGAGCGCGCGGAGGCGGAGTCCGCCGGGGACGGGCGCGGCGCCCGGCTGCGGCGCGACCTGGAGGCGGTGCTCATGGTCGTGGACCAGCCGGTGCCCGTGTACGATCTCGCCCGCGCGTTCGACCGCTCGGTCGAGGAGGTCGCCGCGGTGCTCGCCGGGCTCTCCCGCGAGTACACCGAGCAGGGGCGCGGGTTCGACCTGCGCCAGGTGGCCGACGGATGGCGCTTCTACACCCGCCCGGAGTGCGCCGACGTCGTCGAGCATTTCCTCAAGGAGGGCCAGGAGGTCAAACTCACGCAGGCCGCCTTGGAGACCGTGGCCGTGGTGGCCTACCGCCAGCCCGTCTCGCGCGGCCGGGTCTCGGCTGTGCGCGGTGTGAACTGTGACGGTGTTATGCGTACCCTCGTATTGAGGGGACTCATCGAGGAGGCCGGGCAGGACCCGGAGTCGGGCGCGCACCTCTACCGCACCACCGGGTACTTCCTGGAGCGGCTCGGACTGCGAAACCTGGACGAACTTCCCGATCTCGCCCCTTTCCTGCCTGACGACATCGAAGGTTTTGACGACACCGGTGAACACGCCACGTAAGAACTCCCGGTCCCGCGGTGTGCGGGACTCCGACGACCGCCGCGCGGAGCGCGGGCGGTCCGCCCCGCGCGGTGAGCGCGGCGACCAGCGCAACCCCGACAACCGCGGCACGTCCGACAAGGCCGGCAAGCCCGGGAAGAGCGGGGGCCGCGACAGCGGCTCCGCCCCGCGCGGCCAGGGCCAGGCGGCGGGCCGCGGCTCGGCCCCCCGTGGCGGCTCCGACGACCGCCGGGGGCGCCAGAGCAGCGAGCGACCGGGTCGTCGGCAGCAGAGCGGCGGCAACCACCGCGACCCCGCGCTGCGCAACGAGGCCGAGCGCGCCCAGCGCTCCGGCGCGCGCGCCGAGAACAGCGGGACCGGCCGCGGCTCGCCGGACTCCCGCGACGCCCGTGCTCCGCGCGAGTCACGCGACACACGCGACACACGCGGCTCGCGCGGATCCCGCGAGTCCCGCGGCTCGAACCCCGGCGAGCGGCGCGACCCGCGCGTCTACACCCGGCGCCAGGAGCGCGGCGGCGGCCGCTCCTCGGGCGACCGCCCCGCGCCGCGCGACTCCCGCGACAGCCGCGTGCCCCGGGGCGGCGGCGCCGCCGAGCGCGACCTCTCGCCGGCCGCCCGCGCCAGGCTGAACACCCTGCGCTCGGAGTTCGACCCCGCCGACGAGGAGAGCCCCGGCGACGACCGCGACGCCTACGCCGACGTCCCCGGCGGTATCCGGCTGCAGAAGGCGCTGGCCCAGGCGGGCGTCGCCAGCCGGCGGGCCAGCGAGGAGCTGATCGTGGCCGGGCGGGTCAGTGTCGACGGCCACACCGTGCGCCGGTTCGGCGCGCGCGTGGACCCCGAGAACTCCGAGATCAGGGTCGACGGCATGCGCGTCGTCGTCTCGCCCGACAAGCTCTACTACGCGCTGCACAAGCCCCGCGGCGTCGTCAGCACGATGGCGGACCCCGAGGGCCGCCCCACGCTGGCCGACTACACCGGCGGCACCGAGGAGCGCCTCTTCCACGTCGGGCGCCTGGACACCGAGACCGAGGGCCTGATCCTGCTCACCAACGACGGCGAGCTGGCCAACCGGCTGACCCACCCCCGCTACCAGGTGGTCAAGACCTACGTCGCCAAGGTGCCCGGCCCGGTGCCGCGCGAGGTCGTCCGCGAGGTCCGCGGCGGCGTCGACCTCGACGACGGCCCCGTCGAGGTCGACTCCTTCCGCGTCGTCGAGAACGGCGAGCCGCAGGCGCTGGTCGAGGTCAGGCTGCACGAGGGCCGCAAGCACATCGTGCGGCGGCTGATGGAGGCCGTGGGCCACCCGGTCTACGACCTGGCCCGCACCCAGATCGGCCCGGTCGGCATCAAGACCCTCAAGGCGGGCACGATGCGCGCGCTGACGGCCGAGGAGGTCAGCGAGCTGTACACCACCGCGGGACTCTGACCAGGGCGCCACGTGCGGCCCGGCCCCGCCGGCGGCTGCGCCCGTCGGTGCGGCCGGGCCGCCCTACGACGACGAAGAAGGACGGGCGAAAGTGGCAGTACGAGCGATCCGGGGCGCTGTGCAGGTCGACGCCGATGAGCGCGACCTCGTCCTGGAGGCCACGGCCGAGCTGGTGTCGGAGGTCCTCCGGCGCAACGCGTTGACGACCGACGACGTGATCAGCGTGCTGTTCACCTCGACTCCCGACCTCACGTCGGAGTTCCCGGCGCTGGCGGCGCGCAAGCTCGGCTTCAGCGAGGTCCCCCTGATGTGCGCCACGGAGATCGCGGTCCCCCGCGCGCTGCCGCGCGTCGTGCGCCTGATGGCCCACATCGAGACCGAGCGGCCGCGCGCCGACCTCCAGCACGTCTACCTGCGCGGCGCGCAGGCGCTGCGCCTGGACATCGCCCAGTAGCGAGCGAAGCACCCGGCACCGGCCCCGGATTTCGGGGCCGGTGTTCGTCGTTTCGCCACCGCCGATGCGGTGGATCGCGGGCCGTGTCCGCGTCCCGGCGGCGGCCCGCGGCGAACCCGGTCGAGCGCGTCGGATTCCCGGGGATTCCCGGCGGGCGCCGGCCGTCCCGGCGGGGACCGGGACGAGCGGAGCGAGCGGGGCGCCGCACTCCACCGCCGCGGCGCGCTTGGCGCGGGGTGGACTACGCTGGGGCGATACGCAGGGTGCCGATGAGGTGCGCCGCGGCACCGGAGGGGCCGCGGCCGCGACGGACGGGGAGCGACGTGGGCAGGATCGAACGGGCGGTCATCGTGGGCGCCGGGCTGATCGGCACCTCGATCGCGCTCGCCCTGCGCGAGCACGGCACCCGGGTCGCCCTCAGCGACCCCGACCCCGGGGTTCTGCGCCTCGCCTGCGAGCTGGGCGCCGGCGAGCCGCTGGACGAGGACGCACCCGGCCGCCCCGCCGACATCGCCGTCATCGCCGCACCGCCCTCCGCGGTCCCCGAGGTGCTGCGCGCCGCCCAGGACCGCGGCCTGGCCCACGTCTACACCGACGCCGCCAGCGTCAAGCACGGCGTCGTCGCCGCCGCGGAGCGCGCCGGCTGCGACATGGCCACCTTCGTGCCCGGCCACCCGATGGGCGGCGGCGAGCGCAGCGGGCCCAGCGCGGCCCGCGCCGACCTGTTCCTCGGGCGCTCCTGGGCGCTGTGCCCCACCGGCAAGGCCGACCCCGGAGCGGTCTCGGCGGTGCGCGACCTGATCCGGCTCTGCGGCGCCGAACCCGTTCCGATGGGCGCCGCCGCCCACGACCGCGCCGTCGCACTGGTCTCCCACGGCCCGCACGTCGCCGCGGCCGCCGTGGCGGCGCGCCTGCTCGACGGCGACGAGGCGGCGCTGTCCCTGGCCGGGCAGGGTGTGCGCGACGTCACCCGCATCGCCGCCGGCGACCCCCGGCTGTGGTGGGAGATCCTCGGCCACAACGGCGGCCCGGTCGCCGACGTGCTGGAGGCCGTCGCCGCGGACCTGTCCGCCTGCGCCGCGGGCCTGCGCGAGGCCGGCGGCCGGGAAGCCGAGCCCTCCGGCCCGCCGCCCGAGGCGGTCGGCGGCCTGCTGGAGCGCGGCGTGCGCGGGCGCGAGCGCGTGCCCGGCAAGCACGGCGGCGGCCGCACCCCCGAATACGCCGTGGTCCCGGTGCTCATCCCCGACGAGCCCGACTCCCTGGGGCGGCTGTTCCTCGCCGCCGGCGCGGCCGGAGTCAACATCGAGGACGTGCGTCTGGACCACTCCTACGGCCTGCCGATGGGCGTGGCGCAGCTCTCCGTGGTCCCCGAGGCCGCCGAGCGCCTGTCCCGCGTGCTGCGCGAGCGCGGCTACTCGGTCCACGCGTGAGCGCTCGCGCGCCCGGGGCCGCCCGTGCGGCGGTGCCGAGCGGGCCGCCGCGCCTGTAGGCTGAGCGGTTGAGACGAGATGGATGCAGTACACCCCGGAGGAGAACACCACGTGAGCGCGCAGGGCAGCGCCGAAGGAGTCGTCGTGGCCATCGACGGTCCCTCGGGGTCGGGCAAGTCCAGCACGGCCAAGGGCGTGGCCTCGGCGCGCGACCTGTGGTACCTCGACACCGGGGCGATGTATCGGGCCATGACCTGGTGGATGCAGCACCACGGGGTCGACGCCGACGACGCGGCAGCCGTCGCGGAGGCGGCCGGGCGCCCGGACATCAGCATGGGCACCGACCCCGCCGCTCCCACGGTCCACGTGGACGGCAGGGACGTCGCCCGTGAGATCCGAACGCAGCAGGTGACGGCCGGCGTCAGCGCCGTCAGCGCCGTACCCGCGGTGCGGGAGCGGCTCGTCGCGATGCAGCGCGAGACCATCGCGCTGGCGCGGAGCCGAGCCGCAGGGATCGTCGTCGAGGGGCGCGACATCACCACCGTCGTCGCCCCCGACGCCCAGGTCAAGATCTATTTGACCGCCAGCGCCGAGGCCCGGGCGCACCGGCGCAGCGGCGAGCTGAGCGGCAGCGACATCGACGCCGTCCAGGCCGACCTCGCGCGGCGCGACCTGCTCGACTCCAGCCGCGCGGACTCGCCGCTGACCCAGACCGCCGACGCCCTGGAGTTGGAGACCACCGGTCTGGGCCTCGACGAGGTCGTGGCGATCCTGCTCGAACTGACCGACCGCGCCGTCGCGGCCGCGGGAGCGGGCGACCGGTCCGGCGCCGGCAAGGCGGTCGGCGAGAAGCAGGCCGAGGGCTCCGCCGCTCGCTGACGCGCCGCGCGTCCCGGGGCCGCGGTTTCGCGGCCCCTTCCGCGCCGCCGGGCCGGACCGGCCCGGCGGCGATGGCGGGCGGCGGAGCGAGGCGCTTGGGCCGCCCGGGGTCCGCGGATCGGCGGACCGGTTCCGGGCGGCGCGAGCGTAGGGCCGGGCGGCTACGGACACCGGCGCCGCCCCGCCGCGTCCACCCGGCCGGGTGCACGCGGCGGGGGCACGCTGCCGACAGCACGACAACGCACGACAGGCGGCGGCCGACCGGCCGCCGGCGGTTCCGCCGCGCCCGGTGCGGGCGCGGCCAGTCATTCCGTCCCGCGGCACGCGATCCTGGGCGCGCGGGGCGGCGAAACCGGGAGTAGTGGAAGCGATGAGTGAGCACAACCCCGACCTCGACGGCCCGCCGGACGGCCCCGACGAGGACGTCGAGGTCAAACCGGTGGTCGCCGTTGTCGGCCGCCCCAACGTCGGCAAGTCCTCGCTGGTGAACCGCATCATCGGGCGCCGCGAAGCGGTGGTCGAGGACGTCCCCGGCGTCACCCGCGACCGGGTCGCCTACGACGCCGCCTGGCAGTCGCGGGAGTTCACCCTGGTCGACACCGGCGGCTGGGAGACGGGCGTCTCCGGGCTGGCCGAGATGGTCGCGCACCAGGCCGAGTACGCCGCGCGGGCCGCCGACGCGGTCCTGTTCGTCGTCGACGCCACCGTGGGCTCCACCGACGCCGACGAGGCGGTCGCCCGGGTCCTGCGCCGGGCCGGAAAACCCGTCGTGCTGGCCGCCAACAAGGTGGACGGCGAGCTCCAGGAACCCGACGCCCTGGCGCTGTGGAACCTCGGCATGGGCGAGCCGTTCCCGGTCAGCGCCCTGCACGGGCGCGGGACCGGCGACATGCTCGACGCTGTGACCGGCGCGCTGCCCGAGGGCCCGCCCGAGCGCGAGGAGGAGCCCGAGGACGCGCCGCGGCGGATCGCGCTGGTGGGCCGGCCCAACGTGGGCAAGTCCAGCCTGCTCAACCGGATCGCGGGCGAGGACCGCGTGGTCGTCGACGCGAAGGCGGGCACCACCCGCGACTCCGTCGACGAGGTCGTGGAGCTGGGCGGGCGGCCGTGGACGTTCGTCGACACCGCCGGCATCCGCCGCCGCTTCCGCGCGCTGCAGGGCGCCGACTACTACGCCACGGTGCGCACGACCACGGCGCTGGAGCGCTCCGAGGTCGCCGTTGTGCTGATGGACGTCAGCGAGCCGCTCGCCGAGCAGGACATCCGCGTCGTCGAGCAGGTGGTCGAGGCGGGCCGCGCCCTGGTGCTGGCGTTCAACAAGTGGGACACGCTCGACGAGGAGCGGCGCTACTACCTGGAGAAGGAGATCGACCGCCAGCTCTCCCGGGTCTCCTGGGCGCCGCGCGTCAACATCTCCGCCCGGACCGGGCGGCACACCGAGCGCCTCGTGCCCGCGCTGGAGACCAGCCTGGCGGGATGGGACACCCGCATCCCCACCGGGCGGCTGAACAGCTGGCTCAAGGAGCTGGTGGCGGCCACCCCGCCGCCGGTGCGCGGCGGCAAGCAGCCCAAGATCCTCTTCGCGACCCAGGCCGGCGCCCGGCCGCCGCACTTCGTGCTGTTCACCACCGGGTTCCTGGAGGACAACTACCGCCGCTTCATCGAGCGGCGCCTGCGCGAGGAGTTCGGCTTCGACGGCAGCCCGATCAAGCTGACGATGCGCATCCGCGAGAAGCAGGGCAAGGGCGGCGGCCGCAGGGCCTCGCGCGGCAGCCAGCGCCCCGACTGGCGCCGCTGAGGCCGGTCCACGCCGACTCGGCGCCCCCGCTCCGGCAGCCGGTCGGCTGTGCGGATGCGCTCGGCCCCGCGCAGACGACGGCAGGGTGCGGAATCGGCCGTCCCCTTCCAGCGCACGGGGGCCCGGGTCCGTTTCCCGCCGAGGCCTCGGCCACCCTCCGACTTCCCGTGCTCGGACACCGACTGTGTGTGGTTTCCGGTGTCCGGACCGGCTGGTGGCGGGCTGAGCCGGACGCTTCGCGTGATCTTCGGTGGCGTTGATGCGTATGTACTATTTTTCGGGGAAGTAAAGAGCGTACTTCCCGTGTGTGGCGTCCTCGGACGGCACGGCGCGGAAGTCGGCCCCATGGGAGGGGTGGGACCGCGGGAGGCGCCGCTGCGGCGGCGCCTCCCTTTTCCCGGCGCGGCCCGGGCCGCGCGACACGGCGGGGGCGGGCCCGCCGCCCGCCGCCCACTGGCGGAGGGCGGGTGGCAGACTCGGCGCTGCGGCCCCTCCGCGCCGCGGCCGCCGCCTCGCGACAGGAGGACCCCGGTGCCCGACCCCGGAAACCCCGCCCGCTCCGGCGCCGCATGCTCGCCGCCGTGCGGCGCGCCGCACGGCGGCCGGGCGCCCTCCAGCGGCTGCCTCCCATCAGAGAGGCCGCCCGCGATGAGCGAGCGCATCGACGCCGCCGCACGCGGGGCCCGGCGCGACCCCGCCGACATCCGGCGCGTCTGCGACGCCGGGGGAGCGATCGGCGGCGACGGCGCGGGCGCCCTGCGGGGCCCGCCGCACGCGCGGGTCGCGGAGCTGTCGCGCCTGGCCGTCGAGCCCGGCAAGGGCACCTTCCGTCTTCGCCCCCGCCGCGACGCCCGCGCGCAGGTCGAGCGCTTCGCCGCCGAGGCCGCACCGGCCGCCGGCGAGGAGGCCGCCCGGCTGCGGACGCGCGGGTGGCGGCACGGCCCGCAGGGACCGGACCGGTGCCTGCGGGCCGTGCGCCCGCGAACCGGACCCAGGCACGCAAAAGGAGCCAGAACCGTGGATATCCAGGTCGTCGACGCACCCGAGAAGAAGCGCTACGAGGCCCGCACCGGCGAGGCCGTCGCGGGCTTCGCCGAGTACCGGCTCACCGACGAGCTCGCCGTGTTCACCCATACCGAGGTCGACTCGGCCTACGAGGGCCAGGGCGTGGGCGGCGCGCTCGTCCGCGGCGCCCTCGACGACGTGCGCCGGCGCGGGCTCGCGGTGCTGCCGGTGTGCCCCTTCGTGAAGAGCTGGATCCAGCGCCACCCCGACTACGCCGACCTCGTGTACCAGAACAGGCCGGGCACCGGCGCCGACTGACGGCTGCGGCGCCGCAGGAGCCGTCGCCGCCGCCCGTGCCGACCGCGCGGGCGGCGGCCGCGAAGTCCCGGGGCGGCGGTCCGCCCTCCGCGGGCGCCTGGCAGGATCGTCGCCATGGCACCGAGACTGGCAGCGGAACGGACCGCCGTTCTGGCCCTGCACTGGCAGGTCAACGTGATCCGCCCCGAAGGGTTCTTCGGCGGCATGCTCAGTGAGCCCGTACGCTCCAGCGGCGTCGTCGAGCGGGCGTCGCGCTTCCACGCCGCCGCCCGCGCGGCCGGCGTGCCGGTGGTGTTCACCCGGTTCACCGTCCCCGAGGACGAGGGCGACCTGGTCCGCAACACCGCCTTCATGGCCGCCGTCGGCGACGCCCAGGAGAGCTTCCGCCCCGATGCTCCCGGGAGCGCGATCATCAAGGAGATGGCCGACCTCGGCGAGCGGGATCTCGTCGTCGACAACCAGCGGCTGTCCGGCCTCTCCGGCGGCCTTCCCCTGCGGCTGGCCGAGCTCGGCGCCGACACCCTGCTGCTGACCGGCGTGGCCACCGACCTCACCGTCGAGCAGACCGCCCGCCACGGAACCGAGCTCGGCTTCACCGTCCACCCGGTGTCGGACTGCGTCACCGCGGCCGACCCCGCCGCGCACCGGGCGTCCCTGGCCGCTCTGGACCTGGCCACCGCCGGCTGCCTGACGGCTCAGGAGGTCCTCGACCGGCTCGGCTGACGGGCGGCGCGTGCGGGACGCGGCCTCCCGGTCCCGGGCGCCCCTCCTCCGCCCCTCCCGCGAGGGGGCGCCGGCCGGAACCGGCCGCGCCGCGGCGCCGGCGTCGGTGCGGCCGCTCAGGCGGGCCCGCCGGCCTCCACCGCCAGGACCTCCGCCAGGGCGGCCAGTTCGACCCGGCCGGGCGTGCGGGCCGCCGCCAGCGCGCCCGGCGCCAGCAGCACCCGGCAGCCCGCCTTCTCGGCGGCCAGTGCGCCGCTGGGGGAGTCCTCCACCGCCCACGACTCGTGCGGCTCCACGCCCAGCATCCGGGCGGCCAGCAGGTAGGGCTCGGGATCGGGCTTGCGCCGGTCGACGTCCTCGGCGGTCACCACCGCGTCGAAGGCGCCCGTGCCCAGTGCGGCGAGCGAGATCTCGGCGACCCGCCGCGGCGACGAGGTGACCAGCGCGAGCGGCACCCCCGCGGAGCGCAGCCCCCGCACCGCCTCCAGCGCTCCCTCCAGAACAGGCACCCGCGCCTCCAGCTGCCCGGCCACCCGGGCCACGATCCGCTCGCGCATCGCCTCCAGCTCGGCTTCGGTGGCGTCGGTGCCGGTGTGGCGGGCCAGCAGGCGCATGGTCGTCCGGTCGTCGGTGCCGGTGATGTCCTCACGCACCTCCGGTGTCAGCGGCCGGCCAAGATCCGCGGCCACCTCGTCCAGGGCCACACCCCACAGCGGCTCGGAGTCCACCAGGGTGCCGTCCATGTCCCACAGCACCGCCCGGGGCCGCGGGGCACCGGTCAGCTCGGACGTCAACGCCATGCCTCTCCCATCATCACACCGCTTGCGTCAGCGGTCCTGTGCCCGGCGCCGGCGCGGCCGCGCCCGGGTCGTCCATCAGCATCGCAGGCGCCGTCGCGCGCCCGGCGGCCGCCCGCGGCCGCGCAGCGGCCGAGCCCGGCGGTGGAGTCGGCCCCTCGGGGAACCCCTCCCGTCCGCGGTACCGGCCCCGCTCCGCCGCGTCGCCGACCTGTCAGGATATGCCCGCTCCTCGGCCGCGACGCGGCGGTGTGACGAAGTCCGCACCCGGAGGGTGTCTCGGCCCCTCTCGCGGTGCGGCGCCCGGCGCCGCGCGCCGCCGTCGGGGAATACCCGAAAAGCGAGGGGGAAACAAAGGTAAAGTTCTCCCCCTGTTTGGATTTTCCGCCGTTATTTCCTATAGTGGCTACAGACGACTAGCGGCCACAGGCGACGCGAATCCGACAGCGCTGATTGAGAAGATCGAGGTAACGGCATGTCTCGGAAGGTTGAGGTTCTGCTCGTCGATGACATGGACGGCGGTACCGCCGACGAGTCGGTCGAGTTCGGCATCGACGGGAAGAGCTACCGGATCGATCTCAGTTCCGGCAACGCGAAAAAGCTTCGCGAGGTTCTGGCACCGTATTTGCAGGGGGCGCGCAAGCACGCGCAGGCCGGCCGCCGCGGGCCGGGGCGCAAGAAAGCCGCAGGCGGCGGTCGCCGCGCCGCGGAGATCCGGTCCTGGGCCAAGCAGGCCGGCAAGTCGGTAAACGACCGCGGGCGCATTCCCGCCGAGATCGTCGCCGAATACGAGGCCGCTCACCGCTGAGGCCGAATGCACGGGCGCCTACCGAGCGAACGGGCGCGATGACACGAAGTCTTCGGAGGCGGGCCGGCGGCCCGCCTCCCTATCGATTCACTTCTTCTTGAGCGCGATTCCGGCCATCCCCAGCTGCTCTCCGGGGGCGAGGTTGTTGGCGTCGACGAGGTTGTCGGGGCGCCAGAGGGCGGTGTAGGTGAGGCCCGGTTCGATGAGTTCGAAATCGCCGAAGTGGTACTCGATGTCCTCGGGCGTCCGCGCCCAGCCCTCCTCCAGGTTCTCCCGGGTGATGCGGGCCAGCTCCTGCTGCGCCGGCAGCCCGGTGTCCACCAGCGACGTCACGAACAGGTAGCTCCCCGGCGCGAGCGCGTCGCGATAGGCGCTGACCACCTCGTCGGCGACCTCGGGGGAGAGGTAGTGCAGCATCCCCACCAGCATCAGCGCGATCGGGCGGTCGAAGTCCAGGAGTGCACGCGCCTCGGGGCGGCTCAGCACCTCCGCGGGGTCGCGCACGTCGCCGGTGAAGACCCGCGTCCGGTCGTTCTCGGCGAGGATCGCCTGCCCGTGCACCGTGACCAGCGGGTCGATGTCGACGTAGACGACCCGCGCCGCCGGATTGTGCGCCTGGGCCACCTCGTGGGTGTTCTGCACGGTGGGCAGGCCGCTGCCGAGGTCGAGGAACTGGTCGACGCCCACCTCGGCCGCCAGGTGGCGCACCCCGCGCACCAGCACCCTGCGGTTCTCCCGGGCCGACTCCTTGAGCCCCGGGATGTTCTCGGTGGCGAACTCGGCCAGCGCCCGGTCGGCGGCGTAGTTGTCCTTGCCCCCGAGCAGTGCGTCGTAGGCGCGCGCGATGGTCGGCTTGCTGAAGTCCATGCTCGGGGGCGGCCACTGGGCGTCCGGCCGGCCTTCGCTGCCCTCGGTCATGATCGGAGTCCTCTTCGGGCCTAGGGGGAAGAATTCCGATCATCGTAGGCCAATCCGTCGCGGATCCGCGCGGACGGCGGACCTTGCGCCACGGCCTCCGGGCGCGCCCGCCCGGCGCGGCGCCGCTCGGACGGGCCGCGGCGGGCGCGGAGGCGGGAGTGCGGGCGGGAGGTCGTCGCCGGGGGCGGCGGCCCGCCGGCCGCGCTGCCGAGGGGCGGCGGTGCCGGTTCCGCGCCGCCGCCCGGAGTGAAGTGTCGGTGAACTCCGATCCGCGGTGGCGCCCGCGGCTGGACACGTGTCGCCGGGGAACCAAGACTTGGGTTCCCCGCCGACGAGGCGCCCTCTGCCCCGGGAATGCGCCGCCGCCTCCGACAAAAAGTGAACAAGGAGCACGAAGCCCCCGATGTCGGACAGAACGCGGGCGGACCCCGCCGCCCGCCACCGCACGCGTTGGTGGCTGGTCCTCCTGCTGATCGCCATCGGCGGCTGCGCCGGCGCCCTGGCCGTCCTCGGCGACGTGTTCCCCCAGGCTCCCACCGTCGCCATCATCGGCGCCGGTTCCGCCGCGGGCGCGCTGGGCGCCGCCGGCGAGCTCGTCCGCCGGCTGTCGAAGCAGGAGGAACCGCCCCACGCGTCGGCCGCCCGTGCCCCCCGGGCGATGGACGTGGACTCCCGCAGCCCCCTGTTCGTCGGACGCGAGGAGGACGCCCGCCGGATCCTGGCCGAGCTCGCCCCGCTGACCGGGCGAGGCGCGGGACGCGGGCGCCGGGCGCGGCGGGGCTCCGGCCGCCGCGAGGCGGCGGGGCCGCTGGTGGTGGCCGTCACCGGTGAGCCGGGGATCGGCAAGTCCGAACTGGCGACCCAGATCGCCTACGAGGTCCAGGACGCGTTCCCCCACGGCATCCTGCGGCGCGAGCTGTTCGGCGCGCCCGTGGGCGCCACGCGCGCGCCGCGCCGGCCCCAGAAGGTGCTGACCGGGCTGCTGCGCGCCATCGGCGCCGCGCCGCAGCGCGACGACATCGGCCTCGAGTCGCTGAGCCAGCTCTTCAAGACCCGCACCGAAAGGCTCCGGCTGCTGCTGATCCTCGACGACGCCCGCGACTTCGAGCAGGTGAAGCCGCTGCTTCCGGGCGGCGACGGCTGCGCGGTGCTGATCACCAGCACCGACACCCTGCGCGACGCGCCGATGTACGTGCACCGCCATCCGCTCGGCCCGCTGGGGCCCGAGGCGAGTGAGGAGCTGCTGAGGCGGCCCGCCGGCGCCGACGCCCCGGAGCCGGTCCCCAGCGCGCCGGGCGACCTGGCCGCGATCGCCCGCGAGTGCGGGGGCCGCCCGCTCTCCCTCGCGCTGTGCCGGGGCGCGCTGCGCAACGGGGTCAGCACGCGGCAGCCGCTGGAGGAGCTGCGCCGCGACGACGGGGAGCAGCTGTTCAGCGACCACGGCGTCGCCGCGGCGTTTCGCCTGCTGCTGCGGGAGCGGCCCGAGGACGAGCGGCTGCTGCTGTTCCGCCTGGCGCAGACCGGGCTGACCTCCATCGCGCCGTGGGCGGCCGCCGCCTTGACGGGCAAGCCCGAGCCCGATGCCACCGCGCTGCTGGAGGCCCTGTGCAACCGCCACCTGCTGCGCCGCGCGCACCGGGAGGGCGGCCCCTCGCTGCGCTACCGCCCCGTCAAGGAGCTCACCTCGATCCTGCGCAGCAGCGCCGCGCGCGAGTTGGGGGTGGCCTGGCCCGAGCGCGTCCGGTGGAGCCACCGGCGCACGGTCCGCGCCGTCGACCGGCTGCTCGCCGCCTATGCGCGGTTCGCCGAGGACACCGCGATCGACCGCTCGCCGCCGGAGTGGGGTTTCACCGAAAGCGCGCGCCCCGCGGTCCCCGAGCCCGATTCGGTGCCCCGGCTGCGCGAGGACCGGACCCCGGCCGAGTGGTTCGCCGAGGAGCGCCAGCAGATCCAGCTCTGCCTGCAGCTGGAGCACAGCGGCGCGCCGCTGGCCGTCGAGTGGCGGCTGCAGCGGGCCCTGGCCGCCCACTGCCGCGCCGGGCGGGTCTACTGGGCCGACTGGCGCGCCGCGCTGGAGCGCGCGACGCAGCTGGCGCTGCGGATGAACGACCGGCACGCCTACGGGACCGCCCTGCTGGAGCGCGCGGAGCTCGCCGGCAACGAGGGCCACCACATCAGGGCCGTCGAGCTGGCCGCCGAGGCGCGCGCGATGCTCGCCGGCGGCGACGAGCGGTGGGAGGCGCGCGCGGCGCGCGCGATCGGGGTCAACCGCTACCGGCTGGGCCACCGGGACGACGGCGAGCGCGACCTGCGCGCCGCCGAGGCGGTCTTCGAGCGCAGGGGCGACCGCTGGTGGCTCGCGCGCACCCGCTGCAACCTCGGCGAGCTGGAGCGCTTCCGCGGCGACTACGAGCGCGCGCACGCGCTCCTCGCCGGGGCCAGGGCCGACTTCGCCGCCCTCGGCGACGCCGAGCAGACCGCCAAGGCCGGGCTGCTCCTCGGCGAGGTGCTGGGTCACATGGGGCGCGAGCTGGAGGCGTGGCTGACCCTGCGGGGCGTCCGCGCCGCACTGGAGGACTCCGGAGGCGGCTCCTGGTACCGGGCGCGCTGCCTGCGTGCCATGGGGCGGCTGGACGTGGCGAAGCTGTGGAGGCAGTACGACGAGTGCGACCTCGTGCTCTCACCCGAGCAGGAGAAGGAGCGCGAGCGGCGCCTGCGGGACTTCGTCTACCGGGGGACGCTGGGCACGTTCGGCGACGAGGAGCGGGTGGCCGGGCTCGTGGACGCGTGGCGCCGCAGGCACAGAGAGCGGGTGCGCACCCTCCTCGGAGAGGACCACGCGCGCGAGTGCACCGGCGGGTGGGACGACGCCGCCCTGCCGCACTGGTCCGGCGACGGGGCGCGGCGGCTGCGCGCCGACCGCGGCGAGTGGACCGCCGAGGCGAGCGTCGGCGGCGTCGAGGAGGCGCGCAGGCTCCTGGTGGAGGCCGGCGACGAGTGGGGCGGGTACCGCACCCTGCTGATCCTGGGCGAACTGCGGTTGCGCACCGACGTGCGGGCGGGTCTGCACGACATGGAGGAGGCGGCCGCGGGGTTCGAGCGGCTCGGCCACCGGTGGTGGCACGCGCGCGCCCTGCGCCACGCCGCCGACGCGCTGTACCGCCGCCGGCACTACCGCGAGGCCGAGGAGAAGGCGCGGGCGGCGGTGCTGGTCTACCGCGGGCTGAGCAACCTGTCGGGGCGGCTGCGCGCCCAGGTGCCGCTGGGCTACGCGCTCTCGGCGCTGGGGGAGAACCGGGCGGCCATGGAGGTGCTGGAGGAGGCCAGGGCCGACGCCCTGCGCGGCCGGGAGGAGGGGATCGTCCCCGACGCGCTGCTGGAGGAGGTCGAGAACGCCTACGACCGCGTCGTCGGCGCGGACTTTCCCCGCCGCTTCGCCGGCACCCGCTCCGCGGCGTAGACGTGCGTCCGGGCTCCCGGCGCCTGGAGTGCCTCACGGCCGCGCCCGCTCCGGCGAGGTGAGGATCTCGGCTCCGCCGCCGGTGACGGCGATCGTGTGCTCGCTGTGCGCCGTCCGGCAGCCGGTCGCGCTCCGCAGCGTCCACCCGTCGGCATCGGTGACGAGCTCGGCGGTGTCCGCCATGACCCACGGCTCCAGCGCCAGCAGGAGCCCGGGGCGCAGCCGGTGTCCGCGGCCGGGCCGCCCGGTGTTCGGGACGTGCGGGTCCTGGTGCATCGTCGATCCGATGCCATGGCCTCCGAACTCGGTGTTGATCCCGTACCCCGCCTCGCTGAGGACCGTGCCGATGGCATGGGAGACGTCGCCGATGCGGGCCCCGGGTCCGGCGGCGGCGATCCCCGCGGCCAGCGCGCGCTCGGTCGCGCTGATCATCGCGACGCTCTCCGGCGGCTTCGCGTCGCCCACGATGAAGCTGATGGCGGCGTCCGCGGCGACTCCGCCCTTGGAGACGGCGAGGTCGAGTGTCAGCAGGTCGCCGTCGGCGAGCGTGTAGTCGTAGGGCCGTCCGTGGAGTACGGCGTCGTTGACGCCGGTGCAGATGTAGTGGCCGAACGGGCCGAGCCCGAAGGACGGCTCGTAGTCGACGTAGCAGGACAGCGCTCCGGCGTCGACGATCATGGTCTGGGCCCACCGGTCGATGTCCAGCAGGTTCGTGCCGACCGTGCTGCGCCTCTTCAGCGCCTGCAGGATGTCGGCGACCACGGCGCCGGTGTCCTCGGCTCGGGCCAGCTCGGCGGGGGTCAGGATCTCGATCACGCGGCGTCCTTCTCCTGCATCCAATAACTATCCCGGCCATATTATCCCGGTACTAGAATCGGAGCCATGGTCAGGTTGCCGCTCACCGCCGCCGAGGTCGAGCGCGGACAGCGCCTCGGCGCCCTCCTGCGTCGGGCCAGGGGAGCGCGCCCGATGCTCGATACCGCGCTCGATGCCCGTGTCTCACCGGAGACCCTTCGCAAGATCGAGTCCGGTCGCGTAGCCACGCCCGCGTTCCCGACCATCGCGGCGATCGCCGACGTCCTCGGCCTCTCCCTCGACGAGGTGTGGGCCGAGATCAACCGGACTGACGCCGGGGCCGACCACGCGACGACGGTCGCATCGCACGCGCGCGGTTGACCCCGTGAATCCCGGGACCGCGGCGCGGCTGCGGGCGCCGGCGGCAGAGCCCGCGGCGCGGTGCCCGGCCGGTCCGGTCCCCGGGCCCGGCCTGCGCGAAGGCGGCGGCGCGTTCCGGCTACGCCGGGCCGTCCTCCTCGGGCGGGACCAGGAATCGCCAGGCGGCGGGCAGGACGCGCCAGGTGCGGCCGGTGACGTTCTCCTTGAGCTCGCCGTCGGCGCTGGCCGCGCACCGCTCGCCCGTGACGGTGACCTGGTGGACGCGGCGGTGGTGCACGTCCACCTCCAGCGGATGGGTGCCGCGGTGCAGGCGCACGGCGTGCACGGCGCGCTTGGTGAAGCCGCGCGACCGCGAGACCACCAGGTGGAGCAGGCCGTCGTCCAGTAGCGCGTCGGGCGCCAGCCTTCCCGTGCCGCCTCCGATGTAGCGGCCGTTGGACAGGCCGACCATCAGCGCCTTGTGGTCGGTGTCGATCAGGACCTCGCCGTCGGCCACGACCCGCAGCCGGTAGCCGCGCGCCGCCAGGCCGGCGATCACCCCGCCCACCGGGAAGCTCGCCGGTCCCAGCAGCCGCTTCCACCGCGACGCGGCGCGCGTGCTCTCGGCGCCGACGCCCAGGTGCACCGCGTTCACGGTGACCTCGCCGGCGTTGTCGACGATCAGGTCGAGGGGCCGCTCGGTGGCGGCGCGCAGGGCCGCCGCCGCGGCGAACGGCTCCAGCGGCATGCCCAGCGTGCGGGCGAAGTCGTTGCCGGTGCCCATCGGCAGCAGACCCACAGCGCGCTCGCCGAGCTCTCCGCGCCGGTGCAGCACGTTGGCGAGCGCGTGCAGGCTGCCGTCCCCGCCGGCGACCACGAGCGTGTCGTGTCCCTCGCAGGTGTCCAGCGCCTTGTCCAGATCGCCGGAGCCGGAGCAGAACGCCACGTCCGCCTCGGTCCCCAGCTCCGCGGCGACCTCGCGCAGCCGGTCGGCGTCGGCGCTGCCGGCCTCGGTGTTGGAGAGGATCAGAATGACGGTGCTCCATTCACTCGTCGCGCCCGCGGTCGAGGCGCCCCACGGCCCGAACCTAGCCGAAGAGGTGGGACGTTGCCCCACCGGGCATCCGCCGGGCGGCCGCGGCTCGCCGGGGCGGAGGGGCAGCGCAGATCCGGCGGGCGCGCGCTCCGGCCGCGGCGCGCCGGCGCACCTGCCCATAATGGCCCTATGACCGATCCCGTCCGGGCGCTGCCCGAGAGGCTCCCGGAATCCGTGGCCTCGAACGAACTCCGCGCGCTCGCGGCCGAGCACCGCGCCCGCATTGTGCGTCCACTGGACATGCGGGAAGCCTCCGGGCACCTGGTGAAGGCGTATGCGATCGAAGCGCCCGGGCGCGCTGTCTCCGAGCGCGAGGAGCGCGCCGCGCTGGAGCTGGCGGCGGGCCATCTGGCGTCGGGCCGCGCCCGCGGCTCCCTGGGGCTCGCCGTGCTGCTCGTGCACGCGGGCGGCGACGGCGACTACGTCCTCGTCCACACCTGGATCGAAGGCTACATGTCCGACCTGGCTGTGTTCGCGGGCCCGCCCGGCGCACCGGACGGGCTGCGGCCCGGGCGGCAGGGACTCGCCCCCTGCGTGTGGGAGCAGGCCGTGCTGGCACACGAGCGCGACGCCTTCAGCACGCACGTGCTCGGCGGGGACGGTGACGGGGACGGGGACGTCGAGCGGCGGCTGGCGGCGTGGGGCGGCGACGTCCTGCGGGGAGCCGTCCGCTGAGAGGCAGGCCGCCGCGCCGCGGGGGAAGGCGGCGGCGCCGGCCTCCGGCGTCCGGCGGAGGGCAGCGCCGCCGGACGCGCGGCACCCGCGGGAGCAAGACCGCGCCGTCCGTCACCCGCAGAGCGGGCGGCAGCAGGTCCTCGTAGGGGGTGCCGATTGGCCGGCGCTCGCGGGCGTCGGTGCGGTCCTCGGCCCGGGCGAGCATGCGGGCGCCGACCGCGCCGACCGCGTCGACCGCGTCGACCGCGTCGAACCCGTCGGCCGCGGGCGGCGCGTACGGCGAGAACGCCGGGTCGACGTGGGCGACGCCGCCGGTCACCTCGCCTTCGGCGTCCACGCCCGGCTAGCGGTGGTGCTTGCGGACGAACCCGTCCCGGTCGGCCCGCCGGGCGGCTGCGGCGAGTATGCCTCCGCGGCCGCGGCCGCGGCCAGCCGGGCCGCCGCAGGGCCGGAGTCGGCCGATGCAGGACACGGCATCCGTCCGTCCGGCGGACGGGCACCGGCGCGACCTGGGCGGGCCGGGAGCGTGGCGCATAGGCGCCCACCCGTTGTGCTCTGCACAACCTTGGTCCGCCTCTCTTCAGCCCGCCCCGGTGGCCTGCCTAGGTTCTGGTGATCAACGGTCCAGTCCGGTATAGACCGCGACGGGCCATCCCCTGCCCCCGTCCGCCGCCCGCCCCCAGGCGAAGGAGTTGCCATGCGATACCGCCGCCCCATCCGCGCCGGAGCCCTGCTGGGGCTCGCCGTACTGCTGGCCGCGTGCGCCCCCGCCCAGACCGACAACGCCGGAACCGGCGAGGACAGCATGGAGGGGACCCTGCGGGTCTGGCTGTTCTCCGAAGTCGACCAGGAGCCCAAGGAGAAGGTCGTCGACGACGCCGTGGCGGAGTTCGAGGCCGCCCACGAGGGCGTGCAGGTCGAGATCCAGTACATCCCCGTCGACTCCCGCGCCGAACGCTTCCAGGGCGCCTTCAACGACCCCTCCTCGGCCCCCGACGTCGCCGAGTACGGCAACACCGACCTGGCCGGCTACGTCGAGGCCGGCGGGTTCGCCGACATCTCCGAGGAGCTCGCCGGCTGGAAGCCCGGCGAGCAGATGTCCGACGACGTCGCCGCCACCGCCCGGGTGGACGGCGGCACCTACGGCGTGCCGTGGTTCCTCGGCGTGCGCGCCCTGTTCTACCGCACCGACGTGTTCGAGGACCTGGGCATCGACACCCCGCGCACCCTGGAGGAGGTCGTCGAGGCCGGGCGCACGGTGCGCAAGGAGAAGCCCGACATGCTCGGCCTCTCCAGCGGCGGCGCCTACACCTACGGCTTCCTGCCCTTCATCTGGGCACACGGCGGCGACATCGCCGTGAAGGAGGGCGGCTCCTACACCGCCGCCGTCGACTCCGCCGAGGCCAAGGCCGGGCTGGAGCTGTACTCCCAGGTGCTGTCGAAGGACGTCTGCCCGCCGCAGACCTGCGCCCAGATGACCGGCAACGAGAGCGTGCAGAACTTCATCGCCGGCAAGGCCGCCATGACCATCGGCGGCAACTTCAACCTCAACGCGGTCGAGGCCGCCGACGTCGCCGACGACACCGCCGTCATCCCGCTGCCGGGCACCGAGCCCGGCTCCGTCGCGCCCGCCTTCGCCGGCGGCAACAACCTCGGAGTGCTCTCCGGCACCGACCACCGCACGCTGTCGGTGGAGTTCGTGCAGCTCCTCGCCGGAAAGAAGTACCAGCAGCGGATGTACGAGGCGATGGGCAACCTGCCCACGCTCGGCGGAGTGCAGAGCGACGTCGCCGCGTCCGACGCGGACATCGCGCCCTTCGTGGAGACGCTGGAGTCGGGCACCCGCTTCGTCCCAGTCACCGGCGCCTGGGCGAGCATCGACGCCGAAGGGGTGCTGCCCACCATGGTGCAGCGGGTCGCCTCCGGCGACGCGTCCGTCGACAAGGCCGCCGGCGACGCCGCCGCCTCGCTCGACGAGTCCTTCGGCGGGGAGTGACCGGAGCGCAATGTCCACCCCCGCACCGCCGCTCCGCGCGGTCGGGCGAGCATTCGCCCGGCTGCGCCGGAGCGGCCGCATGGAGCCCTGGGTCTACCTGGCCCCCGCACTGGCCGTGCTGGGGGCCCTGCTGGTCTACCCGCTGTACCAGCTCGTGCTGGTCTCCTTCTACGACTACCGCCAGCCGCAGGTCACCGGGGCCGAGCCGCTGCGCTTCAGCGGCTGGGAGAACTACCGCACCCTGCTGGGCGACCCGCAGTTCTGGGAGGTGCTCGGCAACACGGTCGTGTTCGCCGGCGCCTGCGTGACGGGGACCATCGCCGTCGGCGGCTGCCTGGCCGTGCTGGCCACCCGGCTGTCGGCCTGGGTGCGCACCCTGCTCTTCCTCGTCGCACTGGGCGCCTGGGCCACCCCCGCGGTCACCGGGAGCGCCGTGTGGCTGTTCCTGTTCGACCCCTCGCTGGGGCCGGTCAACCAGGCCCTGGTCGGGCTCGGGCTGACCGGCTTCGAGGGGCACTCCTGGACCTACACCAAATGGTCGGCCTTCGGCCTGGTGCTCAGCCAGGTGGTGTGGTGCTCCTTCCCCTTCGTCATGGTCACCCTTTACGCCGGGATCCGCGCGATCCCCGGCGAGGTGATCGAGGCGGCGCGGCTCGACGGCGCCTCGACCGGCCGCGTCGCGCTCAGCGTCATGCTTCCGATGCTGCGCCCGGCGATGGCGGTCGTGACCATCCAGTCGATCATTTGGGACTTCAAGATCTTCACGCAGATCTACATCATGACCGGAGGAGGCGGGATCGCCGGGCAGAACCTGGTGCTGAACGTGTACGCCTACCAGCAGGCCTTCGCCTCGGGCCAGTACGGCCTGGGGTCGGCGATCGGCGTGGTCACCACCGCCCTGCTGCTGGTGATCTCCCTCGTCTACCTGCGCGCCCTGCGCCGCCAAGGGGAGGTGCTGTGATGCTCCGCCGACTGCGGACCGACGCCGCGGGACTGGCGGTCGCCCTGGTGGTGGCGTTCCCGCTGTACTGGATGGTGCTGTCGGCGCTCAAACCCCGCGCCGACCTGGAGGCGGGCGACCCGGCCCCGTTCACCCTGACCCCCACCCTGGAGTCCTTCCGCCGCGTCCTGCTCGTGGAGGACTTCGGCCGCTACCTGCTCAACAGCCTCGGCGTGGCCGCCGCGGTGGTGGTGCTCTCGACGCTGTGCGCCTTCCTCGCCGCCGTCGCCCTGACCCGCTACAGGTTCCGCTCGCGCGCTACGCTGCTGGTCATGGTGCTCGTCGCGCAGATGGTACCGGTCGAGGCGCTGACCATCCCGCTGTTCTTCCTCATGCGCGGCATCGGGCAGTCCGTCCCGCAGCTGGGCCTCAACCACCTGGGGTCGCTCGTGCTCGTGCACACCGCCTTCGCCATCCCGCTGGCCGTCTGGATGCTGCGCGGCTTCGTCGCGGCGGTGCCCCGCGAGCTGGAGGAGGCGGCCTGGCTGGACGGGGCCGGCAGCTTCTCGTTCGTGCGCCGGGTGCTGTTTCCGCTGACCGCGCCGGGGGTGGTGGCCACCAGCATCTTCGCGTTCATCATGACCTGGAACGACTTCCTGTTTGCGACCACCTTCATCATCTCCGCGCAGGAGAACCAGACGCTGCCCGTAGCGCTGCTGTCGTTCTTCCGCCCCGACGAGAACGACTGGGGCGCCATCATGGCAGGCTCGGTCCTGATGACCCTGCCCGTCCTGGTGTTCTTCCTGTTCGTGCAGCGCCGCCTGGCCTCGGGACTGGGAGGTGCGGTGAAGGGGTGAACGCCGAGCCCGCGCCGAGGCGCAACGCCTCGGTCTCCCTGCGCCGCGCGCTGGCGATCGTGGAGTTCGTCCGCACGCTCCCCGCCGCCGGCGGCGGCGCCACCCTCACCCAGCTCGCCGAAGCCGTGGGCATCAACAAGAGCTCGGTGCTGCGCCTGGCGACCCCGCTGCAGGAGGCGGGTCTGCTGCACCGCGACAGCGCGACCGGGCGCTTCCGGCTGGGGCCGGGCGCCCTCGCGCTGTGGCAGGCCTACCTGGACCAGCTCGACCTGCGCTCGGTCGCCTCCGACCACCTGCGCGGGCTGATGCGCCGCACCGGCCACACCTGCCATCTGGTGCTGCCGGACGGGCACGACGTCGTCTACGCCGACAAGGTGGAGAACGCCACGACGGTGCGGATGGCCTCGCGCATCGGCGCCCGGATGCCCGCCTACTGCACGGCGGTGGGCAAGGCGATCCTCGCGTACTCCCCGGCCGACCTGGTCGCCGACATCCTCGTCGGCGGCCTCGACCCGGTCACCGAGCACACCATCACCGACCCCGCGCTCTTCCACGAGGAGCTGCGCAGGGTCCGCGGTCGCGGCTACGCCATCGACGACCGCGAGAACGAGCCCGAGGTGCGCTGCGTGGCGGCGCCGGTATTCGACCACAACCGCGACCCGATCGCGGCGATCAGCGTATCCGCCCTGGTCAGCCGCCTTCCTCCGGCCCGGGTGCGCGAGCTGGGCCCTCAGGTCGCCGAGGTCGCCGCCCGCGTCTCCACCGAGCTCGGCGCACCGGCGGCTCAGGCCGAGTAGGTCCCGACGACGCGGTTCTGCTCGATGATGCTGCCGGCGTAGTCGGCCAGGAACTCCTCGCGGGAGGGCGCGCCGCTGACCCGGGTGTCGAGGGCGTAGACCCAGAAGTAGTAGTGGTGCGTCCCGTGCCCGGCGGGCGGGTTCGGGCCGTAGTAGGAGTGCCCGCCCGCGGAGTTGGGGCCCTCGCGCAGATCCGGCCCGCCCGCGCCCGGGGAGTCAAGGCGGGCGGTGGAGGGGCCGATGCCGTAGACCGTCCAGTGCGTGAAGCCGCGCGGCAGCGGCGCGTCGGGGTCGTGGCAGACGACGGCGAGCTCCGCGGCGCCGTCCGGCACCCCCGAGATCCGCAGGGTCGGCGCCGTGTTGCCGCCGGTCGCCGCGTGGTCGTGCGGGATGCGCTCGTCGGCGCCGAACTCGTCGGCCGTGATCGCGAGGTCGCGGATGCTCACCGCCATGGTCGCCTCCTGTGGTCCGCGGGCGCCGCCGCCGGTCGACCGCCGCCCACCCCGGCGACTATCCCCGCACCCGCAGCACCCAACATGCCTTCCGGGCATCGAAGAAGGCCCGGCAAGCCGGCGTCTGCGCAGTGCCGCGCGGCCGTTCGGCGACCGCGGTCCTTCACACTCGCACCACGGCGACCCCCTGTTCCTTGGAGCGCTCAGGTTCTTCGACGAGCCGCTCCAAATCTTCCCGGTCACTCGTCAGCAGTACGACCGGGCGCGCCTGTTGGAGCGCGGTCACCGCGACTACGGCGTCGATGGCGCAGCGGTGGCCGGACAGCCCGGTGCGGCCGAGCAGCTCACCGGCGGCGCGCGCGATCTCTCGGGTCACCGCAAGGACCGCGATCCGCGAGAGAACACGGTGCACGGTCGCACCACGCGCGTCGCCGCGGACGACCTCTGCCAAGGTCACCGCGCTGACCACCAGACGGGAGCCCCGGCGCTGGGCGGCTCCCGCGCTATGGCTGTTCACACCGATCGGCGTTCACCGGTTTCCGTGTTCTTGATCCCGCGGCTTCCCGCGCCCGCAGCACCCAGCATGCCCGGGCATCGGCGGAGGGGTGGTGGGGGAGTGGTCGTGTTACCGCGTGGGGGCGGGGGCGGATAGCTTGCCGGGATGCGCATACTCGTCACCGGCGGAGCCGGGTTCATCGGATCACACGTCGTCGCCGCGCTCGCGCGGGCCGGGCACGAGCCGGTCGTGCTGGACACGCGGCCGCCGCCGGAGCAGGCGGGCGAAGCCCACCGGTGCGACGTCCGCGACGCCGCGGGGGTGGAGGCGGCACTGCGCGGCGTCGACGCGGTGTGCCACCAGGCGGCCATGGTGGGGCTGTCGCCGGACTTCGGCGACGCGCCCGACTACGTCGGCGTGAACGACCTGGGCACGGCGGTGCTGCTGGCGGCGATGGCGCGCGCCGGCACCGGACGCCTGGTGCTGGCCGGGTCGATGGTGGTCTACGGTGAGGGCCGCTACACCTGCCCCGAGCACGGCGACGTCAGCCCCGGGCCGCGCCGCCCCGCCGACCTGGACGCGGGGCGGTTTGAACCGCCGTGCCCGCGGTGCGGTGCCGCGCTGGAGCCCGGCACGGTCGGCGAGGACGCGCCCGCCGACCCGCGCAGCGTCTACGCCGCCACCAAGCTCGCCCAGGAGCACCTCGCCGCCGCGTGGGCCCGCTCGACCGGAGGGCGCGCCGTCTCGCTGCGCTACCACAACGTCTACGGGCCCGGCATGCCCCGCGACACCCCCTACGCCGGTGTGGCCTCCTTCTTCCGCTCGGCGCTGGCGCGCGGCGAGGCGCCCGCCGTCTTCGAGGACGGGCGCCAGCGGCGCGACTTCGTCCACGTGCGCGACATCGCGGGCGCCAACGCCGCCGCACTCGACGCCGTCGCCGACCGCGAGTCCGGCACCCTCAGGGCCTACAACGCCGGCAGCGGCACCCCGCACACCGTCGGCGAGATGGCCGAGGCGCTGGCCCGCGCGCACGGCGGGCCGTCCCCCCGCGTCACCGGCGAGTACCGCCTCGGCGACGTCCGCCATATCACCGCCTCCTCCCGCCGGCTCATGGACGAACTGGGCTGGCGCCCGCAGGTGGAGTTCGACGAGGGGATGGCGGAGTTCGCGGCGGCGCCCCTGCGCGGCGCCCCCGCCCGCTGACCCCGGACCGCGCCGCCTGCGCACCCTCGCCCCGCCCGCCCGCCGCCGGGGCCGCGCGGCCCGCGCCGGAGATTTTTTTCGGCCGCGCCGGGTCGCTCCGTGGTCGGCGGCTCCGAAGAACCGTTACGCCCCGGGGCTCCTGCGCGGTGTCCCGGGCGTGGTGACGAATGACAGGGAACGAAGAGTGCAGGATCGTTGACTCTTCGTGAGTGATACGGCGGTGGGGAGAGCCTCCGCCAGGCCGGCGCAGGAGGTGCCATGGGCGAAGGCGAGCCGCGCGGAGGTCCGGAGCGGGGATTGTCGGGGGGACCGGCCGGCGGCGGGTCGCCGCCGGCCGACGTGGTGCTGCCGTGCCTGGACGAGGCCGAGGCCCTGCCGTGGGTGCTGGACCGCATACCCCCCGGGTGGCGCGCGATCGTCGTCGACAACGGCTCCACCGACGGTTCCGCCGAGATCGCGGCGCGGCTGGGCGCGCGGGTCGTCGCCGAGCCCCGGCGCGGCTTCGGTGCGGCCTGCCATACGGGCCTGCGCGCGGCCGAAGAGGAGTTCGTCTGCTTCTGCGACTGCGACGGCTCCCTGGACCCCGCGCTGCTGGTGCCCATGGTCGCGTCGGTGCGCAGCGGCGCGGCCGACCTGGTCGTGGGCCGGCGCCGCCCCACCGCCCGCGGCGCCTGGCCACCGCACGCGCGCGTGGGCAACGCCGCTGTTGCGCGGATGCTGCGCCGCCGCACCGGGCTGCGCCTGGGCGACATCGGACCGCTGCGCGCCGCACGGCGCGCGGCCCTGCTCGGCCTCGCCCTGACCGATCGCCGCTCGGGCTACCCGCTGCAGATGGTGGTGCGCGCCGCCGACGCGGGATGGCGCATCAGCGAGGTCGACGTGCCCTACGCCCCGCGCAGCGGGCGCTCCAAGGTCACCGGCACCTGGCGGGGCACCTGGACGGCGGTCCGCGACATGCGCGCGGTCCTGCGCACACCGTCGGAGGAGACCCGATGACCGGCCCGGACGGCGGCCGGCGCGACACCGCCGCCGCGCAGGCCGGCACCCGGTCCCCGGAGTCCGCACGGCGCGCGCCCGCCCCGCGCGCGGCCGAGCGCCGCGCGCCCACCGGACCGACGGCGCTGCTGGTCATCGCCAAGGAACCGCTGCCGGGGCGGGCCAAGACGCGGTTGGCACCCGCCCTCGGCGCGGAGGCGGCCGCCGAGCTCGCAGCCGCGGCCCTCGCCGACACCCTCGACACGGTCCTGGCCGCGCCCGCCCGCCGCAGAGTGCTCGTGCTCAGCGGCGAACCGGGGCCGTGGCTGCCCGAGCGCGGGTTCGAGGTCGTCGCCCAGGCCAGCGGCGGCCTGGACGAGCGGCTCGCCGCCGCCTTCGCCGCCTGCACGGGTCCCACGCTGCTGATCGGCATGGACACCCCGCAGGCCACCCCGTCCCTGCTGGCGCCGGCGCTGGCCGGCGACGCCTGGCAGGACGCCGACGCGTGGTTCGGCCCCGCCGAGGACGGCGGGTTCTGGGCGCTGGGCATGGCCCGCCCCGACCCGCGCCTGCTGCGGGGCGTGCCGATGTCCACCGAGCGCACCGGCGCGATCCAGCGCGACCGGCTGGTGCGGGCCGGCCTGCGGGTGCGCGACCTGCCTCCGCTGGTCGACGCCGACACCCCCGAGGCCGCCGCCCGCGTCGCCCGGGCCGCCCCCGGCGGCCGGTTCGCGGCGGTCTGGCAGCGCAGCTGTGCGGGAGGTGCCTGATGGCGGGCGCGGGCGCCGCGCACACCGCCGCAGCGGCCCGCACCGGCGACCCCTACTCACGGGCGCTGGGGAGCGGCCGCGGCCCGCTGTACCTGCGCTGCGCGGACGGACGCGTGCTGCCCCTGGAGATCGAGCGCTGGTGCGCCCTGCCCGACGCGGCCGACCACTCGGTCCTGCGGCGCTGCCTGGGCACGGTGCTCGACGTCGGCTGCGGGCCGGGGCGGATCGTGGCCGACCTCGCCGGGCGCGGGCACCGGGCCCTGGGCGTGGACGTCCACCCCGACGCCGTGCGCCGCACCCGCGCCGCCGGCGGCCGGGCCCTGTGCCGCAGCGTCTTCGACCGGCTGCCGGGTGAGGGCGGCTGGGACACGGCGGTGCTGCTGGACGGCAACATCGGCATCGGAGGCGCGCCCGAGCGGCTGCTCGCGCGCCTGGTCGAGGTGGTGGCCCCGCGCGGCCTGCTGCTGGTGGAGGCCGCGGGCGAGGACGTCGACGAGCGGATGGCGGTGCACGTGTGCGACGGCCGCGGTCGGTGCAGCGCCCCGTTCCTGTGGGCGCGCGTGGGGCTGCGCGCCCTGGCGGCGGCGGCGGTCGGCAGCACCGGGTGGGAGGTGGCCGAGACGTGGCACCGGGGGAGCCGGTGCTTCGCCGCCCTCCGGCGCGCCGGGGCGGCCCTATGAGGACCGCCCGGCCGGCGGCGGCGCGGCGCGGCTCAGCGGGCGGGACCGCCCCGCCGCCCGGCCCGGGCCGCCAGCACCCGCGCCCCCAACAGCAGCGCCGAGGCGCCGAAGAGGACGGCCGTGGCGAGCAGCCAACGGTCCGCGAAGACGTCGCCGGGCATGCCGGTGACCTGCTCATAGCCTCCCGGCAGGCCCAGGATCAGCGGCAGCCAGACCAACAGCAGCAGCCCGGAGAGCAGGGCGGGCACCCGCACGTGGTTCAGCCACGGCCGCGGCCCGCGCCCGTCGCCGCCGCGGCCGCGGACGCCCGCCGCCGCCTGGGCGGCGCGGTCCAGCGCCGAGTACGCCGGCAGCAGGACCAGGTCGTGGGCGATCGCGGCGCCGGCGAACCACACCGCCACCGCGACGGGGTCCTCGGCGAGCAGGCGAAGGCCGGCGTAGGCGGCGAGCGTCAGCGAGCACACCGTCAGCACCAGGTGCAGCCCCGATCCGCCGTACCGGCTCCGCAGGCGGCCGCCCGTCACGTCAGCCCGCCGAAGGTCAGCCGGCCCACCCACTTGGTGTTGTGCACCCCCGGGTTGGCCGGGACGATCACGCGCGCCGGGAACCCGTGGTCGGGCGAGAGGTCGGCGCCGTTGACCCGCAGGGCCAGCAGGGAGCGGGGATCGCGCACCTGGTTGGCGCGCAGCGCGGCGGAGCGGAAGGCGCCCTCCCGCTGCACCGACTCCACCATCACCCCCGGCGGGCCGCCGTCCCCCGACCTCGCGCCGACCAGCGCCGCGAGGTCGGACAGCCGCACCCCGCTCCACTCCTGGTCGGTGGTCGACCACCCCTCCACGCAGGCGATGGGCAGCTCCGCGCTGCGCTGGGCCAGCTCCAGCAGGTCCGCGCGGTCCAGCACGCGCTCGCGTCCGCCGCCGCGCACGGTCAGCCTCCAGTCGGGGCCGATGTCGGAGGGTGAGACGCCCGCGCCCGCGGTGGTCTTGTTGACTTGGAATCCGTTGGGACCGGTGCCGGTGCCCGGCGTGCGCCCGCGCGGCGCCAGCAGCGCGGTCTCGCGCAGCGGACCGCCGATGCTCTGCCCCGCGGTCACCGCGAACAGGGTCAGCGACCCCAGCCCGACGATCCCCAGCGCTCCCCGCCGCGACACGGTTGCCGGAGCCGGGCGCACCGCCTCCAGCCCGGTGCCGCCCCGCACCGCGGGGGAGGGGCGGGCGGCGGGCGGGAGCGGGCCCGTGTCGCGCCCGCGCGTGCGCAGCGCACGGACCACCACGCGCAGCCGCAGGGCGACGTGCACGGCCAGCGCGGCGATGAAGACCCAGGCGCCGTAGAAGTGCAGGCGGTAGAACGAGCCGGGGAAGAGGTAGGTGAGCTGGACGTTGAGCAGGCCCGTGGCGAACTGGAACACCGCTCCGCCGACGAGCAGCAGCAGGGACAGCCGCTCCAGCGCGTGCGCCGCGGAGCGCACCGGCGGCCAGGTGAACAGTTTCGGGATCACCGACCACAGCTTGGCCAGCAGCACCGGCACCAGCACGACGCCGAGGGTCACGTGCAGGCCCTGCGTCAGCCGGTAGAGCCAGTGCGGGTCCGTCGGCCAGTCGAACAGGTAGAAGCCGAGCAGGCCCTTGTCGGGGGTCGTGTCGTTGACCGGCGCCAGGTCGGGATTGTAGGCGGCGTAGGAGAGGAGACCGGTCGTGAACACCACCGCGACCCCAGCCAGGAGCACGAGGCCGAGCACGGAGGTCAGCCACGGGCCCCGCAGCGGGCTGCGCCAGAACCCCGGACGTGAGGGGCCCGGCGGGCCCTCGCGTGCAGCCGAGCCCAGGCGACCGCGCAGGCCCGCGGCCTTTGCGGCGCCGGGCCGTGCGCCGCTGCCGCCGCGCGGCGGTGGGCCGCCCGCGGGGTCCGTCCGGCCGGGGCCGCCCTCACCGCGTCCGCTGTCGTCCATTCCGGCCTCCCGCACGTCGGCCTGCGCGCACTCGCTGCGGGCGGAGCCCGCCGATCTCCCGTGCTGCGCGAGCGGTCCCCTCCAGCCGGGTCCGAGCGGTCGGCGCGGCGCCCCGCCGCCGCCCCACACCTTAGGCGCGGCTGCGGCGGACCGCTCTTACGACGCGCCACGGCGTGCGCCGTCCCCCGCGGGCCTCCGCTCGCGGGCGGCGCGGTCCCGGCCGCCGCGCGCGGCCCGCCCGGCGCG
>NZ_BAABIK010000015.1:0-144814 GCF_039542725.1 Streptomonospora halophila | reverse complement strand
CGGCGCCCTTCGCCATGCCCGCAGCCGGTTCGGGAAACTCCCATCAACGATCTAGGGGGCGCGAGGCGCGGCGACCGGGCGGCCCGACCCGCCGGTTCTGCGCCCGACCCCGGCGGCGGTTCACCTCTTCCGGCGCCTGCGGTGTGCCGATGGTTGCCAGGCGTACCCCTTCGGGTACACGGTGAACGCGAGGCCGCGTGGGAGGGGCACTGCCGTGTCAGATGTCGATGCGCGCGCCGGACGCGGAGGCGGCAGGCGCAGCGGTCCGACCGGTCGGCGGTGGCGCCCGGTACGGGTGAGCCCGTCCGCCATGACGCGGATCGGGGTGGTGCTGGCCGTCGCCGCCGGTGTGTGGTTCACCGAGGGCGGACCGCGCGGCGCCGTCATCGGCTCGCTGCTGCTGGGCGCGGTGGTGCTCACCGACGCCCTGGCGCAACGGGTGCGCGCCGCGCGCCGCGACCGGCTCGACGTGTGGCTTGCGCTGGTCCTGGGGCGGCTGCGCGAGTACGCGGTCTACGCCGGGCTGGCGATCGGCGGCACGGCCGCCGGCGTGGCCGACGCGTGGGGCTGGGCCGCGGGCGCGCTCATCGCCGTCGCGCTGCGCGACTCCCTGGCCGCCGCGCGTCGGGCCGACGCGGGCGAGCCCGAGTGGAGTCCCGAGTCGGGTCTGCCCCGGCCCATCGATGCGGTCGATCCCAGCCGGCACCGTGAGGACGGCTCGCCCGGCGACGCCTCGCTGACCGCCGAGCTTCTGGGCCGCGAGACGGCCGAGGACGACACCGCCGCGTCCGGCCCCGACACAGCGCCCGACGCCGCGCCCGACACAGCACCCGACGCCGGCGAGGGCGGCGGGAGCGCTTCCGGGGCCCCCGCGTCGGCCGAGGGCGCCGACGGCGCAGCGCTCTTCGGCATCCGCACGGTGCCCAAGGGCGCCCCCTGGCCCGGCTGGGCCGAGGTCCGCGCCGAAGCCCTCGGCGAAGGCGCGCCGGGCTCGACCGCACCTGACGCGGCAGAGAGGACGGCAGACACCGGCGGCGACGCGCCCCGCCGCGGCGGCGGACCGCGCCGCGCTCTTCTCGCCCGGCTCGCCGCGTTCCCGCAAGCCGCACGATTCGCAGCGGTGGCCCTTACGATAACGATTTGGGACGCACGGGTGACGTTCATCGCACTGATCGCGGGCTGCGCCCTCGCGGCCGCCGCCGACCTCGCCGGCCCCCCGGACGACGACATCGCGAGGTGAGCCGTGGGCGTTTCCGCTTCCCCGCCCGGAACCAGCGTGGACCTGCGGTTCCTCCGCGATGACGGCCACCTGAGCACCGCCATGGGCCGGATCGTCGCAGGCGGCCTGCCCCCGCTGCCACCGACCCTCGCCGGGGCGCTGGTGGCCGGAGTCCTGATGGCGACGGGACTCAACCACCTGGCAGGCATTACCCTGTTCGCACCGGTCGCCGCGCTGCTGCTCTCCGGAGTCGCCTCGGGGCACCCGCACGACGGACGGTTCGACCGGCTCGTCCCGCCCCTCCTGCGCGCGACGGAGTACCTTTATCTCCTCGCGCTCGGCTACGGGTCCGGCGTAGGCGGCCCACTGGTTTTCGTACTGTTGGCTGCGGTCGCGCTGCACCACGCAGACGCCGTGCACCGCACCCGCACCGGTCTGCGTCCGCCGGCCTGGGTCATGCGGGCGATGCTCGGTTGGGACGGGCGGATGCTGGTCCTGGCCGCCGGCGGGGCACTGGGGTGGCTGCCGTTCGCCTACGGTGTGCTGACGGGTTACCTCGCGGTACTGCTCGTGTGGGAGGCCACGACGAGCTGGCTGGCGGCCCCGATCGCGGAAGCGGAGGCTCCGCGCAACGAATCGGGAGGCGTGGACGCCTCCACGACGTAAGGAGGAACACGCCTACATGCTCGGTATGGTTCTTGCCGCAGGAGCCGGGCGCCGACTGCGCCCCTACACCGACACGCTGCCCAAGGCGCTGGTGCCGGTCGATGGTGAGACCACCATCATGGACATCTCGCTGCGCAACCTCGCCGCCGCGGGCCTGACCGACGTCGTCGTCGTCGTGGGGTACCGCGCCGAGGCGGTCGAGCAGCGCAAGCAGGAGATGGAGCGCCGCCACGGGGTGCGGCTCACTCTGGCCTACAACGACAAGGCCGAGGAGTGGAACAACGCCTACTCCCTTTGGACCGCGCGCGAGTTCTTCTCCGAAGGCGTCCTCCTCGTCAACGGCGACACCGTTCACCCGGTGAGCGTGGAAGAGACGCTACTGGCCGCGCGCGGACCGGAGCTGCTCCTCGCGGTGGACAGCGCCAAAACACTGGCTGACGAGGAGATGAAGGTGACTCTGGACGAGTCCGGCCATCTCCGCCGCATCACCAAGCTCATGGACCCCGCCGAGGCCGCCGGCGAGTACATCGGCGCGACCCTCATCGAGGGATCGCTTTCGGACCGGCTGGCCGACGCGCTGCAGGCCACCTGGGAGCGCGACCCGCAGCTCTACTACGAGGACGGCTTCCAGGAGCTGGTCGACCGCGGCGGCAAGGTCGCCGTCGCGCCGATCGGCGAGGTCGACTGGGTCGAGGTCGACGACCACGACGACCTGAACCGCGCTCAGGAGATCGCATGCCGCTACTAGCCCGGATGGTCAACGCGCCGCTGGCGATCGACGTGCGCCAGGGCGCCATCGCGTCGCTGGGCACGGTGCTGGCCGACCGCCGCATCGCCAACGAGGGCCGCATCGCCGTCGCGGTCGGGCCCGGCCAGGGCTCCCAGATCGCCGGCGAGCTGGACCTGCCGCACTGCGAGGTCTTCAAGGTCGAGGGCGGCAGCGTCGACGTGGCCACCGAGCTGGGCAAGAAGCTGCGTTCGGGCGCCTACGAGGCGGTCGCCGGCATCGGCGGCGGCAAGACGATCGACGTCACCAAGTTCGCCGCCTCCATGGCCGGCATCCCCATGGTCGCCGTGGCCACCAACCTCTCCCACGACGGCATCGCCTCGCCGGTCAGCTCCCTGGAGCACGAGAGCGGCAAGGGCTCCTACGGCGTCACGATGCCCGTCGCGGTCGTGGTCGACGTCGACTACGTGCGGGCCGCACCGCAGCGCCTGGTGCGCTCGGGGATCGGCGACGTCGTCAGCAACCTGTCGGCGATCGCGGACTGGGAGCTGGCGGGCCGCGAGCAGGGCGAGCCCGTCGACGGCATGGCCGTGACGTTCGCCCGCACCGCCGCCGAGGCCATCGTCAACCGGCGCGACACCGTCGACTCGCAGGACTTTCTGACCGCCCTGGCCGAGGCGCTGGTGCTCTCCGGCATGGCGATGTCGGTCGCGGGCTCCAGCCGCCCCGCCAGCGGCGCCTGCCACGAGGTGCTGCACGCGATCGACCAGCTCTACCCGGGCACGAGCAACCACGGCGAGCTGGCCGGCATCGGCGCCCTCTACGCCTACTTCCTGCGCAGCCGGTACCAGGGGTTCGGCGAGGAGCGGATGAAGGACATCCGGGCCTGCCTCGACCGCCACGGCCTGCCCGCCCTGCCCGGCGACGTCGGCCTGGACGAGGAGCAGTTCGCGCGCGCGGTGGCCCACGCCCCCGCCACCCGGCCGGGGCGGTACACGGTCCTGGAGCACCTGGCCCTTTCGGACGACGACATCAGGCGGAGCGTGGCGGAATATGTCAAAGCCATCGATCGATGAGGTGCGTTCGGGCGGCCAGCCTGAGGGGATCAAGGAGCGGCTGAACGAGGAGCACTGGGCGGGCCGCCTCTATATGCGCGACCTGTCGCCCTACTTCAGCGTCGTCTTCATCCGCCTGGGCGTTCCCCCCAACCCCATCACCTACCTGATGATGGCCACCGGAGTGCTCGGCGGTGCCGTCCTCGCGCTGGGCGGGTTCTGGTCGGCGGTGGCGGCGGTCGTGCTGATCCAGCTCTACCTGCTGCTGGACTGCTCCGACGGCGAGGTCGCGCGCTACACCGGGCGCACCAGTGTCGCGGGGATCTTCCTGGACCGCATCGGCCACTACCTCGCCGAGGTCGCCCTGCTCATCGGCCTCGGGGTCCGCGCCCAGGGCGGGCTCGACGCCGGCGGCTGGGTGATCGGCGGCATGGCCGCGGCCCTCGGCGCCGCCCTGATCAAGGCCGAGACCGACAACGTGGTCGTGGCCCGGGCGAAGGCCGGGCTGCCGGAGAAGGTCTCCGACGCGGCGCTCCAGCCCCGTTCGCCGCGACTGGGCACGGCCCGCAAGGCGGCGGCCGCGCTGCGGTTCCACCGGGTCATCCAGGCCGTCGAGCTCTCGCTGCTGGCACTGGGGACCGCCGTGATCGACCTGGTGCGCGGCGACCTGATGGCCACCCGGGTGCTGGTGGTCGTCTGCGTCGCGGTGGCCGCGCTGCAGACGCTGCTGCACATGGTCAGCGTGCTGGCGTCGCGCCGGTTGGAGTAGACCCGCCCGCCGCCTGCGCCGCCCGGTGGGGGACGCCGACTCGCGCGGAGTCCCCCTCCGGCGCCCGCGGGGGGCGCGGGCCTCCGCGCCTGCCCGGCCGCCGCACAGTCGGCGACGCGCGGGGCGACACGCCCGATCCGCCGCCCGATTCCGCACCGCACGACCGCGTGCCGCGCGTCACCTACGGGCGTGTCGTCGGCGCTCCCCCCTTATCCTCTTGTTAGCCGTTTCATGCGACGGTCATTCACTGTCAACCACGAGTCCAGGTTCACGAACGGTTCCCATGACCAGTCCAGGTCTGCCGAGCGGCCCCGACCCAGCCGCCGCTCCCGAGTCCGCAGAGCCGTCCGCTCCCGCGCCGCAGCACGTCGCCGACGGCGAGGCCGCGCTGTCCCGTACCGTTGACGGATCGGATCCGGCCGGGCACGGGGGGGAGCAGCGGTTGAAGATCTCCTGCGTCATCCTGACGATGGGGACCCGGCCGGCCGAGCTCCGCCGCGCGGTCACCAGCGTGCTGGAGCAGGAGGGCGCGGAGCTGGAGCTGATCGTGGTCAGCAACGGCGCCGAGCTGCCCCCGCTGCCCGAGGACGTCAAGACCGTCCGGCTGCCCGAGAACATCGGCATCCCCGAGGGCCGCAACCACGGGGTCAAGGCCGCAGACGGCGACATCGTGCTCTTCCTCGACGACGACGGCTGGTACCGCTCGCGCGACCTCGCGCGCCATGTCAGCGGCCGCTTCGCGGCCGATCCCGGCCTGGGCATCGTCACCTTCCGCATCGTCGACCCGGACGGCGGGCCCGACCAGCGCCGCTACGTGCCGCGCTTGCGCGCCGGCGACCCCCTGCGCTCCAGCCGCGTCACCACGTTCCTGGGCGGGGCCGCGGCCGTCCGGCGCGCCGCCTTCGACGCGGCCGGCGGGCTGCCGGGCGGGTTCTTCTACGCACACGAGGAGAGCGACCTGGCCTGGCGCGTCCTGGACGCCGGCTACCACATCGAGTACGACGCCGAGGCGGTCATGTACCACCCCTCGACCCACCCCAGCCGGCACGAGGACTTCTACCGGCTCAACGCGCGCAACCGGGTCTGGCTGGTGCGGCGGAACCTGCCCTGGCCGCTGGCGCTGTCGCACCTGGGCGTGTGGATCGGCATCACGGTGCTGCGGGTGCGGTCGCTGTCGGCGCTGCGGGCGTGGTTCCGCGGGTTCGGCGAGGGCTGGCGCGGCGACTGCGGCCGGCGCAGGCCGATGCGCTGGTCGACCGCCTGGCGCATGACCCTGGCCGGGCGCCCGCCGGTCATCTGAGGTCCGCCGGGCCGACCGGCGAGCCGATCGGCGGCGGACCTCAGCCCGGCTGAGGGCCCTCAGCGGCGCTCGGGCGGTGTCACAGCGGCATCCGCCTGGCGGGCCGGAACTCCACGGGCTCCGGTTCGGGTCCGCACTCCGGCGCGGGCGGTGCCGCGGGCGCGGCCTCCGGCGCATCCGCGCGTCCGGGCGCGGTGCGCGCCTGCCGCGGAAGCCGAGGCGGTGCACCGGCCCATTCCTCCAGCTGCCGCACGAACGGCTCGGCCTGCTGCGGCCAGTGGAACCAGGAGCGGGCGACGGCGTGCCCGGTGGCCGCCAGACGCTCGCGCAGCGCCTGGTCGGAGCGCAGCGCCAGCACCGCGTCGACCGCCGCTGACGGGTCGCCGTACGGCACGATCGCGCCGCACTCGCCCTCGGGCCGGCCGGTGACCAGCGAGACCGCCGCCGGGTTGGGCGTGCTGACGACCGGCAGGCCGTGTGCCATGTACTCGACCACCTTGGTCGGCAGCGAGCTGCGGTAGTTCGGGGTGTCCTGCAGCAGGCAGACGCCGGCCAGCGCGCCGGAGACCATGCGCAGGGCCTGGTCGTTGGGCACGAAGCCGTACCACTCCACGGCCTCCTCGCGCTGGGCCTCGCGCAGCAGCGGCCGGATGCCCGGATCGGCGGCGCCGATGATCTCGACCCGCACGCCGTGCGGGCGCAGCATCCGGCCCATCTCGATGAGCTCGTGGGCGCCGCGCGCGGCGGAGAGGTGACCGAGGTAGACGACCCGGTCGGTGCCGGGTCTGCGCTCGGGCCGCTCGGGGACGTAGGTGGTGTTGGGCACGACCGGGTGCGCCAGGGCGAAGCGCTCGCGGTAGCCCTCCTCGGCCAGCAGCAGGTGCATCCGCTGCTCGGCGCGGCGCTCGAAGCCCCGCACGACCGGCCCCAGCGGGCGCCGCAGCGGCCGGGGCATCCACGGCTTGGTCAGCAGTGCCGCCGCCGCGTCCTCGTGGACGTCCCACACGGTGGCGGGGCGCGTGCGCGGCAGGGCGAGGAGCAGCTCAGGATCGTGGAAGAGCAGGACGTCGGCCTGGGGAGCGTGATGGGCCAGGGCGGCGTGGGCCGCCCGCAGCGACGCCAGGCGGCGCCTCCCGGTCGCGCGCGGCACGTCGACCGGTGTCAGCTCCCGCCACGGTGTGACGCCGCTGTCAGCGAAGGGCGCCATGTAGGTGACCCGGTGCCCGGCATCGAGCAATGCGCGGATCTGGCGGTGCAGGATGCGCGCGTCCTCGGGATGGTGCACCACGGTGGCCACGAGTGCGTGCATATGCGAATTCACCACTTCCGAACGCCGGTTTCCGGGCGCTTCCCCTGTTGGAGCTCCGCCGCTCCGTATCCGACATTAGGGAGACGGGGAAACAGCAGGTGAAAACCGGGGTTACGCCGGGAGGTTGAGTGGATGAAGCCCTGACCGCGGCACTCCCGCCCGCCACCGCACTCGGCGGGTGCGGGGCGGGCGCCGCGGCGGACCGAAGGCGGGCGCGTCTTTATAGGACCACCGCGCCTTCGCGCTCGATGGGCGCGGTGGTGTGGCCGTCCTCGTGCACCGTGCCGGCGGGCAGCCGCCGCAGCACGCCGCGGGTGTCCAGGAGCAGCCGTGCGTGCTCGGTGAGCAGTTTGGGCGTGTAGGCGCTGTGGTCGGTGAGCAGGATCGTCAGGTCGGCCTCGGCCATGGCCTGCTCCAGGTCGGTCGCGCGCGGGAGCGCGTGCCCGTTCAGGCTCCACTCCTCGACGTGCGGGTCGTGGTAGGTGAGCGTGGCGCCCTTCTCGGCGAGCTTGCGCGCGACCGGGCGGGCCGGCGACTCGCGCTGGTCGGCGATGTCGGGCTTGTAGGTGACGCCCAGGAGCAGCACCCGCGAGCGCGACAGCGCCAGACCGGAGTCGTTGAGCAGCTCCAGGGAGCGCTGCAGCACGTAGCTGGGCATGCGGGCGTTGATCTCCTGGGCGAGCTCGACGAACCGGAACGGATAGCCCAGGGTCTTGACCTTGTAGGAGAGGTAGTTCGGGTCGATCGGGATGCAGTGCCCGCCTACGCCGGGGCCGGGGTAGAACGCCTGGAACCCGAACGGCTTGGTCGCGGCGCAGGAGATGGAGTCCCACAGGTCCACGCCCAGCTCCTGGCAGAAGATCGCCATCTCGTTGACCAGGGCGATGTTGACGTGGCGGTAGGTGTTCTCCAGCAGCTTGGCCATCTCGGCCTCGCGGGTGCCGCGCGCCTGGACCACGGTGTCGACGAAGCGGCGGTACAGCGCGGCCGCGGTCTCGCCGCAGCGCTCGGTCATGCCCCCGACGACCTTGGGCGTGTTGGCCACGCCGTAGGTGGCGTTGCCGGGGTCGATGCGCTCGGGCGAGAACGCCAGGTGGAAGTCGGAACCGGCCACCAGGCCGGACTCCTCCAGCAGCGGCCGGAGGACCTCCTCGGTCGTGCCCGGGTAGGTCGTGGACTCCAGGACCACCAGGGTTCCGGGCGCGAGGTGCGCCGCTATGGCGCGTCCGGCGGCGGCGACGGCGCCGAGGTCGGGGCCGCCCTCCTCGGACAGCGGCGTGGGAACGCAGATGACGACGTTGCGGGTGCCGGCGATCACCGATGCGTCGGTGGTGGCGGTGAACCCGCCCTCGACCATCTCGGCGATGTCGGCCGAGTCGAGGTCGTCGACGTGCGAGCGGCCGGCGTTGAGGTCGGCGGCCACCGCGGAGCTGACTTCGAGCCCGGTGACGGTGAGCCCGGCCCGCGTGGCCTGGTGGGCCAGCGGCAGGCCGACGTAGCCCAAGCCGATGACGACCAGATCCGATGTTGGGGTTGCGACGTCCACGGGGGTCACCCTCGCCTTCGTTCTTTTATCGGGGAATCCCGAGGTGCCCTGCACGGCCATTCCGGTGACGAGGACGCGCGAGTACGGCTGCGCGTTGGCTCGATTGGCGAGATGGCCTATATCGGTCAGTCTCCGCCGACTTCCCCTGCGGCTTCCCGAATTGGTGTAAGGCGCGCATCGGTCGTCCGGTTCCGTGCCTGTTCAGCTACACATCCGCACTGACGCACGCCTCTCCTGGGACCGACTCTAGGGCAGGGCCGCGGGAGCGCTCGGTCGAAACTCTTACATGTTCGGAGGATTTAACCCCCAGGCCACCCAGGATTTCTGGGTTTGCCGATGTTTCGGCGAAATGCCGGTGAACTGGGAAAACGCCGTTTCCACAGGGTTCTGCGACGTCCGCGGGTAAGGGCTGGGCGCGGCGCGCGTGGAGCGCGGGTGCCCCGGGCGGCCGCGGGGCCGGTGCCGGCTCAGGCCCGCAGCGACGCGTAGGCCTCGATGTAGCGGTGCGCCGCGGCCTCCCAGGTGCGGTCGCGGCCCACCCGCGCGCGCGCGGCGCGGCCGTAGTCGGCGCGCGTGCCGGGGTCGGCCGCCAGCTTCTCCAGGCAGTCGGCGAGCTCGCCGGGGTCCTGGGGCCGGACCAGCTCGCCGGTGGCGCCCGGATCGACGATCTCGCGCAGCGCCTCCAGGTCGGAGGCCACCACCGGCAGACCGCCGGCCATCGCCTCGACCGGTTTCAGCGGCGTTACCATGCGGCTGACGCGCTCGTCGCGCCGCGGCACCGCGAACACGTCCAGAGCGGCGTGGTGGCGGCGCACCTCGTCGGCCGGGACCCGGCCGGGGAAGTGGGCCGCCGCGCCCAGCCCCGCCGCCGCGGCGCGTTCACGCAGGGCGCCCAGCTCCGGGCCGTCGCCCACGATCAGCGCGTGTGCGGCCACACCGCGGCGGCGCAGCTCGGCCACGGCGTCGATCAGGGTGTCGAGGCCCTCGTAGCCGTAGCAGCTGGTCGTGGTGCCGACCACGAACCCGTCCTCGCCCGCGCCCAGCTCGCGGCGCAGGCCGGCGCCGTCGGGCAGCGGCTCAAGGAACGCTTCGTCGACGGCGTTGGGCACCACGATCACCTTCGCGGGATCGACGCCGCGCCCGGTGATCTCGGCCCGCATGGTCTCGCCCAGCGTCACGACCAGGTCGGCCTCCTGCATGCAGGCGGTCTCGCGGGCCCGCTCGGCGGTGTAGAACGCGTCCTCGGTGCTGCGCGAGGGGTCGCGCGAAAGCCAGGACTCCTCCAGGAACCCGCGCACCTCGTAGACCACCGGCAGCGAGAGGCGCCGGCCCAGCTCCAGGGCGAGCCGGGCGTTGCCGTGGTTGCTGGCCGCGTGCAGCACGCCCGGTCGCAGCCTCCGCGCCAGGGGCAGCGCCAGCCGCAGCCCCGCACGCAGCTCGGCGGACGGGTCGGCGGGCGCCAGCCACGGCAGCAGCCGGTGGTAGCGCACGCCGTCGACCTCCACCAGCCGGCGCGTGTCGGCGATGCCCTTGGTCAGCGGGTAGCCCGCCCGGGTGGCCACGTGCGGTTCGAGCCCGGCGGCGAGCTGGCCCCGGGCGATGCGGTGGGTCCGCTGGGTGTATCCGGCGTTCGTGTGCGGCAGGGCGTTGGTGACCAGGTGCAGGACCCGCCGGGAATCGCCGGATTCCTGATCGTTCATCGTGTCGTGGTGTGGCGTTCTCCGCTTCGGCGCTACGGTGAGGTCGTGCCACCGGCCCGAGGGCTCTGCACGGACGGCGCGGCCCGTCGTCAGCGCCAGCCGGTGCGCCAGCCCGGCGCGGATCCGGTCCTCGGGAAGCATCGCGATGAGCTCCTCGGCGACTCCGGGCTGCTCGACCGCCAACGCGAACGCGGTGAGACGGGCGAGGCGACGGTTGGAGGCTCCATGGGCGGCGCTGCGGAGGGCGTCGATCGACTCCGCCCGGTTGCCCGCGTCCCACAAGGCGTAGGCGCGGGGGAGCGCCCCGGCTCGGCCCAGGGCGGCGCGCGCCGGCGTCCGTGCGCGTTCGGGCAGCAGCCGCAGCCCGAGCAGCGGCAGCCGAGCGGGTTCGGTCCTCAGGTGTCGCCAGGTCAGGCTCGCGGTAAAGGTGGCCGCTTTCACGAAATTGCGCACGGTGGGGTATCCAACCATGTCGAAGTGATCCTCCGGTGACACCTGAGCGTCCAACTGTCGCGAGCCGGGGGATCGGAAACGAAGGGAACACGATGTCGTCAGCACCGGCCGCCCGTGCCAGCAGCGACCGAGCCGACGGAGCCGGCGCCGATGGCGAGGCGGCTCCCGGGCGCACGGCCGAGTCTGCGCTCGCGCCCCCGTCCTACGCCGGTGGACCCGGCGCCGGCGAGATCGTGCACATCGTCGGCGCACGGCCGAACTTCGTCAAGGCGGCTCCGGTCGTGTCGGCTCTGGCGGCGCGGGGCCTGCGCCAGTCGGTGGTGCACACCGGCCAGCACTACGACGACCGCATGTCGGCGGTCTTCTTCCGCGAGCTCGGACTGCCCCGCCCCGACGTCGACCTCGGCGTGGGCTCGGGCTCGCACGCCCAGCAGACCGCGGCGCTGATGACCGGCCTGGAGGAAGAGTTCACCTCCCGTTCACCGGGCCTGGTCGTCGTCTACGGCGACGTCAACTCCACGCTGGCCGCCGGCCTCGTCGCCGCCAAGCTGCACATCCCCGTCGCCCACGTCGAGGCCGGGCTGCGCTCCTTCGACTGGTCGATGCCCGAGGAGGTCAACCGCCGGGTCACCGACCAGCTGGCCGACCTGTGCTTCGCCACCAGCCCCGAGGCGGTCGGCCACCTCGCCGCCGAGGGCGTGGCCGTCGACCGGATCCACCTGGTCGGCAACCCGATGATCGACACGCTGCTGGGCAGCCTCGACCGGTTCGACACCGCGGCCCTGCGCGAGCGCCTGGACCTGCCCGAGTCCTATGTCGCGGCCACCCTCCACCGCCCCGCCAACGTCGACGACCCCGACGTCGTCGCGCGCCTGGTGGCCCGCCTGCACGAGGTCGCCGACCAGATCGACGTGGTCATGCCCGTGCACCCGCGCGGGCGCGCGGCCCTGACCGCCGCCGGCCTGGACGGCCACCCCCGCATGCACCTGCTGGAGCCGCTGGGCTACGTCGACTTCGTCACCCTGGTTCGCGCCTCCACCGCGGTGGTCACCGATTCCGGCGGCGTCCAGGAGGAGACCACGATCCTGCGCGTGCCGTGCCTGACCCTGCGGCCCAACACCGAGCGGCCGATCACCATCACCCACGGCAGTAACCGCCTGGTCACCGATTCCGAGCTTCCCGGCCTGGTCTCCAAGATCCTGGCCGGCGAGGGGCTCGGCACGGCGGCGGTCGCCGACGTGCCGCCGCTGTGGGACGGCCGCGCCGGCGAGCGCATCGCGGCGGTCCTGGCCGACTGGACCGCCGCCCCCGCGGCGAGTGCGAACCGCGGTGCCTGAGGCCGTGCTCGATGCCCGACCGGATCCGCAACCTCCCAAGGCAGGAAGTGTCCCGTGAAACGGCGTGAACTGAGCCACACCGAACAGCTGCGCCAGGCCCTCTCCGAGCGGGAGGCCCAGCTCCAGGAGGCCAAGGCGCGGCTGGCGGCGCTGGAAGGCTCCACCTCGCTGCAGGTGGGTCGCGCCCTGACCGCGGCGGCCAAGCGGCCCGCGCGCGGCCTGGTCCGGCTGCCGCGCGACCTCTTCCGGCTCTGGCGCAAGGCGGGCCGCACCGGCCCGGCCACCGGACGCGGCCGCAAGGCCCAGCCGGTGCGCTCCTTCGACGCCGAGCGCGAAGAGGCCCGGCTGCTCTCCGGCGGCGTGGGTGTGCGCGACAGCCGGCTGGTGGTCGCGGGCGTCCTCTCGCCCGAGGTCCGCGCGGCGCTGGAGCCCTACGTCCTGGTCGTGCCGCTGCGGCCGCAGGACGCCCAGGCGGCGTTCGAGTCCGTCGACGTCGACGTCGTGTGCGTATCGGCCTCGGCCACCGCGCCCGGCTCGCTGTGGGCCCACGCGGGCGACCCCGCCGTCAGCGACCGCACGCGGGTGCTGAACTGGGTGGTCGAGTCCGCCGAGGCCCGCGGTGTGCCCACCGTGCTCGTCGCCGACGCCCCCGCCCCGCCCGGCCTGGCGGCGCTGGAGTTCGACCACGTGCACCGCGGCGACACCGGCGTCCCCCTGCACCGGTTCAACCCTGTCGCCGCCGAACCCGAGCGCGCCCCCGACCCCGCCTACGTGCCCTCGCCCGCACCGGCGGGCGCCGTGGCCGACCGGCTCGTCGCGCGGCTCGCCGAGGACGGGCTGCGCCGGCTGTCCGGAGGCTGGCAGGAGCTGCCCGACGGGCTGCGCGCGTCCTCCGGCGTGGTCGTCGACGACTCCTCGCTGGCCGACCGGGCGCTGGTGTGCGGCACCCGCGCCCTGCTCCTGGGCGGCGTCCAGCACGGCGCCGAGGACGGCGGGCGCGACTCCGCGGTCCGCAAGATCGCCGCCGACGCCGCGGCCCTGCGCTCCACCGCCGCGGCCGACGAGCTCCACCGGCTGCGCCAAGCCGGTCCCCTCACCTCCGACGAGCTGCGCCTGGTGCTGCGCTCGGTGTTCCTCACCGACGCCACGCCGGTGCGCCTCGCCGAAATCTTCGGCCGCCTGGGCTTCGCCCCCGGATCGGGCAGCCCCTCGCTGCCGCTGCGCGGCCGGCAGGCCGCGCTGCTGGCCATGCCCGGCGACGACGCCGACAGCCTGGCGCTGGCCGGCGACGTGCTGAGCCAGTCCCAGGCCCCCGCCGAGGTCGTCGTGCCCGCGAGCGCGAGGAACCTGGCCGGTATCGAGCGGATGCGCTCGCACGGCGTCCCGCTGCGCGAGGCCGAGGGCGCGGTCCCCGACGGCGCACCCCGGCCCGAGGACTGGGCGCGCCTGGCCCGTGCCGCGTCGGTGCCGTGGGCGGTCCTGTGGACCGCGCCGCGCGGCGAGCACTACCTCGCCGACCTCCTGTGCGCGGCCGAGTGCTCCGGCGCCGACGCCGTGGGGCCCGCGGTGCCGTCCTGGCGGACGGCGCAGCAGCCGGACGGGGACTCGGCGGACGCGGTCGGCCATGCGGCGGCCGAGCAGGAGTATGTTTTCGTGAGCGCGATCGTGCCCGAGCTCGCTCGCCGGGAGCTCGTCGGCCGCGCGCTTCAGCCGGGCGTGTGGAACAGGCACGGCGCGCGGCTGCTCGCCCTCGCGCCGCTGCGCGGCACCGAGGCGGGCGCTGCCGACCGCGCCCGCAGCACGCCCAGCGCCGGCTGATGCCGGCCCACCATCCGTCCCCCAAGCACACCGCCGTCAGCGCAATCCGAACAGGTCGGCCGCCGACCCGGCTCCGGGTGGGCCGAGCAGGCCGGGACGGCGCCCGCACGGGCGCGGCCCGGAGTATCGGAACGAAGGGAAGCACGTGACCAACCATCCTCGCGAACGCGAGCGAGCGAGCGGAGTCGGCGACGCTCAGGGGCCCCGGGCCGACCGCACCGGCGGCGCGGCGAGCGAGCGGCCGAGGAAGCTGCGCGCGCTCATCTACGGCGACGTCGACCTGAACATCATCGACGGTTCGGCGATCTGGGCGCAGTCGATGACCCAGGGCCTGGCCGCGGCCGGGTGCGAGGCCACGCTGCTGCTCAAGGCGCCGGTGACCACCGACCGCCTGGTGGCCCCGCTGTCCGGGGTCGCCGGGGTGACCGTGCGCCGCACCCACGAGGAAGGCCTGGCGCCCGAGGCGGGGCAGCGCGGCCTGACACCCGAGCAGGCCGTCGAGCTGATGACGCGGCTGGACTCCGAGGACCGCTTCGACCTCGTCGTGGTGCGCGGCCGCCGGCTGGCGATCGCCGCGTCGCAGAGCGAGCAGCTCGCCGGCCGGCTGTGGACCTACCTGACCGACGTCCCCCAGACCGTCGCGGAGATGAACGCCACCGCGGTCTCGGAGATCTCCGACATCGCCGTCGCGTCGCGGTTCCTGCTCTGCCAGACCGAGGAGCTGCGCGGATTCCTGGAGTCAGCGGTGCCCGCCGCCTGCGGCAAGAGCGTGCTCTTCCCGCCCGTGGTGGTCACCCCCGACGACGCGGTGAGCGACGGTGCCCCGCACGAGCCGCTGAAGCTCGTCTACACCGGCAAGTTCGCGCCGCGCTGGAACACGCTGGAGATGGCGCAGCTCCCGGCGGCCCTGGCCGAACGCGGCGTGCCCGCCGAGCTGCACATGATCGGCGACAAGGTGCACCGCGACTCCGCGGAGTGGGCGCGCGACATGAGCAGGGCGCTGGAGGGCACCGAGGGCCTGGTCTGGCACGGCGGCAAGCCCCGCGCCGACGCGCTGCGGCTGTCGGCGCAGTGCGACGTCGGCCTGTCCTGGCGTGATCCCGGGATGGACGCGAGCCTGGAGCTGTCCACCAAGGTGTTGGAACTGGGGGCGCTGGGACTGCCGGTCGTGGTCAACCGCACCCCCATGCACGAGCGGCTGCTGGGCGCCGACTATCCGCTCTACGCGGGCGAGACCACCGACTCGGTGGCTGACACGCTGACCCTGGCCGCCGACCCCGACATCTACCGCGAGGCCGCCGAGCGCTGCCGCGCGGCCGCCGCCGACTTCACCCTGGAGCGCGCCGCCGAGCGGCTGAGCGGCTACCTGGAGCTCGCCTGCCCCTCGGCGCCCTCCGGCACGGACCCGGAGCGGCCGCTCAAGGTGGTCATCGCCGGCCACGACCTGAAGTTCTTCACCCGGCTGGCCGAATACCTGACGTCGCTTCCCGGTCTGGACGTCCGAATCGACGAGTGGGAGTCGCTGCGCAACCACGACCAGTACCGCAGCCGGGAGCTGGCGGCCTGGGCCGACGTGGTCATCTGCGAGTGGTGCGGCCCCAACGCGCTGTTCTACGCCGAGCACAAGCGCACCGACCAGCGGCTCGTGGTGCGCCTCCACCGCTTCGAGCTCTACGCGGAGTGGCCGCGCAAGCTCGACATCGACAAGATCGACGCGGTGGTGTGCGTCAGCCCGTACTACGCCGCGCTGACCCGCGAGCTCGCCGGCTGGCCCGCCGACAAGGTGGTCGTGCTGCCCAACTGGGTCGACGTGGACCAGCTCGACCGGCCCAAGCTGCCCGGCGCCGAGTTCACGCTGGGCATGGTCGGCATCGCGCCCAGCCGCAAGCGGCTCGACCGCGGTGTGGAGGTGCTGGGCGAGCTGCGCCGGCGCGACCCCCGCTTCACGCTCGCGGTCAAGACCAAGCAGCCGTGGGACTACTGGTGGGTGTGGAACCGGCCGGAGGAGCGCGAGTACTACGAGCGCACCTACCGCACCGTCCAGCGCGACCCGCTGCTGGCCGAGGGCGTGGTGTTCGACCCGTTCGGCCCCGATGTGGCCACCTGGCTGCGCCGCGTCGGGTTCATGCTCTCCACCAGCGACGACGAGAGCTTCCACCTCGCGCCTGCCGAGTGTGCCGCCTCCGGCGGCATCCCCGCGGTGCTGACCTGGCCGGGCGCCGACACCATCTACTCCGGGCGCTGGCTGCACGACAGCCCCAAGGAGATGGCGGAGGCCATCCACGCCGTCGTCTCCGAGGGCCGCTTCGACGCCGCGCGCAGCGCCGCCAAGGCCGAGATCACCGAGAACTACGCGCTGCGGCGGGTATGCGAGATGTGGACCGACCTGATCGTCCACGGCAAGGTGCCCGCGAGCCGCGACGCCGCGGGAGCCGTCACAGCCTGAGCGCGCCCCGCCCGGCCCGGCGGGACGGACGCCGGGCCGGGCGGGTGCGCGCGGCAGGAAGCGGAAACGGCGGCGGGGCCGGAACCGAGGAACACTCCTCGAATCCGGCCCCGCCGCCGTTCTCACGCCCGGGCGCGCCCGGGCGCCGCCGCGCCTAGCCGCACTTCTGCTCGGCCTCGGCGGCTGTGGTGCCGTCGACCCCGCCGGCCCCGGACGAGGAGCTGCCCGCGTTGCTGGTGAAGCCGTCCCAGTCCTGGGCGAGCACGAGCTGCACCGTCTCGCCGAGGTTGGGGCTCTCCGCGATGGTGGCGTTGACCGCCTCGTCCGCGATGGCCTGGGCGTGCGCCTTCTGGCCGGGCCCGTAGTAGATCGTGGTCTGGGCGGGGATCTCCAGCGGGTTGCCGGTGTTGGCCACCTGGAAGCCCTCGGTGGTCAGCCACTGGCCCACCTGGTCGGCCAGGCCCGGCGTGCCCTCGCCGTTGAGCACCTCCACCGAGACCTCGGAGGGCTCGACCTTCTCCTTCTTCTCGCCTCCGCCGCCGCTTCCGCCGCCGTCGCCCTTGCCGCTTCCGCCGTCGTCGCCGGTGATGCTCTCGTCCTTGGCGATGGTCTCGAAGAGCTGGGAGGCCTGGGGCTCGGTGAGGGCCAGGCGGTTGGGGTCGTCGGGAGCCTGGCCGTTCGGGGCGGTCACGAAGTTGATGTTGCCGAGGTCGACCTCGCGCATCGCCACGGCGAGGTCGCTCATGACCTCCAGGGTGAACTCGTCGTCGGTGGTCATGGTCTCGGTCACCGAGCCGAGGAACGAGGTCAGGTTGCTCGGGCTGCTCAGGACCTTGCCGCTCATCACCTGGTTGAGCATCGCGCCGAGGAACTCCTGCTGGCGCTTGATGCGGCTGAGGTCGGTGCCGTCGCCCTGGCCGTAGCGCGAGCGCATGTAGCCCAGGGCCTCCTCGCCTTCGAGCACCTGCTCGCCCGCCTCCAGGTGGAGCTTGGCCTTTTCGTCGTCGATCGGCTCGGGGATGCACATCCGCACCCCGCCGAGGGAGTCGACGATGCCCTTGAAGCCGGTGAAGTCGACGCTCACGAAGTGGTCGATGTGGATGCCGGTGATGTGCTCCACGGCCTTCCACTGGCACTGGATGCCGCCGAGGGACATCGGCGTGTTGATCATGGCGCGTTGGGCCGCCATGCCGGGCTTGTCGCCGTTGGCCTCGCACGCGGGCAGGTCGACCAGCAGGTCCCGCGGCAGGTTGACCAGGGTCGCACGCCCCTTGTTGGGGGAGATGTGGGCGATGATCAGCGAGTCGGGCCGCGCGCCCTCGGCCTCGCCGTACTTCGCGTTCTCGCCCGTGCGGATGTCCGACCCGATCACCATGATGTTCAGCGCACCCTCGACCCGGCTGGGCCGGTTGCCGAACGCGTCGGTGTTGATGCTCTGCTGGTCGATATTGCCGTAGATGTCGTAATAGGCGGCGTAGGCGGTGAGGCTGGTCCCGATCACCGCAGCGGTCGTCAGGACCGCGAGCCAGCCGCCGATGGACAGGCTCTTCCGTGCCGCGCGCCCCTTCGCGGAGCCTCGGGACGAGCGTTTTCCGGGCATTATCGCACCAAATGTGGGGAGGGGTCAGGTCAGCGGTTTGAAGGATCCGGCGAGAGTGGGGGTGCCGGGCCGAGCGCCGGCTGTCGCCGTGACACGTTCCATGTCCAACCGCGGTTGCAGATTAGCCGAATCGTCGGCGGGGAGCACTACGAGCGGTACCGCACCCGCGAGCGGGGCGAGGAGTAGCGGCAGCCGCGATCCCAGCGCAGTGAGGGGGTCTCCGGCGGCGGTGATGACGGCCACGCGGTCGGTGGAGGCCAGCCCCCACTCGGCCAGCCGCAGCCGTGCGGACTCGGCCAGCTCGGCCCCCGAGGAGGCTCCGGCGGCGATCTCGGCGCCCAGCAGGTCCGTGCCGCCGGCGGCGTCGCCGGGCACCTCGAACGCAGGTGCTGCGGGGTCGATCGCGGCGGCCGCGAACCGGTCGCCGTAGCCGCGCACCTCGACACCGTAGTCCGCGGCGGCCGGCGGGCACTCGGCGAGCGGAGCGCCGAGGGGATGCAGCGACGTGCCCACCACCTCCCGCGCCCCCGTGTCGAGCGCGGCCGGCAGCCGGTCGGGATCGGCCACCGCGATGTCGCAGTCGGGCACCGCGCCCGGCGCCCCCGCGACGGCCGTCGTGCCGGTCGAGAAGCAGGCCAGCAGCCACACCAGGCTCTGCCAGTGCAGCGGAAGCGCCAGCCCGACCCGGTCGCCCGGCTCGGCGCCGAGCCCGTCGACGAGCATGTTCGCGGTCTTGGCCACCCAGTTGTCGAACGTGGCGTAGGACAGCTCCACCCGGCCGCCGGTCGCCTCGTCGTAGACGGTGGCGAAGGGGCGGGCGGGGTCCGCAGCGGCAGCGGCCCGCCACAGGTCCAGCGGGGTTTCCGAGCCCACGGGGTCGTCCTCGTCTCTCGGGTGCGGTGGTCTCGCCGGAGGGCGAGGCGCCGGGCCCGGCCGCCCGCGGGAGGCCCGCGTGCGCGTCCGGCGCCGGAGCACATGCTACTCACGGGGAAACCCCCGTCGCACCGACTCCGCGCGCCGGACGAGGTCAGCCGGGGCCGGGGCAGGACGGCGGTCGGTCCGTGGCGCGACCCGTTTGCCGAAGCTGAGAAGGTGCCTTCATGGGATCGACCTCCGCGCGCGTGTTCGCCCACGTTACAGCGGCACCGGCCGTCGTCCTTGCGGCGTGGCTCCTCGTCGCGTTCCCCCTGCTCGTGGCCGGGGTGCTCTCTCCGGTCACCGGTGCGCTGCTGGGCATCCCGGCGGTGGCGGCGGGCCTGCTGGGGGCGTTCCGGCTCGTGCCCGCGCTGCCCGCGGGCGCCGGGCGGGGGCCGGGTCTGCCGTGGTGGCCGTTCGTGCTGACGGCGGCGATCGCGGCCGCCTTCGCCGCGGTGCAGCTGGGCTACCACTCCGAGATCCTGGTCATCCGGCGCGATCCCGCCTCCTACGCGCAGTTCACCCACTGGATCGCCGAGCACGGTTCGCTGCCGATCCCGCAGCGGCGGGACCTCATCGCCGGAGGCGACAACGCGCTGGTCTACGGCAGCCTGGCCTACTACGAGGTCGGCGACGTCGTGTGGCCGCAGTTCCTCGCGGGCGCACCGCTGGTCTACACGGTGGGCCACTGGCTGGGCGGAATCCCCGGCATGCTGCTGGTCCCGCCGGTGGTCGGCGGGCTGGGCGTGCTGACCTTCGGCGGGCTCGCCGCGCGGCTCGTCGGTCCCCGCTGGGCGCCCGCCGCAGCGCTGGTGCTGGCGGTGTGCCAGACCCAGCAGTGGGTCAGCCGGTCCACCTACAGCGAGCCGGTCGCCCAGGTGCTGCTGCTGGGCGCACTCGTGCTGGCCTACGACGCGCTGACACGCCGAGTCGAGCCGCGCGGCTGGACCCGCTGGCACACCCTGGCCGCGGTCGCCGGGCTGGTGTTCGGGCTGGGCCTGGTCGTGCGCATCACCGCGCTGCGCGACCTGCTGCCGCTGGTGGCCTTCGCCGGCCTGCTGCTGGTCGCCCGGCGCGGCCAGGCCCTGCCGCTGCTGGGCGGGCTGGTGGTAGGCGCCGGCTACGGCGCCGTGGCCGGATACGGGCTCTCCCGCCCCTACCTGGAGCACCTGTCGGCCTCACTCGTCCCGCTGCTGTGGATCAGCGGCGCCGTGGTGGTCTCGGTCGCGGCCGCGGTGGCCCTGCTGTGGCGGCGGGGGCTCCCGCGCGGCGACCGGCCGCGGTGGCTGCCCTCCGCGGCCGCCCTGTCCGTGGTCGCGGTGATGGCGGCCCTGGCGCTGCGCCCGCTGGTCTACACCGACCTCGGGCACGGCGACGAGGCCACCGCCGCCTACATCGGCCGGGTCCAGGAGATCGAGGGCCTGCCCTTCGCCCCCGATCGCACCTACTACGAGATGAGCCTGTACTGGGTGGGCTGGTACGTGGGGCTGAGCACGGTGCTGCTGGCCGCCTTCGGCGCGGCGCTGGTCGTGCGGCGGATCATGCTGCACCGGGCCCCGCAGTGGGTGCTGCCGGCGATGGTGCTGTCGTGGACCGTCGTCACCACACTGCTGCGCCCGGCCATCACCCCCGACCACCCCTGGGCGAGCAGGCGGCTGATCGTGCTGGTGCTGCCGGCGTTCGTCCTCTTCGCCGTGTGGTTCGTCGCCTGGCTGGCACACCGGCTCTACACCGAGCCCGGCGCGGACCGGCCGTGGGTGCGCCGCTCTGCGGCCGCGGCGGCGGCAGCGGCCGGCGTCGCCGTGATGCTGGTGCCCACGGCGCTCACCGCCGCGGGGGTGATGACCTACCGCTCCGACGTGGGCAGCGTCGCGGCCGTTCGCAAACTGTGCCGGGCCATACCCGCCGATGCCAGCGTGGTCATGGTCGACGGCGTCTACGGGGGCTACATGCAGCTCGTACGCGGCATGTGCGGGGTGCCCACGGCGGGGCTGTCCTCGGCCGACCCCCAGCGCGACGTCGCGCGTATCATCGCCGGGATCGAGGAGCGCGGCCGCACACCCGTACTCGCGGCGTCGAAGCCGCGCGCCATCCTGCCCTACGTGGAGCCGGGCACACCCGTGCGCCACCCGTTCGACGTCCACGCGGAGCAGGATCCCAGCACCCTGATGGAACCGCCCGCGGGTGCGTGGGTCTTCGACGGCGACGTGTGGATCGCCGTCGTGCGCTGACCGGCCGCCCCGGTCGCGGAGCTATTCTGATCCCCACCGTGAGCGAGATGCCGTTGAACGAAGAACCCGGCGGGCCCGAGTCGGCTCCCTACGTCACGATCGTGCTGCCCTGCTTCAACGAGCAGGATCACGTCGTCAAGGAGGTCGAGCGGGTCTGCGCCGCGATGGACGCCTCCCACCACTCCTATGAGCTGCTGGCGGTCGACGACGCCTCCACCGACGACACGCTGGCCCTGCTGCGCGAGGCCGAGCCGCTGTTCCCGCGCCTGCGGGTGCTCGCCTTCGGGCACAACGGGGGCGCGGGCACCGTGCGGCGCATCGGCACCCGGCGCGCCCGCGGGCGGATCGTCGTGTGGACCGACGCCGACATGACCTACCCGAACGAGCGCATCCCCGAGCTCGTGGACCTGCTCGCCGCCAACCCCGACATCGACCAGGTGGTCGGCGCGCGCACGCAGGAGTCGGGCACGCACCGCCTCCTGCGGGTCCCCATGAAGTGGCTGATCCGCAAGCTCGCCGAGCGGCTGACCAACACCCGCATCCCCGACCTCAACTCCGGCCTGCGCGCGTTCCGCCGCGAGGTCTCGCTGCCCTACCTGCGCCTGCTGCCACCGGGGTTCTCCTGCGTGACGACGATCACACTGGCGTTCCTGTCCAACCAGCACCTCGTGCACTACATCCCGATCGACTACGCCAAACGCTCGGGCACCTCCAAGTTCCACTTCGTCCGCGACGCCTACCGCTACCTGCTGCAGGTGCTGCGGATGGTCATGTACTTCAACCCGCTCAAGGTGCTGATGCCGCTGGCGCTGTGGCTGCTGGGCATCGGCGCCGCGAAGTTCGTCTTCGACCAGGTCCGCGCGCCGCTCTACATCCCCAACAACACGATCATGCTGCTGACCAGCGGCCTGATCGTGGCGACCATGGCGCTGCTGGCCGATCTGATCGTGCGCTCGCGCGGCGGGGACTGAGCCGGCCGTGCGGATCAGCCTGGTCGGACCCACCCACCCCTACAAGGGCGGCGGCGCGCGGCACACCACCGAGCTGGCGCACCGGCTGGCCGCGCGCGGGAACGAGGTGGTCGTCGAGTCCTGGCGGGCCCAGTACCCGGCGCTGCTCTACCCCGGCCGCCAGACCGTCTCGGCGCCCGAGGGCGAACCGTTCGGCGCCACGCGGCGCGAGCTCGCCTGGAACCGGCCGCTGGGCTGGTGGCGGGCCGGCCGCAGAATGGGCGCCGAATCCGACCTGGTCGTGGTCACCGTGCTGATCCCCGCGCAGGCCGTGCCGTACCTGGGGATCCTCGCCGGGATCGGCACCGGGGCGCGGACCCTGGCGCTGTGCCACAACGTGCTGCCGCACGAGCGCCGGAGGGGCGACACGGCCCTGATGCGCGCGCTGCTGCGGCGTGTCGGCACGGTCCTGGCGCACTCGCCCGAGCAGGCCCGCCTGGCCCGCGGGCTCGCCGCTCCGGCCGCCGACGTCCGCTGGGCGCCGCTGCCGCCGCACCTGCCCGGAACGCGGGGCGACCGCCCGGCCGCCGCGAAGAGCGGGCTGCGGCGCACCCTGCTGTTCTTCGGCATCGTGCGGCCCTACAAGGGCGTCGACCTGCTGCTGCGCGCCTTCGCCCGCGGCGCGCCCGCCGACGTCGGCCTCACGGTCGCCGGCGAGTTCTGGGGCGGGTCCCGGCGACTGCGGGACCTCGCGGCCGAGCTGGGCGTCGCCGACCGCGTCGACTTCCGCGAGGGCTACGTTCCGGCCGACGAGCTGCCCGGGCTGTTCGCCGGCGCCGACGCGCTCGTGCTGCCCTACCGCGCGGCCACGGCCACCCAGAACGTCTACCTGGCCCACGAGCACGGCCTGCCGGTGATCGCCACCCGCGCCGGCGCTCTGCCGGACCAGGTGGCCGACGGGATCGACGGGCTGCTGTGCGAGCCCGGCGACGCCGAGGACCTGGCCGGTGCGCTGCGCCGGTTCTACACCCCCGGCACCGCCCAGAGCCTGCGCGCCGCCGTGCGCCCGGCCGAGGCCGGACCGCACTGGGACGTCTACATCGAGGAACTGCTGGCCTGAGGACCGGGGCCCGCCGCCCGGGAGCGGCGGACCCCGCACCGCGACCGGCGGCGTGCGGGAGGCTGCAGACCCACCGGCGGCTCATCTAGTGTGTGGGCCATGACGTTCGACGGGTTCGAGACACTGGCCATCCACGCAGGCCAGGAGGCCGACACCGAGACCGGCGCGGTCGTGGTCCCCATCTACCAGACGAGCACCTACGCCCAGGACGGCGTCGGCGGGCTCCGCGGCGGCTACGAGTACTCGCGCACCGCCAACCCCACGCGCGGCGCGCTGGAGGAGTGCCTGGCGGCGCTGGAGTCGGGCATCCGCGGACTGGCGTTCGCCTCGGGGATGGCGGCGGAGGACACGCTGCTGCGCACCGTGGCCAAGCCGGGCGACCACGTGATCATCCCCTCCGACGCCTACGGCGGCACGTTCCGGCTGTTCTCCAAGGTGCTGGAGCGCTGGGGCGTGGAGTGGGAGGCCGTGCCCCAGTCCGACACCGAGGCGGTGCGGCGCGCGGTACGGCCCGAGACCGTGGCGATCTGGGCGGAGACCCCCACCAACCCGCTGCTGACCATCAGCGACATCGAGGCGCTCGCCGGAGTCGCCCACGACAGCGGTGCGCTGCTCGTCGTGGACAACACCTTCGCCTCGCCCTACCTCCAGCGGCCGCTGGCGCTGGGCGCCGACGTGGTCGTGCACTCCACCACCAAGTACCTCGGGGGACACTCCGACGTGGTCGGCGGCGCACTCGTGGTCTCCGACCCCGAGCTGGGCGACCGGCTGGCCTTCCACCAGAACACGATGGGCGCGGTCGCCGGCCCCTTCGACGCGTGGCTGACGCTGCGCGGCGCCAAGACGCTGGGCGTGCGGATGGACCGGCACTGCGCCAACGCCGAGCGCGTCGTCGAGTCGCTGCGTGCCCACCCGGCGGTGAGCGAGGTCTACTACCCGGGCCTGCCCGACCACCCCGGGCACAAGACCGCCGAGCGGCAGATGCGCGCCTTCGGCGGGATGGTCTCCTTCCGCGTGCGCGGCGGCGAGGAGGCGGCGCTGAAGGTCTGCGAGCGCGCGCGGGTGTTCACGCTGGGGGAGTCCCTGGGCGGCGTGGAGTCGCTGATCGAGCACCCGGGCCGGATGACCCACGCCTCCGCGGCGGGCTCGCCCCTGGAGGTCCCCGCCGACCTGGTGCGCCTGTCGGTCGGCATCGAGTCGGCCGACGACCTGGTGGCCGACCTGGCCGGCGCGCTGGAGAGCTGAGGACCGTCGAGCGGTCCTCGGCCGCCGCGGGCGCGCGGGCGGACCGGTGCGCGGCACCGCCCGCGCCCCCGCGGCGGAGCGCCGCGGTGGCTAAACCGCGCCGACGGCGGAGTAGGCGGCCAGCCGGGCGTCGAAGCCGTCGCCGTAGTCGCGGAAGGACCGGTACCGCGGGCGCTCGCAGCCGCCGGCCCCGCGTCCGGCCAGCACGTCGCGCACCGCGGCGGCGACCTCGCCGGGTTCGGGCAGCAGGCCGCAGGGCAGGTACCGCGTGTCCTCCAGCGGGGCCCAGCCCTCGTCGTCCATGGGGCCGTAGCGCCAGCCGCTCTCCTCGTCCCAGACGAAGCGCAGCCGGCCGCCTTCGCGCCCGCAGACGATCACGGTGGCGTCCCGCGGGTCCATCGGGTCGTTCCAATGGTCGAGCACGGCGACGCCTCCTGCCGCCAGCCGCAGGGCGACGGCGTCGACATAGGGCTCGGGAAGCCTGACCCACTGGGGGGAGTACGGGGTTGGGAGAGGGCCGTTGTCGATCACGGCGCGGTCCTGCCTATCTAGGTGATTTCTGCGGAACGAACGGATGTCCGGATGCCGGCGCGCAGGCCCCGGTGGATCCGGGTTGCTCCCGCACCGCTCGCGGTGCGCGGCGCGGTCGCGCGATCGGGTTTCGCTGGTGGAAAGCTACGGGTTCGGCGGGGTCCGCGAGTGGATTGCCGCCGGGCGTGTCGCGCCCGCCGGGGCCTCGGCCGGACCGGTGCGGTGCGGCGCCGGGTGCGGCGCCGTGCACCGGCCGAAAACACGCGACCGCGCGCCCGGGTTGGCCGGGCACGCGATCCGCCCGCCTTCACGGCGGAGTTCGCTCTTCGGATGTTACGGGGGGTCAGACCAGGGCGCTCTCCCGGCCGAAGGCGGAGCCGTCCTCTTTTCCATCTCCGCCTTCAGCCTCGCTCCCGGTCTCGTCGTCCGGGACCGAGCCGTCGCGCACGAACCGCAGACCCGAGAAGGTGCGGCCGGCGCCCGAGAAGGCCCGGTCGCCGCCGCGGCCGTTGCGCAGAGCGCGGTAGTGACCTCGATCGCTTCGCTTGATCCCGATGGTCGCGGCGACCAGCATTCCGAGCAGGACGCTGAAGAACACGACCAGGATCACCACGATGGTCCCGATTACCAGGGGCATCATGTTTCCCCTCCTCTCGTCGCGCGCGGGCGCCCGTCCAGCGTCCGCGCTCCGGGCGGGTGGCCCGGGAGAGGAATGAACCCAATCCAGCGGACTGACCGATCAATATGGTTCAGACGTCTTTGTCTCCTGTTCAGCTTCATTAGATTCATTCCTACAACTACAACCATGCGCCGACATGGATGATGAGTCAAGGCTTCTGGGTAGAATCATTGGCACCAATTGGTGAACCTCGGGAGAGGCGATGGAGCCCCGGCATATCGAGATCGCTCAAGACCTCATGGAGGAGATCGACCAGGGACGCTATGCTCCGGGCGACTCCATTCCCACCGAGGACCAGCTCATCGACACCTACCGCACGTCGCGCAACACGGTGCGGCGGGCGCTGCAGGAGCTGTCCAACCGCGGGCGCATCAACACCAAGCAGGGCAGCGGAAGCACGGTGCGGGAGTACCGCCCCACCATCCACCTCGCCTCGCCGTTCGAGGGCCAGTCCGACGACGAGCGCTACGACAACTACGTCGAGCGCGTTCGCCGCGAGCAGGGCGTCGAGCCGCGCGAGGAGCTGATGGTCGGTCGCGAGGCGGCCACCGGCGTCCTCGCCCGCCTGCTCCACCTCGACCCCTCGGAGCAGCGGGGCTTCGTCGTCATCCGCCGCTGCGACCGCTTCGTCGGCCCGCGGCTGTGGGAGCGCCAGGAGTCCTACTACCCCGACCACATCGCCGAGGGCACCGACCTGGACCGCCCCGCCAACATCCCCGAGGGCACCAAGAAGCTGCTGGCCGAGCTCGGGTATCCGCAGACCGGCTCCTGGGACGTCGTCGGCGCCAAGATGCCCTCGCTCAAGGAGTCCTCCCGGTTCGCGCTGGGGCCCGGCGTCCCGCTGCTGGTCCACGAGCGGGTCGCCTACTCCGACACCACGCCGATCCGGTTCACCCGCACGTTCCTGCCGGCCGACCGGCACCAGCTGCTCTACGCCGAGGGCGCGATCGCGCCCGAGCTGCTGCAGATGGCCACCGACGTGAACGTCTACGACCGCTGACCCCGCCCGCCGCCGTCCCGACCGACGTGTAAACGCTTCCCGACCTCCCGCATTTCGACGCTTTCCCATTTCAGAAGGGGTGAGGCGCAACAACCGACCGCTAATCGCACAACAGGCGGTGAGTCGACCCGCACAGCGGTGGCCGCATCCGGCCCCGGCACGCCGAGCGCCGCAGGCGGCGCCGGTAAGGGAACAGTGCGGGCAAAGGCCGGTCATGCTTTGGCGCAAAAGGGTATAGCTCTAGGCGATTGCTGCCCATTTGCGAGAGGTGTACCGGTGAACGAGGAATCCCCCAGCTTCCACTATCCGGCCAGCCGGGAGCGGGTACGCGACGCTGCCGGCGACCACGACGCCTTCGACCAGTTCGTCGTGGACTCGGGCCGGCGGCCGAGCAAGGAACTCCAGGTCGAGCGCACGGACCAGGCTCCGCCGTCCGTCGCTTCCCGGTTGGGGACGTCCGCCGCACTCGTCAGGCGCGCCGTACGGGCCGTCGACGGGCGCACCGTCGCACTGGAGACCTCCTACTACCCCCTCGACCTGGCGGCTGGAACCGAGTTGGAGGGCCCCGAGGACATCGCCGCGGGCACGATCTCCGTGCTGGCCGCCAGCGGCCACGCGCAGACCGGGTACCGCGACGAGGTCGCCGCGCACGCCGCCTCCGCCGGCGAGGCGGCGGAGCTGGGCGTGGCGTCGGACACCCCGTCCCTGCGCACGTTGCGCACCGTGTGGTCCGACGAGCGGGTGCTGCGGGTGACCGAGACGGTGACTCCGATGGGCGCCGACATGGTGCTGTGCTTCGAGACCGGCGCGCCCGCACCCGCCGCCGGAAGCTGAGCGGCGCGCGCCGGGCGGCACCGCCCGCCGCGGCCGCTCCGCACTCCCGCGCCGATTCGTCAGCCCGCGCGGCGCCGGCGCGAGAGGAAGTCGCGGACGACGTAGCCGCCCAGCCGGTCGGCGTCCGGCCGGACGACGCGGCCGCCGTTGCGGCGGGCGACCTCGTCCACGAAGCGCTCCAGCCGCGGATCGTCGGCCAGTAGGAACACGTTCAGGCTCGCGCCCCGGCGGGTCATGCGGTCGACCTCGGCCAGAGTGGCCGCCGTGGTCTCCGATGAGGGCGGCCAGGCGAACGCCGCCGAACCGTCGCGCTGCAGGTGCGCGGTGGGCTCGCCGTCGGTCACCACGAGCACGATCGGCTCGAAGTCGGAGTGCCGGTCGAGGTGCCGTCCGGCGAGCAGCAGGGCGTGCTGGAGGTTGGTGCCCTGGACGGGCTCCCAGGACAGCTCGGCCAGCCCGTTGGGCGGCAGTTCGCGCGCGTAGTCGCTGAACCCGATCACCTGCACGGCGTCCTGCGGGAACCGCGTGGTCACCAGCGAGTGCAGCGCCATGGCGGTCTGCTTCGCACCGCCCCACAGGTCGCGCAGCGCCATCGAATAGGACAGGTCGACCAGCAGGCACACCGCGGCGGCGTCGCGGCGCTCGGTCTCGGCGACCTCGAAGTCGTCGGGATGCATCCGCACCGCGCCGCCGGGGCGGGAGCCGCCGCGGGCGATCGCGTTGCGCAGGGTGCGCACGACGTCCAGCGGCTCGTCGTCGCCGAACTCCCACGGGCGCGTGGCGCCGGTGGCCTCGCCGGAGTGCCCGGCGGCGTCGTCGGCGTGCCCGCCGGGGCGGGACGCGGCGGAGTCGGCGAACACCTCGCGCAGCGCGGTCTCTCCGAGGCGGCGCACCGCCTTGGGCGTCAGGCGCAGCCGGTTGCGCGATCCCTCGACATAGCCCTGTTCCCGCAGCTCGCGCTCCACCGCCCGCAGCCGGTCCAGGTCGTCGACCGCCCGGCGGCCCAGCGCGCGCCGCACCGCCTCCTCGTCGACGTCGTCCAGCCCGGCGCCGGCATAGCCCTGGTTCAGTGCGGTGTCCAGCTCGGCGAGATCGGCGAGCTCCTGCACGGCGGTGGTGGCGTCGCCCATCCCGAGGCCCTCCTCGCCCTCCATCCGCTCGCCGCCGCTCCAGTCGAGGTCGGGGCGGCGGGCGCGCAGCGCACCCGAAAGACGCTCCAAGGCCTGGCTCATGCCCGACTGCGCTTCGGCGTCCTCCATCAGGCCCTGCAGCTCGGCGCGCTGCTCGGGTGTCAGCGAGGCCATCATGCGCTGGGCGGCCGCGGCGCGCCGCGCCAGGGAGTCGACGAGCTCCTCCAGGTTCCGCGGCGTGGGCTCCTCGGGGAACATGTCGCCGTAGGAGTCCATGAACCGGTCGAAGTCGGCCTGGGTGTGCTCGCCGCGGTCGTCGGCCTCCAGCATGTCGTTGAGCGCGTCGACCATCTCGCGCACCCGCTGCATGTCCTCGGGCCCGCTGTCGGCCAGCGCGTCCTTCATCCCCTGGAAGCGGGTGTCGAGCACCTCGCGGCGCAGCAGGTCGCGCAGCTCGTCGAAGCTCTGCCGGGCGGCCTGCGAGCGCCACCGGTAGTCCGACAGCCGCCGCACCGCCGCCGAGGTGTCCTGGGGCAGCGAGTCCAGCTCGGCCTCACGCAGCCGGGCGTCGTCGGACGGGTCGGGGAACAGCTCGGCGCGCTCCTGGCCGAGTGCGCGGTCCAGCAGCGCGCGCGCCTCCTCCAGGGTGCCGTCGAGCCTGCCGCGCGAGCGGACCTGCTCGCGGCGGCGGCGCACGTCGCGCAGCATGTCGTCCAGCCCGCGGACATCCTGGGTGCCCCGCCGCAGCAGGTCGCGCAGCGCCCGCATCGGGTCGGCGCCGCCCATGATGTCGCGGCCCATCTCGTCGACCGCGGCCCGCACGTCGTAGGGCGGGGCGAGGGGGTCGGGTCCGTCGTCGTATTCGCCGTAGCGGAAGCGGTTCACCTGGGGTCTCCCCTCCGGCCACAGGTCGGGCGGTTCAGGTCCGGTAGACGGTGCGGTCGCGCACCGTGTCCTTGGACAGCCGCCGGTTCAGGTACAGCCCTTCCAGCGCGAACTCCACCGCGGCGGCCGCGAACCCCGGTGTCTCGCCGGTGTCCTCGTCGGGGGAGAGGCGGGCGATGAGGTCGGCCAGGCCGGGCAGCGGGCCCACGCCGCGCAGCAGTTCGCTCCCGCTGACCAGCTCGCCGGACTCGACGGTGCCGCCGTCGGCGAAAAGGTCGGTCAGCGCGGCCAGGTCGGCCCCGCCCAGCGTGCGGCGGAACGACTCGGCGGTGGCGCGCCGCAGCAGGTGGGCCAGCACCTCACTCTCGCGCCCCTCCTCGCCGACCTCGAACTCGACCTTGCCCTGCAGCGTCTCGACGATCGGCGGGAGGTCGCAGACCCGCGCCACCGGGTGGTCCTCGCCGGTGAGGGCGCCGCGGCGGCGCGCGGAGGCGGCCACGGTCTCTATACCGGCGATGGCGAACCGCGCCGAGACGCCGGAGCGGTCGTCCACGGACGAGGAGTCGCGGACCAGGCGGGTGAAACGGGAGACGATCTCGACCAGGTGGTCGGGCACCACGACGCCCGGCGCGAGGTCGGCCTCCTGGTGCACCAGGGCGGTCTCCTCCTCCAGGTCGAGCGGGTAGTGGGTGCGCACCTCGGCGCCGAAGCGGTCCTTGAGCGGGGTGATGATGCGGCCCCGGTTGGTGTAGTCCTCCGGGTTGGCGCTGGCCACCAGCAGCACGTCCAGCGGCAGGCGGAGCGCGTATCCGCGGATCTGGATGTCGCGCTCCTCCAGCACGTTCAGCAGCGCCACCTGGATGCGCGCGGCGAGGTCCGGCAGCTCGTTCAGGCTGAACACGCCGCGGTTGGAGCGCGGGACGAGCCCGTAGTGCACGGTCTCGGGGTCGCCGAGGCTGCGGCCCTCGGCCAGCTTGATCGGGTCGATGTCGCCGATCAGATCGCCCACGGCGGTGTCGGGCGTGGCGAGCTTCTCGCCGTAGCGCCCGTCGCGGTGCCACCACGCCACGGGCAGGTCCTCGCCGGCCTCGGCGGCCAGCCCGCGGCAGCGCGAGCAGACCGGGGCGTAGGGGTGGTCGTTGACGGGGCAGCCCTCGACGACGGGCGTCCACTCGTCCAGCAGCGTCGATATGGTGCGGATCAGCCGGGTCTTGCCCTGGCCGCGCTCGCCGAGCAGGACGAGGTCGTGGCCGGCAAGCAGGGCGCGCTCCACCCGGGGGAGCACGGTCTCGTCGAACCCGACGATTCCCGGGAAGCGCTGCTCGCCCGCACGCATGCGCGCGATCAGGTTGTCGCGCACCTCGTGCTTGACCGGGCGGTGCACGTGCCCGGCGGCGCGCAGGGCGCCGAGGGTGGTGGGCTCGCGTGTGGGCAGGTGGTCGGGGGCGGTGTGGCCGTTGATCGAGGCAGACACGGGGTCGAGTCTATGCACCGGCGCCGATTCCGCCAGCGCGCGTGCGGCATCGCGGTGCCGCGGGATTCCGCGGTCGCGGGCCGGTGGGCACCGGCGAATGTCGAGGAAAGTCGGGCAAAGCCGTCGGATACGCCCGGCGCCGGAAGGGTTTGACCGCGTGTGGCTGGGAGTATGGTCCGATTGGAGGAGTCGGGTCGATGAGCGAGGTGGCGGTCGATGACCAGGTTCGGTGACGCGTTGGCGACGGGCGCCGACCTTGTGAGCGCCGCCGAGCGGGCGGTGCTCGAGGCGACGCGCGCTCTCGACGCCCCGGCCGACCTGATCTGCTTCTTCGTCAGCGGCGCCGACCCGGACGAGGTGACACTGGCGGGCAGGCGCGTGATGGCGCTCGCCGGTGATGCGGTCACCCTCGGATGCAGCGCCACGGGCGTGGTCGGCGGCGGACGCGGTGTCGAGGAGCAGGGCGCGGTCAGCGTATGGGCGGCCCACCTGCCCGCTGTGACGCTGAGCCCCTTCCGGCTCGACGTGATCCCCGAGGGCGACCACCTGGCCGTGGTGGGCATGCACGAGCCCGATTCCGACGATCGCGCCGCGCTGCTGCTGGTCAACCCCTACGAGTTTCCGGCGCAGTCGTTCGTGGAGCGCTCCACCGACGCCCTGGGCGGGCTGCCGCTCGTCGGCGGGCTCGCCGACGGCATGCGCGGCCAGGAGTCGGTGCGGCTCTTCGCCGGCGGCGAGGTCGTCGAGGCGGGCGCAGTCGGCCTGATGCTGGGCGGCGCCGGTGTCGCGGGCACCATGGTCAGCCAGGGGTGCCGCCCGATCGGCCGGGCGATGGCCGTTACCAAGTCCGAGGGCAACGTCATCCTGGAGCTGGCCGGCGACTCCGCCTACGAGCGTCTGGAGGGCCTGGTCAACTCGCTGCCGCCGGAGGAGCAGGAGCTGGCCGCCAACGGCCTGCACATCGGCATCGCCATGGACGAGTACGCCGACACCCACGAGCACGGCGACTTCCTGGTGCGCTCGGTCGTGGGCGCCGATCCGGAGTCGGGTTCGCTGACCATCGGCGACATGATCGAGGTCGGCCAGACCGTGCGCTTCCAGGTCCGCGACTACGACAGCGCGGCCTCCGACCTGGTCGAGCGCCTGCAGGCGTTCAACGACGAGCTCGGCGGCCGCGCCTCCGCGGCGCTGTTGTTCTCCTGCAACAGCCGCGGCTCGTCGATGTTTCCCACCTCCGACCACGACGTGCGGCTGGTGCAGCAGAACCTCGGGATCGAGAGCGTGGGCGGCTTCTTCGCGGCGGGCGAGATCGGCCCGGTTGCGGGGCGCAACCACGTGCACAGCCTCACGGCCTGCGTGCTGGCGTTCGAGGGCTGACCCCGGCCGCCGTCCGCCGCTGACCGCCGCCCGCGGGCGCCCGCGCAGAGCTCGCCGAACGCGACCGGGCCCGTCCGTGCGGGGCCGGGCAGCTCCTTGTCCGAGCGCGGGCCGGCGGCGGCCGGTGCGGCGGTCGACGTCGCGTGCCGGGCGAAGGGGACCGAGGCCACCGGACCGCAGGGCGTCAGCGACACGTGGTTTTGCATCGGCGAGGGCGCCCACGTCCCGGCGGGCCCCGTGCGCGGCGGCGCCACGGCCCCGACCCGCCCGCATGAGGGCGGACGAGCCCGCCGCCCGCCCCGGCTGGGCGGGGCGCGGCGGTCAGCCGCGCACCACCACCGTCCCGGCGGCGCGGTCGTGCAGGCTCTGCCCGGTGTCGGCGTCGGCGAGCGCCGACATGCAGTCGATCAGCGTGAACAGCTGACCCAGGCACGGGAGGGCCTGCGGCAGGCCGAAGATCGCGGCGCGGCCGGCGGACTGGCCTTGGCGCAGCGGTCCGCCGTCGCGGCGGACGACGCGGATGCCCAGCGCCGCCTTGCCCAGCGTGCGCCCGCGCGCGGCGTTGCACAGCCAGTCGTGCAGGAACATCACCGGACCGGTGCCGAAGAAGAACAGCAGGGCCCAGGCGTCGAAGTACCGGTCGGCCAGTTCTCCGCCGCGCAACGAGGCCTCGGCGAGGAACGAGACCAGGATGAAGAACAGGATCACCGCCATGCTGATGACCGTGTAGTCGACCATGCGGGCGGAGAGCCGCCGGCCGAACGAGGCCGTGGGGCGGCCGCGGTGCGGCGACATGCCGTAGTAGGGCGCCGGCCCGGGCCCGGGTGCGCCGGGCGGTGCAGCGCCGGGCGGTGGAGCGCCGTGCCAGTACGGGGAAGGGGTCACGCGGAATATGGTGCCATCGCTCGCGCGGCCCGGCCACCGGACGCCGGACGGGTCGGCCTCCGGCGTCCCAGTTCAGCGGAGAGCAGTCGGCGCGCCGCGAATCCAGCCGCGGTATCGGACCGAATCAATCGGTCCGCACCGCATGTCTGAAAACGCCCCCAACGCGGAAGGGGCGGCCCTCGGGCCGCCCCTTCCGCGCGTTCCGCCTGCTGATCGCGCCGTTAGGACGACTCCGCGCCGTAAGGGACGGCGTCGATGATCTCCACGGAGGCACTTCGTCCGTTCGGCAGGGTGTAGCTGACCGTCTCGCCGATCTTCTTGCCGTTGATGGCGCTGCCCAGCGGCGACTTCGGGGAGTAGACGTCGATCGGCGCGCCGCTTTCCTCCCGGGAGGCGAGGAGGAAGGTGACCTCTTCGTCATCGCCTTCGAACTTGATGGTGACGGTCATACCGGGGCCGACCGTGCCCGCCTTCTGCGGTGCCCCTCCCACCCGCGCATTACGCAGGATGTTCTGGATCTGGGCGATGCGGGCCTCGATCTTGCCCTGCTCTTCCTTGGCGGCGTGGTAGCCGCCGTTCTCGCGGAGGTCACCCTCTTCGCGGGCGGCTTCGATCTTGTCGGCGATCTCGATGCGACCAGTGCCCGTCAGGTGCTCCAGCTCCGCGTTGAGCCGGTCATACGCCTCCTGAGTCAGCCAGGTGACGTTGTCATCGCGGGTCTCGGTCACGGGAACTCCCTTGGTGCTAACTAGTGACTGCGGCCGTAGCGGCCGTAGCTGAACTTACGAGATTATCACCGCGCCATTCGGACGACAGGGCGATAAACGCTGGTCCGCGCGGTGCGAGTGGAGGACGGGACGCGGTCGGGACGCGGCCGTGTCCCGACGCCGAGTAGCAGGGGCGGAACTACCTTGTGGAACTCTGTTCCCTGCAGGAGCCCACTTCTACCGCCGAAGCCTCACGAATCGTGTCAACGGTCGCGGTGACGTCGCGGATTCCCGACTCGACGTCGACGCTCTTCTGGCCGACCACGACGTGCTGCGCGTCGCGCGCGGTGATCACGCATTCGGCGGGGGCGTCGCTGTTCACCTGGAAGCTCACGCTCGCCTCGTCCGCCGACTCGACCTCCCAAGCCACCACCTGGACCGATACTCCGCTACCGGAGCCGCCGTAGCTCATCAGCGCGTATCCCCACCCGATCGTGAAGACCGCGGCGGCCAGCACCCCGACCACGAAGAAGACGGGGGTCTCGCCCAGGCGGCGCCGCGTCCAGGACGCGGCGGACTCGGTGGCGCCGGTCGTGGTGCCGGCGGGGCGGTCGGGCATACGGGAATCTCCGAACGTGGGGTCTACGTTGTCTAAGATAGCCCCGTTCCGGGTCGCCCCTGTTCCACCCCTGCCCCGCATGTCCGCGAGGCCGGCGGCGCGGGTCGAACCCGCGGGGCGGAGGCCTTTTTCCCGCCCGTCCATTCGTCTCACGCGACTACCCAAGGGGACCGTTCCGTTGTCCGAGCGTTTGCGGCTGATGGCCGTTCATGCCCATCCCGATGACGAGTCCAGCAAAGGCGCGGCCACCATGGTCCGCTATGGGCACGAGGGCGCCGATGTGCTCGTCGTCACCATGACCGGCGGTGAGGCCGGATCCATCCTGAATCCGGCGATGGACCGCCCCGAGATCCGCGCCGACATCGCCGAGGTCCGGCGCAAGGAGATGGCCGCGGCCCGCGAGATCCTCGGCGTCCACCAGGAGTTCGCCGGGTTCGTCGACTCCGGCCTGCCCGAAGGCGACCCCCTGCCCCCGCTGCCCGAGGGGTGCTTCGCCCTCCAGCCGCTGGATGTCGCAGCCGAGCCGCTGGTCCGCTCCATCCGCTCCTTCCGCCCCCACGTCGTGCTGACCTACGACGAGAACGGCGGCTACCCCCACCCCGACCACATCATGACCCACAAGGTCTCGGTCGAGGCGTTCGACGCCGCGGGCGACCCCGAGCGCTACCCCGGCGCCGGCGAGCCCTGGCAGCCGCTCAAGCTCTACTACCACGTCTCCTTCCCCCGGGACCGCTTCGAGCGCGTGTCGGCGCTGCTGCACGAGCGCGGCCTGGAGAACCCCATCGCCGAGTGGATCGAGCGCATGAAGGAGCGCAACTTCCCCGAGTGGGAGATCACCACGCAGGTGCGCTGCGACGAGTTCTTCGAGACCCGCGACCGCGCGCTCATCGCCCACGCCACCCAGATCGACCCGGACGGCTTCTGGTTCGTGGTGCCCATGGACGTGCAGCGTGAGGCCTGGCCGTACGAGGACTACCACCTCGCCCGGTCGCTGGTCGACACCGACGTCCCCGAGGACGACCTCTTCGCGGGCGTCCGCGAGTCGGTGAGAGCATGAGGGGCATGAACGCCCTGGCAGTACTGGCCTCCGACGGGCCCGCCGCCGACACCGTCACGCCCGGCGTACTCGGGTTCATCGCCGTGGCGGCCATCGGCATCGCCCTGTACTTCCTCATGAAGTCGATGCGCAACCGCCTGGCCGCGATCCAGGTGGAGCGCGACGAGCCGGCCCGCTCCGCCGAGGACTCCGCCGGCACCGCCGAAGCGGCGGAGGCCGAGGCCGACCCCGGCCCCGCTGGCTCGGCGGGCACCCCGTCTCCGTCCTCGTGAGCCCGTCCGCCGCCCGGCCCGGCCGGGCGGCGGACCGCAGCGGCGGGCACGGCCTCCGGGCGGCGCCGCTCCGGCGGCGTGCGGACGCCGCCCCCTCGCCGTGCCGCAGGACGGCCACCGCTCCGCCGTCCGAGTCCGTCCGGTGCGAGGTGGCATCGGCGGCGGCCGCGCGGGCAGAGTGGGGGTATGCCTAACCGTCTCGCCGAAGCGACCAGCCCCTACCTGCTCCAGCACGCCGGCAACCCGGTCGACTGGCACCCCTGGGGTGAGGAGGCGTTCGCCGAGGCCCGGCGCCGCGAGGTGCCGGTACTGCTGTCAGTGGGCTACTCCGCCTGCCACTGGTGCCACGTCATGGCCCACGAGTCCTTCGAGGACCCGACCACCGCGCAGATGATGAACACCGGGTTCGTCAACATCAAGGTCGACCGCGAGGAGCGCCCCGACGTCGACGCCGTCCACATGGAGGCCACCCAGGCCATGACCGGCCAAGGCGGCTGGCCCATGACCGTGTTCCTCACGCCCGACGGCGCCCCGTTCTACTGCGGCACCTACTTCCCCCGCGAGCACTTCCAGCGGCTGCTGATGGGGGTCCAGCGCGCCTGGTCGGAGGAGCGCGAAGGCGTCGTCGAGCAGGGCCGGCGCGTCGTCGAGGCGCTGAGCGGGAGCCGCTCCCTGGGGCGCGGCAACGCACCCGGCCCGGAGGCGCTCGACGAGGCGGTCGAGGTGCTCTCCCGCGAGTACGACGACGCCAACGGCGGCTTCGGCGGTGCGCCCAAGTTCCCGCCGTCCATGCTGCTGTCCTTCCTGCTGGCCCAGCACGCGCGCACCGGCGCGGAGCGCGGCCGCGCGATGGCCGAGCACACCGCCGAGGCGATGGCCCGCGGCGGCGTCTACGACCAGCTCGGCGGCGGGTTCGCCCGCTACTCCGTCGACTCCCGCTGGGTCGTCCCGCACTTCGAGAAGATGCTCTACGACAACGCCCTGCTGGTGCGCGCCTACACCCGGCTGTGGCGCGCCACCGGCGACGCGCTGGCCAAGCGGGTGGCGCTGGAGACCGCCGACTGGATGGTCGCCGACCTGCGCACCGGCGAGGGCGGCTTCGCCTCGGCCCTGGACGCCGACACCGAGGGCGAGGAGGGGCGCTACTACGTGTGGACACCCGACGAGCTGCGCAGCGCCCTCGGCGAGGACGACGGCGCCTGGGCGGCCGAGCTGTTCGGCGTGACGCCGGAGGGCACCTTCGAGCACGGCTACTCGGTGCTGCGCCTGCCCGAGGACCCCGCCGACTCCGGACGCTACGAGCGGGTGCGCGCCTCCCTGCTCGCCGCGCGCGCGAAGCGGGTCCGGCCCGACCGCGACGACAAGGTGGTGGCCGCCTGGAACGGGTTGGCCGTCGCGGGCCTGGCCGAGGCCGGCGCCCTGTTCGACCGGCCCGACCTCGTCGAGCGCGCCCGCGAGGCCGCCGACCTGCTCACCCGGGTGCACGTCAGCGGCGACCGGCTGGTGCGCACCTCCCGCGACGGCCGGGCGGGGGCGAGCGCGGGCGTGCTGGAGGACTACGCCGACGTCGCCGAAGGGCTGCTGGCGCTGCACGCCGTCACCGGCGAGCCGGAGCGGGTCGAGCTGGCCGGCCGGCTGCTCGGCACGGTCCTGGACCACTTCGGCGACGGCGAGGGCGGCTTCTTCGACACGGCCGACGACAGCGAGGCGCTGTTCAACCGCCCGCAGGACCCCACCGACGCCTCCACGCCCTCCGGCCGGTTCGCCGCCGCGGGAGCACTGCTGTGGTATGCGGGGCTGACGGGGTCGGCGCGCCACCGCCAGGCCGCCGACGAGGCGCTCGCGGTCGCGGTCCCGCTGGCCGCCAAGGCGCCGCGCGCGGCGGGCTGGGGGCTTGCCGTCGCCGAGACGCTGCTGTCGGGTCCGCTGGAGATCGCCGTCGTGGGGCCCGAGGACGACCCCGCGACCGCGGAGCTGCACCGCACCGCCCTGCTGGAGGCGCCGTTCGGCACGGCGGTCACCCGCGGCCGGCCCGGTGGCGCGGCCGCGGTCCCGCTGCTGGAGGACCGCGGGCTGGTCGACGGCTCGCCGGCGGCCTACGTCTGCCAGGGCTTCAGCTGCCGCCTTCCGGTGACCTCTCCGGAGGAGTTGAGCGGGCAGATCGCGCAGACGCGCGCCTGAGCCGGCGGTGCGCGCCGCGGCGGAGGCCGGCGGCGGGCGAGCTACCGGAAGCCGGTTGCCGGCGCTGCCGCGGCCGCCGGCTTCCGGCAGTCCGCATCGGCGCGAAGCGGCCGGTCGTTTCGGGGCGGCGGGCTCAGCGCGCCAGCCGGGTGGCGGAGACGATGCGGTCGATCACATCCGGCTGGGAGCCGGGCTGGCGGACCTCCAGGTACAGCGTCGCCTCGCGGTGCTTGCTGGCCAGCGACGCGACGGCGACCGCGCCCGGCCGCCCGGGGCAGGACGGCCACTGCCGGATCTGGCCCGACCATTCGGGATCCTCGAACGCGCGCCGCTCCACCGGCCCTCGGCAGGGGGCGCCGCTGAGCACCGAATCGAGGTCGTAGCCCCTACCGGGCAGCAGCGCGGCGAACACCCCGGCCACCGCCGCCCGGGGTTCGTCCCAGGCTTCGAGGTCGGTGGCCACCAGCACGCCCGAGGCGGTGTCGGACTCCACGGCGCTGGGCACGGCGCGGCCGTTGTGGAACTGCCGCGCCCAGGCCTGGGGCACCGCCAGGTGCAGTTCGTCGCCCGCGTAGCGCACCTCGGTCAGCACGCCGGTGGTCGACGCGGCGGCGCCGGTCGTGGCGGCCATCAGCACCACGAGGGAGCAGAACGCCGCCGCCGCCCGCCGCCAGAGCGAGCGGTGCCGGACCCACCACGGAAGCTCCGAGCGCAGGTCGGGGGCCATCCGGATGGCGCGGATGCGGTCGGTGAACGCCTTGGCGTCGGACGGGCGCGCGGTGCGGTCCTCGGCCAGCGCGGACATGATCAGGTCGTCGAGGGCCCGCGGCACTCCCGGCCGCAGCCGCCGCGGGGGCACCCGCACCGGCGGCTGCGGCGGCCGGCGGCCGGTGATCAGCTCGTAGGCGACGGCGCCGAGCGAGTAGACGTCGGCACGCACGTCGAGGTCGCCGCCGGGGCCGCGCTGCTCGGGGGACATGTAGCCGGGTGTGCCCGCGGCGGCGGTGAAGCCCGACGCGCCGTCGATCGCCTTGGCGAACCCGAGATCGGCCACCAGGACCCTTTGGCCCACGGGCGACGACTGCAGGAGTACGTTGGATGGCTTGATGTCGCGGTGGATCGTGCCGTGGCCGTGGAGGACGGTGACGCCTTGGCCGATTTCGGTCAGCAGCCGCAGGGCCTCGTCCAGGGGCAGGGGTCCCTTGGCGGCCAGATCGGCCACGCTGCCCTGGTCGGCGTAGGGCATGACGAAGTACGGCCGCTCGTCGGCGAGCGTGCCGATGTCGTGCACCCTGATCAGCCACGCGGAGTCGGCTTGGCGGAGGATCCGGGCCTCCTCCATGAAGCGGTGGTGCACGTCGAGCTGGTGCGCCCAGTTCTCGGCCAGGACCTTGACGGCCACGGGGGTGTCCAGCCGGTCGTCGTGCGCGAGCCATACTGTCGCGAACGAGCCCGAGCCGAGATGCCGAATGACGCGGTATCGGCCGAAAGTGTCCGGTTGTGCCACAGGGAGTGCCTTACCAGTGCCGCGAGGGCCAAACGTGGAGCGGAGTTCGCGCGCAGGGCGGGTAAGCGGTCGCGGAGCCGCCGGGCGCACGTACGCGTCGAAAGGGGATGTGAACCTCATAGTGGGGGATGGACGTGTAACACGTGTAGAGGGCATTCGTTCTCGCAGGGAGCTGGCAGCCGTGGAAAACAGTGACAAGGGCCCCACCACCCGCCGGTCGGCCGCCCGGGTCGACGACTCCCTTGAGGAGCTTGCGCTTCGGGCGCGCGACGGCGACTCGGCGGCCCTGGACGACCTGCTCCGCAGGATCCAGCCGGAGGTGCTGCGCCGGTGCGCGCGCTTCCTCCCGTACCGCCAGGACGCCGAGGAGGCCTGCCAGGACGCGCTGCTGCGCGTCGCCCGCAACATCGGCGGCTTCAAGGGCGATTCGCTCTTCACCACGTGGCTGTATACGGTGGTTTCGAACTCGGCGCGGCAGACCTACCGGTCGATGAAGCGGCGCTCCGCGGAGATGCCGACTGAGGCCGACCGCATCCCGAACCAGCGCGACCCCCGCACCACGAGCGTGATCGCGGGTTCCCGGATCGACCTGCTGGAGGCCCTCGACCAGCTTGAGCGGGACCGCCCCAACCTGGTCGCCCCTCTGGTGCTGCGCGACCTCTGCCAGATGGACTACAAGGAGATCGCCGACGAACTCGATCTCGCCTTGGGCACGGTGAAGTCCCGCATCCACGAAGGGCGCAAGCACGTCCGAGCGTCGCTGCAGTGACGGAATCCGGCGAATCGCCCTAGGCTGGACATGTTGGCGCGCAAGCTCGAGGTCGCTGCGCCGGAGTGCGGTGACATGGACGGGCGCGCCCGCGCCTGTCCCCCGAACGCGGCGAAAGGGAGCGTCCCATGGGGCTCCGTGACCCCCTGTACTGGCTGTACGAGCGCAGGCTGGAGCGTTCGCTCGGCACCTTCGAGATCCCGCGCCACGTCGGCGTCGTGCTGGACGGCAACCGCCGGTGGGCGCGGATCAGCGGTCTCGACAGCGTGCAGGCGGGCCACCAGGCGGGGGCCGAGAAGATCTTCGAGCTGCTGGGCTGGTGCGACGAGGTCGGCGTGCAGGTCGTCACGCTGTGGCTGCTGTCCACCGACAACCTCACGCGCCCCCGCGAGGAGCTCGAACCCTTGCTGGGGATCATCGAGGACACGGTCTCGCGCCTGCGCCGCGAAGGCTGGAACGTCAACCCCATGGGCGCCCTCGACCTGCTGCCCGACTCCACCGCGCGGGTGATGAAAGAGGCGCACGCGGCCACATCCGGAAACTCCGGCCTGATTGTGAATGTTGCGGTCGGGTATGGAGGAAGGCGTGAGATCGCTGATGCGGTTAGGTCGCTCCTCGTCGCCGAGGCGGCCAAGGGCACCAGTCTCGAAGAGCTCGCCGAGCGACTCGACCTGGAGCACATCGCCGAGCATCTCTACACGCGTGGCCAGCCCGACCCGGACCTTCTCATCCGGACCTCGGGCGAGCAGCGACTCTCCGGATTCATGCTCTGGCAGAGCGCACAGGCGGAGTTCTACTTCTGCGAGGTCTTCTGGCCGGCCTTCCGGAAGGTGGACTTCCTGCGTGCGCTGCGTGCCTATGGCGCACGCAACCGGCGCTTCGGCACCTGAGCCGCCCCCGCGTCGGGCAGGCCGCACCGCCCCGCGCCCGGAACGGAGGAGAACCCGCGTAACGGGGCGTTCACATGCCGTGCGGCCCGGGGGCCTTGCTCTTTGCCCGCAGCCGGGTACCGTCGAATCAAGTGGGCGGTGCGTACCCGCTCACTCGGGAGGCCCCGAGCGTTTGAGGTCCTGGCCAGTGAAGGAACTCATGGTGACGAGGGCCGGTCCCGGCCCTTGCGGGGCTGGTCCCGGTCCTTGGTATCCCGTGAGACCAGGGCGCCCAGTCGCGCCCAAAGGGGAGAACGAGTGGCTAGTTCCTCGACCCACCTCCGTGCCGACGAAACTCCCGACCCAGCCGACCGAGGAGGCGAGCGGCGCACCTATGTGCTGGACACGAGCGTACTGCTGGCCGATCCCGCCTCGATCGGCCGGTTCGCCGAGCACGCGGTGGTCCTGCCCATAGTCGTCATAACCGAGCTGGAGAGTAAGCGACACCACCCCGAATTGGGGTATTTCGCCCGTGAGGCCCTTCGCCGGTTGGACGGCCTCCGCCGCGAGAACGGCGGCCTCGACGCCGACGTCCCGGTGAACAACGAGGGCGGGACACTGCGGGTGGAGCTCAACCACAGCGACCCTTCGGTGCTTCCGGCGGGGTTCCGACTCGGTGACAACGACACCCGCATCCTCACCGTCGCCTCCAACCTGCGGGCCGAGGGCGGCGACATCGTCCTGGTCAGCAAGGATCTGCCGATGCGGATCAAGGCGTCCTCCATCGGGCTCGCGGCCGACGAATACCGCGCCGAGCTGCCCATCGAGCACGGGTGGACCGGGATGGCGGAACTGGAGGTCCCCGCGCACGAGGTATCGGCGCTGTTCGAAGGCGACGGCACCGCCGACATCGAGGCGGCACGCGATCTGCCCTGCCACACCGGGCTCGTACTGGTGTCCGAGCGCGGCAAGGCCCTGGGGCGCGTGCTCCCCGACAAGTCGGTCAAGGTCGTCAAGGGCGACCGCGACGTCTTCGGGCTGCACGGGCGCAGCGCCGAGCAGCGCATCGCGCTCGACCTGCTCACCGACCCCGAGGTCGGCATCGTCTCCCTGGGCGGCCGGGCCGGCACCGGCAAGTCCGCACTCGCGCTGTGCGCGGGCCTGGAGGCCGTGCTGGAGCGCGGCCAGCACCGCAAGGTGATGGTCTTCCGGCCGATGTACGCGGTGGGCGGCCAGGACCTGGGCTACCTCCCCGGTACCGAGAACGAGAAGATGTCGCCCTGGTCCCAGGCGGTCCACGACACCCTCTCCGCGGTCACCACGCAGGACGTCGTCGACGAGGTGGTCGACCGCGGAATGCTGGAGGTCCTGCCGCTGACCCACATCCGCGGGCGCTCGCTGCACGACGCGTTCGTCATCGTCGACGAGGCGCAGTCGCTGGAGCGCGGCGTGCTGCTCACGGTGCTGTCGCGGCTGGGCGAGAACTCGCGGGTGGTGCTCACCCACGACATCGCTCAGAGCGACAACCTGCGGGTGGGGCGCTACGACGGCGTGGTCGCCGTGGTCGAGAAACTCAAGGGCCACCCGCTGTTCTCCCACATCACCCTCACGCGCTCCGAGCGGTCCCCGATCGCCGCGCTGGTGACCGAGATGCTGGAGGGCTGAGCCTCCGCCGACCGCGCCGCCTCCGGCACCGGCCCGGGGCGGCGCGGTCGCCTGTCTCCCGGCGGTGGCGCCGACGCTTCGCTGCGCAGGGCGCCGGCGGTGCCGCCGCACGGGGGTGCGGAGGAGATTCGCGGCGGATCGGCGGCGTTAATGCGGAGTTCGCCGTCCTCCTGCGCCGGTGCGATAGAACCCAATGGCGACCTTGCCGTCCCACCCCCGCAGGAGGCATGCCATGCCGTCGTCCCCCGATCCCTCCCGAATCCCCTCCGCCCCCGCGCCCGCGCGGCGCCGGGTGCTGGGCTACGGCGCCGTCGGCCTGGGCGCCGCGGCGCTCGGCGGAATACCGGCCGCGGCCCCCGCGCTCGCCCGCGGCCGCAACAGGCCGAAGCTGACCCACGGGCTGCAGTTCGGCGACCCCCGGCACGACGGCGCAGTGGTCTGGACCCGCGCCGACCGACCCGCGCGCATGGTCGTCGAGGTCTCCGACCGCCCCGACTTCAAGCACTCCAGGACCCTGCGCGGGCCCGTGCTGACCCCCGGCGCCGACGGCACCGGGCGCGTGCGCCTCCGCGGCCTGAAGCCCGGCGCCCAGGCGTACGTGCGCGTCCACGCCGAGTCGGGGCGCAACGACAGCGAGGTGCTGGAAGGGTCCTTCCGCACGCCGGGCGGCGGCCAGCCGACCAGGTTCGTGTGGTCGGGCGACGTCGCCGGCCAGGGCTGGGGCGTCAACCCCGACATCGGCGGCATGCCGGCCTTCACCGCCATGGCCGAGCGCCGCCCCGACTTCTTCCTGCACAGCGGCGACGTCTGCTACGCCGACACGCCGCTGCAGGAGCGCGTGGAGCTTCCGGACGGCCGCGTCTGGCGCAACGTGGTCACCGAGGCCAAGTCCAAGGTGGCCGAGACCCTGGACGAGTTCCGCGGCCAGTACGCCTACAACCTGCTCGACGAGTCGCTGCGCGGTCTGGCCGCCCGTGTCCCGCAGATCGTGCAGTGGGACGACCACGAGGTCGTCAACAACTGGTACCCGGGCGAGATCCTCGACGACGACCGCTACCGGGTGCGCGAGGTGGACACCCTGGCCCGCCGGGCGCACCGGGCGTTCCACGAGTGGCAGCCGATCGTGCCCGCCGAGGCGGTCGACGGCCGGATCTACCGCCGGATCGGCTACGGGCCCGACCTGGACGTCTTCGTCATCGATATGCGCCCCTACCGCGACCCCAACTCCGCCGGCACCGACCGCTTCGAGAGGATCCTCGGCCGGCGCCAGGCCGACTGGCTGGTGGACGGCCTGGCGCGCTCGGAGGCGACGTGGAAGGTCGTCGCCTCCGACATGCCGATCGGCCTGGTCGTGCCCGACGGCGAGGCGATCGAGGGCGTGGCCAACGGCGCCGGCGGCCGCCCGCGGGGACGCGAGTCCGAGCTGGAGCGCGTGCTGCACGGCCTGCACCGCCGCGGCGTGCGCGACGTCGTGTGGCTGACCGCCGACGTGCACTACACGGCGGCGCACCACTACGCGCCGGAGCGCGCCACGGCCCGGGAGTTCTCACCGTTCTGGGAGTTCGTCTCCGGACCGCTGCACGCCGGCGCGTTCGGGCCCAACGACCTCGATCCCACGTTCGGCCCCGAGGTGGTGTTCCAGCACGCGCCCCCGCAGGCGAACGCCTCGCCGATGGAGGGCTTCCAGCACTTCGGCGAGGTCGAGATCGACCCCGGGGGCAAGGACCTCACCGTGACCTTGCGCGACGGCGCGGGCAGCGCGCTGTGGGCCAAGACCCTGACGCCCGAGGGCCGCGGATAGCCGCTCCGGGCGGGCCGGCCGCACGCGCACGCGGCCGGCCCGCGCCGGGCCGCGCCGGGCCGCGGTCGCGGGCCCGGGCGCCGCGCCGGCTCCGGGGTCCGCCCGGCCCGAGGCGGGGTGGACGGTGTCCCGGGGCTGTGGGAAGCTACAGCCGTTTCGGGAGGGGCCCAATGGACACACCGACACGGGAATGCTGCGCGCTCACCGACTGCCCGTGGTGCGGCCGCACCGACCTCGTGTGCCACTACTGCGACGGCCGCGGCCGGTGGTCGCCCGAGCGTCCCGTGACCGACGGCAACGGGATGATCACCTGGGCGCGGGCGGAGGAGCAGTGCCGTATGTGCGCCGGAACCGGCAAGGAGCACCGGCACCTGCCGCTCGACTGAGACCGGGGCCGCCTCGGCGGGCGTGCGCGCGCCGGGCCGGGCACGGTGGCCGATCGCACTCCGGTTACGTACGGTAGTGGTTTCCTGCGCGCATTCCGTCGCGTGCACGGATCACCGCAGTCGACCGGGATTGACGGAGCAACGCATGCCTTTTTCGGGATTTGCCCGGATAACCGTGTGCAATGTGAACTAGGTCATAGCGCAAACCGTGTTACGCGGTCGTGATCATGCGGCAGGGTGGGTCCCGTTGTGAATCAGGAGCCCTTGGGGCGCGTGTGACGGTTCTTTGACCCCCGGCCTCCACGCGGTCTTCTCCCCGGGCGAGACCGGCCGGCGTTCCGCACGAAGCACGTCTCGCTCTCCCCGTTCCCGAATTCAGCGGAGACCCAGGGCACAAGCTCGTGCGCGCACGCATCGCCGGGTGCGCGACTGGCGAAAGGGCGATTGTTGCTACTCAACCGGATCTCGTTGCGAGTCGCCTCTGCGGTCGGCTCCGCAGCGGTGGTCGCAGGCGCGGCGTTCGCTGTCACAGCGTTCGCCGATCAGGGGGGCGGCCCCCAGGAGAGCGCCTCGGTGGTGGTCCCCAAGGCGACCAGCGACCCGCAGCGGTTCTTCGCGGCGGAGCAGGTCTCCGACCAGGAGCTGAAGCAGCAGCGGGACGAGGTGCGCGACCGCCTCTCCGACGTCACCGGCGCGGTGAACGGCTCGGCGACGACCAAGGAGAAGAAGAAGGAGGAGGAGCCCGAGGAACCGGACGACTCCGGGTCGGGCGGCTCCGGATCCGGCGGCGGATCGGCTCCCACGGGCGACCCCAAGTCCATCGCCCAGTCCATGCTCGGCGACTACGGGTGGAGCGCCGACCAGTTCTCCTGCCTCGAACCCCTGTGGGAAAAGGAGAGCGGCTGGGACCACACCGCGCAGAACCCCAGTTCCGGCGCCTACGGCATCCCGCAGGCCCTGCCGGGAAGCAAGATGGCCTCCGCCGGCGACGACTGGCAGACCAACCCCGCCACCCAGATCGAGTGGGGACTGGGCTACATCGACGACCGCTACGGCTCCCCGTGCGAGGCCTGGAACCACTCCCAGGCCAACGGCTGGTACTAGACCGGCCCGGGCCGGGAGCGGGCCCCTCTGGGCCGCCCCCCGGCCGCACCCGCGGCCCCGGGCATCCTTCTCGCCCGGGGCCGCAGCCGTGTCCGGGGCCGGTCCCCGCTTCGCACCGGGGCCGACACAGCGCCGCCGCGCCCCGGCTGCGGGACGCGGCGGCGCGGGTTCCGCCGACCTACTGCGCGTTGGTCATCCGCAGCACGTCCAGGGCCTCGTCGAGCTGGGCCTCGGTGAGCCTGCCGTCGGCGATGTAGCCGCGCTCCAGCACGACCTCGCGGATGGTCTTGCGCTCGGTCAGGGACTGCTTGGCGACCTTGGCCGCCTCCTCGTAGCCGATGTAGCGGTTGAGCGGTGTCACGACCGAGGGGGAGGACTCGGCGTACTCGCGGCAGCGGTCCTCGTCGGCCTCGATGCCCGCGACGCAGCGGTCGGCGAAGACCCGCGAGACGTTGGCCAGCAGCCGGATCGACTCCAGCACGTTGCGCGCGATCATCGGCAGCTGCACGTTGAGCTCGAAGTTGCCGGCCGACCCGCCGAAGGAGACGGCGGCGTCGTTGCCGACCACCTGGGAGGACACCTGAAGCATGGCTTCGCACAGAACCGGGTTGACCTTGCCCGGCATGATCGAGGAGCCGGGCTGGAGGTCCGGCAGCCGGATCTCGCTGAGGCCGGTGCGCGGCCCCGAGCCCATCCACCGGATGTCGTTGGCGATCTTCACGTAGCCCACCGCGACGGTGCGCAACTGACCCGACAGCTCCACCAGGCCGTCCCGTGCGCCCTGCGCCTCGAAGTGGTCGCGGGCCTCGGTCAGCGGCAGGCCGGTGGCCGAGGCGATCTCGGCGATCACCTTGGCGGCGAAGCCCTCGGGGGTGTTGATGCCGGTGCCCACGGCGGTCCCGCCCAGGGGCAGCTCGGCGACGCGCGGCAGGCTCGCCTCGAGCCGCTCGACGCCGTTGCGCACCTGAGCCGCGTAGCCGGCGAACTCCTGGCCCAGGGTGACCGGCGTGGCGTCCATCAGGTGGGTGCGCCCGCTCTTGACGACGGTGGAGAACTCCTCCGCCTTGGCGCTGAACGCGTCCTCCAGGTGCCGCAAGGCGGGGATGAGGTCGTTCACCACGGCCGAGACGGCGGCGATGTGGATCGACGACGGGTAGACGTCGTTGGAGGACTGCGAGGCGTTGACGTGGTCGTTGGGATGGACGGCGGCGCCCGAGCGCTCGCTCGCCAGCGTTGCGACCACCTCGTTGGTGTTCATGTTGCTCGACGTGCCCGAGCCCGTCTGGAACACGTCGATGGGGAACTCCGCGTTCCACTTGCCCTCGGCGACCTCCAGCGCGGCCTCGCGGATCGCCTTGCCGAACTCCTCGGGGATCACCCCCAGCTCCGTGTTCACCTTCGCCGCCGCGGCCTTGATGTGGCCGAGGGCGGCGACGTTGGCGTGCTCGAGACCCTGCCCGGAGATCGGGAAGTTCTCCACCGCGCGCTGCGTCTGCGCACGCCACTTGGCCTCGGCGGGGACCCTGACCTCGCCCATCGAGTCGTGCTCGATGCGGAAATCGCCCATCGTTGAATCACACCTCATGACACGTCCGGGAAACCTGCTCCCAAGAGTGCCAGATTCGCTCCCGGGTCCGGTCGGCAACCCCGCACCGCCTGCGGCTTCGCACCGCCCGGCCGCCGCGGCGGCCGCGGCCGGGCGCCCGCCGTCCCCGGCCGGGAAAAGGAGTGGATATCCCGCGCGCGGCGCTTCTACGGTTATCCCATGTCGCTACCGGGACACCGCTCGTCTCTGGGCCCTGCCGAACCATCCGGACCGGACGGTTCCGAGGGCCCCTCCGACCATTCCCACTCCGCCCGCACCGCCGGTCCGGACCTCGACCGCGCCGACGGCGCCGCTCCGGCCGGCGGCGGTGATCCGGGTGCCGCTCCCGCCATCCGGCTGCGCGACGTCGTCAAGCGGTTCGGCTCCTTCGCCGCGGTCGACGGGCTGAACCTCGACGTTCCCGCCGGAACCGTGTTCGGGCTGCTCGGCCCCAACGGCGCGGGCAAGTCCACCACCATGAAGATGCTCACCGCGCAGAGCCGCGCCGACTCCGGCGAGATCACCGTCCTGGACCATCCGATACCGCGCGCCTCGAAGCTCGCGCGAGCCGAGATGGGCGTCGTACCCCAGCACGACAACCTCGACGAAGAGCTGACCGTCCGCGAGAACCTGGAGGTCTTCACACACCTGTACCGGGTGCCGCGGGCGAGCCGGGCCGAGGCCGTCGACCGCGCCCTGCACCTGGCCCACCTCGCGGACCGCCCGGACCTGCGCGCCGACAAGCTCTCCGGCGGAATGCGCCGCCGCCTGCTGATCGTCCGCGGGCTGGTGCACCGCCCGCGCCTGGTGCTGCTGGACGAGCCCACCGTCGGGCTCGACCCCCAGGTGCGCCAGGAGCTGTGGGGGCTGATCACGGCGCTGCGCGCCGAGGGCGTAACGGTGCTGATGTCCACCCACTACATCGAGGAGGCCGAGCGCCTCGCCGACGTCGTGGCGCTCATGGCCAAGGGCCGGGTGGTCGCCCGCGGCGTCCCCGCCGACCTCATCGCCCGCTACGCGGGCTCGACCGTCGAGGAGTTCCCCCTTGAGCCGGGGGCGCGGGCCGACGAGATCGAGGGGCGCATCGCCGCCGCGGGCCTGGCCACCCGGCGCACCGGCGCCACCCTGTCCGTGCTGCGCGCCGACGAGATCCCCGATTCGCTGCGCGACTCGCTGGGCCGCGGCAGCGCTCGCGCGGGAAATCTCGAGGACGTGTTCGTCACCCTGACCGGGGAGCGTGTGGAATGAGCGTGGACACCAGGACCGCAAGAGGGGCCGCGGCCCCCGCCGCGCAGGCGCCGCCGGGGCGGTTCGAGCTCGCGCCGATCGCGGGCGTGCTGGCCCGCGAGTGGGCGCTGTACCGGCGCAGCTGGAAGCCCACCACCTTCGCCGCCGTCGTCGAGCCGATCCTCATGCTGCTGGCGTTCGGCATCGGCCTGGGCTCTCTGGTGGGCGCGATCCGCGGATACGACTACATCCACTTCCTGGGCACCGGGATCGTCGCCACCTCGGTGCTGTTCACCTCGATGTTCCCGGGGCTGATCGACACCTATGTGCGCCGGGTCTTCCAGCACACCTACGACGGCATGCTGGCCGCGCCCGTCGACGTGCGCGAGCTCGTCACCGGCGAGGCCAGCTGGATCGCCTGCAAGTCGGGCATCTACGGCTGCGCCCCGCTGCTGGTGGCGATCGGGTTCGGGCTGCCCGCGTCGTGGGCGATGCTGCTGGTGCCGGTCATCACGTTCGTCACCGGGTTCGGGTTCGCGCTGACCGGGATCTGGATGTCGGCGGCGGTGCCCTCCATCAAGACGATGGACTACATCATCTCCGGGGTCATCACGCCGCTGTTCCTCATCGCCGGCACGTTCTTCCCCATCGAGACGCTGCCCTCCTGGGCGCAGGTCGCCGCCAAGATCAACCCGCTGTACCACTGCGTGGAACTGGTGCGCGGCACCGCGTTCGGCACCGACGTCGGCACCGCCGCGGGCCACTTCGCCGCGCTGGCCGCATTCGTCGTGGTCGTGTGGTGCCTGGCGGTGTTCCAGATGCGCCGCAAGCTGATCGACTGAGGGGCACCGCGCCGCGCCGTCGCCGGTGGGTTCCCGGCCGCGGTCTGGGATCAGGGACGCACAGGAACCCACCGGAGGACGGGCTCCGGCGCAGGGCGTATCGACGGGTCGCTGTCCTCCTGCGCGGCGCCCCGGCACCGCTCTCGCCGCGTTCTCCTCCGTCGGCAGGGGAGACCCGCCCCGACTTTCTCCCCGGCCGTGCGAGAGCGGCACCGGTCCCTTGCGCAGCGCCCCGCGCCGGAAGAGCGGCGCTTCGCGCCTCGGGCGCGGGGCGCGCGCGAGTGCGCCGCCCGCTGCGGACGGACCCGGCGAACACGCCCTAACCGCCGCCGTTGGGTGCCCAGCGGGCCCGCATCGACATGGTCTCGGCGTCGAAGGTCACCGACGCCCCGACCGCGCCCCACTGCTCGGGCGCGCTCTCCTCGGCGCTCTCGGCGACCGGCCGCAGGTCCAGGTACATGCCCATGTGGGCGGACTCGGTGCCGGCCATCGTCTGCTTGAACACGGCGTCGTCGCCCAGCCGCCCGGTGCCGGTCGTGCCCGAGGTCGCGACGGTCACCGACCCCTCGCTGGTGACGCCGGGAGGCGTGGTGTAGGAGTTCTCCCACATGGTGTCGATCGCGTTCTGCACCGCCTGGGAGTCGGCGCCCTCGGCGCGGTACTGCAGCGACGGCGGCCCGGTGGCGCCGCCGAAGAACTCGTCGACCGACCCGCCGAGGTCGGTGATGCCCAGTGCGGTGCGCTCGCCCAGCAGGCTGGTGAGCCCGTCCGGCATGGTCAGGCCGAGCTCCGACATCAGGTCCTCGAGGTCGGAGAGCTCTTCGGGGTTCTGCTCGTAGGCCTGGCCCATCATGTCGGCGGCACCGCTGCCGCCGACGGCGAAGACGGTGTCGTCGGGCAGGTCGCCCATCAGCTGCAGGCCGGGGTCGGGCAGGTCGTAGTCGGCCGTGGAGACGCCGTCGACGGTCAGCCCGAAGGTGTCGCCGCGCACCTCCATGTACTCCGGCTCGATGCGCAGGCCGACCGCCATGCGCCCGCTCACGTCCTCGTACTGGCCCAGCGACTCCATCGGGTCCGGCTGCTGCACACCGCCGTACTCGTCGAGGCCGTAGCCGCCCGTGCCCGAACCGGAGTCCTCGGCGGCGGTCGAGGCCAGCTGCCCCAGGTCCATCCACGCCGAGGCGACGTTCTCCGTGCCGATCGCCTCCATGTCCTGGTTGTAGGTGTCCAGGTCCTCCAGGCTCCCCTCCGACTCGACCTGGGACTCGAGGTCGCTCAGGGCGGCGGAGTTGGGCGCGAGGATCGCGAAGTCGTCGCGCACGTCGAAGGCCGTGTCCTCGTCTGTGGCGCTGCGGATCTCGTCGAGGGCGGCCTCGGCGGCCTCCTCGTCCTCGGCCTCGATGGCGATCGCCATGGTGGTGCCGCCGCGCTCGGTGGCGGCCTCCTCGCTGTCGGGAACCCACATCGCGAACCCGAAGTGCCGACCCAGCCAGGGCTCGAAGTCCTCCTCGTAGGACATGCCGTCCAGGCCCGCCTCGTCGATGTAGGAGTCGACGAGCTCCTTGGCGGGATCGGCGTCGGGGTCGATCTCGTCGCGCATGGAGTCGGGCAGCCGGTTCACGAACTGCGTGTAGCCGGCCAGTTGGCCTCCGCTGGGCCGGAGGTCCAGCTTGGCGAAGGCGATCGAGGACCCGGGCAGCACCGACTCGGGCTGGGCGCCGACGAAGACGTTCTGGGCGACCGACGTGGCCGCCCACACGGTGCCGGCCATCATGACGACGCCCAGCCCCGCCGCCACCGGAACCATCCACATGCGGTTCGACCGCCGCGGCGCACCGGGCGCCGGCGTATAACCCGTCCCGGCCGGGGGAGGCGGGTACTGGCCGCCGGGCGGGCCCGGGGCTCCCCACGGCGGCTGGTTGGGGGGATCAGGGTAGGACATCGAACCTCCGCAGCGACGCACTTATCCGATACGAAGGTACCAATGCGCAATCGCCGCATTGCGGCCGATCGGGGAGGTCACGGCGGGGTTGCGGCCGATGCGAAGTCCACTCCGCTGGCTGCGGCGAGCTTGGCCAGCCGGTGCTCGCTGCGCACCTGGCGGACCGTGCCGGTGCGACCCCGCATGACCAGGGAGTCCGTCATCGCGCCCCCGGCCTCGTAGCGCACGCCGCCCACCAGTTCGCCGTCGGTGATGCCGGTCGCGGCGAAGAACACGTCCTCGGACGCGACCAGGTCGTCGGTGGTCAGCACCTGCTCCGGATCGTGGCCGGCGTCGCGGGCCCGGCCGCGCTCGGCGTCGTCGGTTGGCCACAACCGGCCTTGGATGACGCCGCCCAGGCACTTCATGGCGCAGGCCGCGATGATCCCCTCGGGCGTACCGCCGATCCCCAGCAGCAAGTCCACGCCGGTGTTGGCGCGTGCCGCCATGATGGCGCCCGCCACGTCGCCGTCGGTGATGAACTTGATCCGCGCGCCGGCCTCGCGGACCTCCCGCACGATCTCCTGGTGGCGCGGGCGGTCCAGGATCACCACGGTCACGTCCTGGGCGGTCACGCCCTTGGCGCGGGCCACCGCCCGTACGTTGTCGCCGATGGGCGCGGTGATGTCGACGGCGGCCGCCGCCTCCGGGCCGGTGGCCAGCTTCTCCATGTAGAACACCGCGGAGGGGTCGAACATCGAGTGCCGCGGCGCCACGGCCAGCACCGAGATGGCGTTGGGCATGCCCATCGCGGTCAGCCGGGTGCCGTCGATGGGGTCGACCGCCACGTCGCAGTCGGGGCCGCCGCCGTCGCCCACGGACTCGCCGTTGAAGAGCATCGGGGCGTTGTCCTTCTCGCCCTCGCCGATCACCACCGTGCCGTGCATCGACACCGTGCTGATCATGTGCCGCATACCGCGCACCGCGACGCCGTCGGCACCGTTCTTGTCGCCCCGGCCCACCCAGCGGGCGGCGGCGAGCGCGGCGGACTCGGTGACCCGGACCAGCTCCAGCGCCAGGTTGCGGTCGGGTGCCCCGGGCGACTCCGGCGGGGTGGTGGGAACGCTCATCTGTCAACCCTTCCAAGCCGGCTGCGCGCGCCACCTGGGCGCGGTCGGTGGTTTTGGGCCAAGCGTAATCACCTGACGTAATGTCGACCTAGGCGGGCCGACGGCACGCCGCCACGGAAGGGAACGGTAAGCCGACGTTGACTGTGGACAGAGCGAACCACAAGCCCGCCCGGACGTCGCACCGCGGAGCGGCCACGCGCAGCGCCCTGCTCGACGCGGCCGCACACGTGTTCCGGACGGTCGGCTTCGCCCGCGCCGGTGTCAGCGAGGTCGTGGAGCACGCCGGGGCCAGCGTGGGCAGCCTCTACCACCATTTCACCGGCAAGGCCGACCTGTACATGGCGCTGTACGAGGACTACCAGCAGCGCCAGCAGGAGCGCACCCACCAGGCGGTCTCGCGGGCACGCGCCCAGGGCGAGAGCGACCCCACCCGGCTGATGTACATCGCGGCGCGCGCGTACCTGGACGGTGCCATCGAGGAGCGCGCCACCACGCTGCTGTTCTTCTCCGGCGACGGCCCGCCCGGGTTCGAGTCGCAGCTGCGCGAGCGCCTGCGCGAGTGGACCGACCGCAACGTGGCGCTGTTCCGCAAGGCCGACGAACCGGTCGACGAAGCCCTGCTCATGGTCGTCAGCGGCGCGATGCTGGTCGCCGTCACCGAGGTGGTGCGCCGCGGCGACGCCGACGCGCGGCGCCTCGCCGACGACATCACCTCGCTGCTGTCACGGCTGGAGCCGCGGGAGCGGCGCGAGCACGCGGGCTGAGCGGCCGCGCCGCGCGCCAGCGGCCGCCGCCGGGACGGGCCCGGGGCGGCGGCCGGAAGCGGTTACGATCAGCCCGCGGACTCGGCGCGCAGGTCGCGGCGGAGCTCCTTGGGCAGGGAGAACGTGAGGCTCTCCTGCGCGGTCTCGACCTCGTGCACGTTCTCGTAGCCGGAGCGCGCCAGCCGGTCCAGCAGGTCCTGGACGAGGATGTCGGGAACCGAGGCGCCGCTGGTGACGCCCACGGTATGCACCCCCTCCAACCAGTCCTCGTCCATCAGTGAGGCGTTGTCGATCAGGTGGGCGCTGGTGGCGCCGGCCTCAAGGGCCACCTCGACGAGCCGGACCGAGTTGGAGGAGTTCTCCGAGCCGACCACGACGACCAGGTCGCACTCGGCCGCCATCTCCTTCACGGCGTCCTGCCGGTTGGAGGTGGCGTAGCAGATGTCGTCGCTCGGCGGGTCGAGCAGGTTCGGGAACCGCGAGCGCAGCGCGTCGACGGTGGCATTGGTCTCGTCCACGGACAGCGTGGTCTGCGACAGCCACGAGACGTTGTCGGGGTTGCGCACCTCGACCTTGTCGACCTCCTCGGGGCCGTCGACGATCTGGATGTGCTCGGGCGCCTCGCCGCTGGTGCCTTCGACCTCCTCGTGGCCGGTGTGGCCGATGAGGATGATGTCGCGGTCGTCGGAGGCGAAGCGCTTGGCCTCCTTGTGGACCTTGGTCACCAGGGGGCAGGTGGCGTCGATGGTCTTCAGCTGCCGCCGGTGGGCCTCGTCGTGCACCATCGGCGAGACGCCGTGGGCGGAGAACACCACGATGGCGCCCTCGGGGACCTCGCCGGTCTCCTCGACGAATACGGCGCCGCGCTTCTCCAGCGTGCTGACCACATGGGTGTTGTGCACGATCTGCTTGCGCACGTAGACGGGCGCCCCGTACTGCTCCAGGGCCTTCTCGACCGTGACGACGGCGCGGTCCACGCCGGCGCAGTAGCCGCGGGGCTTGGCGAGCAGGACACGGCGGCTGTTCGTCGCAGTCATGCACCCCATCCTAAGGGCCGTTGGGCGCCGCGGTCCCTGCGGCGGGGGAGCGGCATCCGTCACCCGGACCCGCGCGGTCCCAACGCGTCCATGCCGGCGGGAGGGGCGTCCGGTGCGCGGGGCGGAGCCGGACGGCGCCCGCCGCGGGAGGTGACCCCGCGATAACGGTCGGCGCTCGTTTCCGTCGCGACGAGGCGAAAGCATTCACTTTCGAGGCACTTCCGGCGACGCTTACTCCCCTATTCTTGACTCACCTGTGAAACGAAGGCCGCCGCGGCGGCGTCAGACCGCTCGGAACGGGGCGGGCGAGAGCGCGCTCCGTGTACCGTCCGAGCCGTGTACGCGGGGCCGCGCGCAGCCCCGTCCCTTGACGAGAGCATCAGGAGCGCCCAGTCCCATGTCGAATCCGTCCATCGCCAGCAAGCTGATGTCCATGGTCAAGGGCATCTTCGGACAGAAGGAACAGGCCGTCGCGCCGAGTCCGGCGTCCGCGTCCGCGGAGCAGAAGGCGGAGGCGGGTGCGGCTGAGAGCACCGCCGCCTCGGGCAACGCCACCAAGACCGCGGCGCCGGCCGGGGAGAAGGCCGGCAAGGCCGGCGAGAAGGGCGCCGGGGAGTCGGCGCCCGCGTCCGCCGAGGAGGCGGAGGAGGACAAGGCCGCCGGAGCCGAGAGCGGGACGGAGGAGTCCGCCGACCTGGTCGCCCCCGGCGAGCAGGCCGCCGTCGCCGAGGAGATCGCCGCCGCCGAGGCCACCACGCAGGAGTCCGACGACTCCGTCCTGGAGGACGTCCGGCGCCAGGCCGCCCCCTCACCCGAGGAGCTTCCGGTGCCCGGCTACGACGACCTCACCCTTCCCTCCATCCGTGCCCGCCTGCGCAAGCTCACCATCGACCAGGTGCGCGAGCTGCGCGCGTACGAGGTCGCCCACGGCGAGCGCGCCGAGTTCATCAAGATGTACGACAACCGCATCGCCAAGCTGCAGAGCGAGAGCCAGGAGTAGGGAGCCCCCGGCGGCTCCCCTCTCCCTGCTGCTCCCTCCGGCTTTCCAAGATCATGCGAGCACGGCGGCCGCCGCCACCGCGGCCGGGGCTTCGGCATGCCCACGTTCGGGCGCGGGTTCCGCGGAGTGCCCGGTGCCGCCCGCGGGTGGACTCGGGCGCACCATGGGCGCGCACCGGCGGAGCGCCGCACAGCGGCCCGCCGATCAGCACAGGAGCACGGCGCCCGCGAACACCGCCCGCGTCGGCTGGACCCGGGGAGCGGATCCGCAGGAGGAAGCCGGGGACCGCGACGAGCCGCACACCGCCGACATCGGACCGGCAGGGTGCGCCTGCGGCGGGGCATGCCCGGCGAGGGTCATGCGGGAGCGAGCGGCCGCCGGGCCGGTTCTCCCGGTGCCGGGACAGGGCGGTGGGACCGCGGACGCCACCGTCAACCGGCGGCGCCTTGGCCGCGGCCCGACTTCCGCACGGCACTCCGGTGCCGTCCCGGAGGACCGCTGCCCGCCCTTCGGCGCTTCGCGGGGCCGCCACGGCGTGCGGGGAGGGTTCTGTCGGTGTCCTGATCTAGGCTCGCAGCCATGGGTATGGAGAGCTCGCCCGAGTCCCCGCAGCCCGTCCGCGTCGTGATGCAGGCGGTCGGCGGGTGGATCGGGCGGCTGGGCAAGATCTGGGTCGAGGGCCAGGTCGCCGAGATGAGCCGGCGGGGCGGCACCGTGTTCATGACCCTGCGCGACCCGGTGGCCAACGTTTCGGCGCGCGTGGTGTGCCCGGTGCGGGTGCTGGAGGCGGTCGCGCCCGTGCCTGAGGCCGGCGCCCGGCTGGTCGTGCACGCCAAACCCGACTTCTACGTCGCCCGCGGCACGTTCTCGCTGCTCGCCCTGGAGGTCCGCCACGTCGGGCTCGGCGAGCTGCTGGCCCGCCTGGAGCGGCTGCGCGCCACGCTCGCGGCCGAAGGGCTCTTCGCCGACAACCGCAAGCGGTCGCTGCCGTTCCTGCCGGGCACCGTCGGACTGGTGTGCGGACGCGAGTCGGCGGCCGAGCGCGACGTGCTGGAGAACGGCCGCCGCCGCTGGCCCGCGGTCCGCTTCGAGGTGCGCGAGGTCGCGGTGCAGGGCGACCGCGCGGTCGGCGAGGTCCTGAACGCGCTCAAGGAGCTCGACGCGCATCCCGAGGTCGACGTGATCGTGATCGCGCGCGGCGGCGGGTCGCTGGAGGACCTGCTGCCCTTCTCCGACGAGGCTCTGGTGCGCGCCGTCGCCGCCACCCGCACGCCGGTGGTCAGCGCCATCGGGCACGAGCAGGACAGCCCGCTGCTCGACCTGGTCGCCGACGTCCGCGCCTCCACGCCCACCGACGCCGCCAAGAGGACCGTTCCCGACGTCGGCGAGCAGCTCCAGCTCGTCGCCCAGCTGCGCGACCGCGGCAGGCGCGTCCTGATCGGCGGCATCGAGCGCGAGCGCTCGTGGCTGGCCGGGATGCGCTCGCGGCCCGTGCTCGCCAGCCCCGTGCGCGAGATGGACCGGCTCACCGAGCAGGTCACCGGCCTGCGCGACCGCGCGCGGCGGTGCATGACCTCGGCGCTGGACCGCGCCGGCGACGGCCTCGCCCACACCCGCGCCCGGCTGCACGCGCTCTCGCCCGCCACCACACTGGCGCGCGGCTACGCGATCGTGCAGCGGGACGACGGTGCCGTCGTCCGCTCCGCCGCCGACGTCGGGCACGGCGATCCGCTGCGGGTGCGGTTCACCGAGGACAGCATCACGGTGACGGTCGACGGCACCGATCCCGATCCCGACCACGACACCGGTACCGACAGCGGCACCGACGGCTGACCGGGCGCGCCGTGCGGCGCGACCGACGACACCAGCGTGACGCGCGAAGAGCAGGAGGGGCTGCGCAGTGGCCGCCAAGGACAGCAGCAAGAACGGCAACCCGAAAAACGGGGGCACGGCGAACAGGGGCGCCGAGAACGGCGGAGCGCCGGCGGCCGCGGACGCCGCGGGCACCGGGACCGGCGCCGAACCCGAGCTGAGCTATGAGGAGGCCCGCGACGAGCTCGACTCCGTCGTCCGCCGGCTCGAAGCCGGCGGCCTGAGCCTGAAGGACTCGCTGGCGCTGTGGGAGCGCGGCGAGCACCTCGCCGCCACCTGCGAGCAGTGGCTCGAAGGGGCGCGCGCCAAGCTCGCCGTCGCGATGGAGGAGCGCGGCCAGGGCGGCGGCTCCGACGCCGAGACCCCGTTCTGACCGGGTCGCATCCCGGGTCCCACCGGTGTCGGCGGCGGGGCGTGGCGCGGCGGCAGGCGCCGGCGGCCGCGCCCGGCGCGGCGCGGGTGCGGTGGGACCGGCCGATACGCGGGCGCCCGCGTATCCCGGCGCGGGCCGCCGACGGGCGAGGGGCCCGCTCGCGTCACCCGTTCCGCCTGGGCTTCTCCTGCGGCGGGTTCCGGGGGCGGCGGCCGTTGAGCTCGTCGCTGAACGCGCGGACGTTGGCGGGCAGCCCGCGGAAGACCGCGATCACCAGCACCAGGGCCGTGCCCAGGAACAGCGACGGCGCGACGTCGGCGAGCCGGGTGGCCATGCCGACGGCCACCGCGCGGGTGTAGTCCGCCTCGCCCGCCGCCAGCGCCATCTCGGCGCCGAGCGCGGCGAGGAAGTAGGCCAGCGGCGGGCTCACGGTGAGCGAGAGCAGGTCGCCGGGGCGCACCAGCAGGGCGGCCCCCACGCAGGCCGCGGTGAACGCCACCCCGCTGACCAGCGCCGAGCTGAACACGTGGCCGACGAGGGTGAAGACCAGGCTGACGGCGGAGATCAGCAGAACGCCGCCGCGCCCCGTCAGGCGTATGCCGGCCAGGCCGGCCGGACCGCTCGCCGCCCCACTGCCCCCGGGCGCCTCGGGCTCGGCGCGGGGGGTGGGGCGGTGCGGCGGCCGCTGCACGGAGACCGGCGCTTCGTTCACGCGCTGGGGTTTGCGCGTCACCATTCCGGCACGCTCCCTCGTGTGGCTCACGGTAATCAGTATGTCACTCTCGGTGAGATATCGGTCTCCTCGGTCCGCGCCGTGTCCCCTGCCGGCTGTCCGAACCGGTCCGGGGCGTCCGGATCGGAGCCGTAGGAGCGGTCGCTCCCGCCTGTGTACGGCTCCGCCGCGGAGCCGAACGCGGAGCCGTATATCTCGACGCGGGGATCGGCGGCCCCGGTTCCGGACTCGGTGTCCTCGCCGCGCTCCGCGGACTCCCCCGCCAGCTCCGCAGAGGCGAGCGGCCGGGCCTGCTCCTGGACGCCTTCGGGGCGGCCGAGGTCGCCCTCGACCAGCCCCAGCTCCTCGAACCGGCGCGCTGTCACCATCACCCGGCTCTCCAGCGAGCCGACCGTCTGGTTGTAGGCGGCCACGGTCCGCGAGAGCGCCTTGCCCAGGCCCTCGACGTGCCCGCCCAGGGTCGACAGCCGCGAGTACAGCTGCTTGCCGAGGTCGAAGACCGCGCGCGCGTTCTCGCTGAGCGCCTCCTGCTGCCAGGCGTACTGCGCGGTGCGCAGAAGCGAGATGAGCGTGGTGGGCGTGGCGATGTGCACCCGGCGGCCCATGGCGTACTCCAAAAGCTGCGGGTCGTGCTCCAGCGCCGGTGCCAGGAACGCCTCGCCCGGTACGAACAGCACCACGAACTCCGGCGCCGGGGTGAAGGCCGCCCAGTAGGACTTGGCGGAGAGCTGGTCGACATGCGCGCGCAGGTGCTTGCTGTGCGCGCGCAGGCGCTCGGCGCGCGTGTCGCCGTCGTCGGTCTCGACCGCCTCCAGGTAGGCGGCCAGCGACACCTTGGAGTCCACGACGATGTTCTTCCCGCCCGCGAGCCGGACCACCATGTCCGGCCGGAGCCGGCCGTTGTCGGTGCTCGCGCCCGCCTGCTCCTCGAAGTCGCAGTAGGCGTCCATCCCCGCCAGCTCGGCCACCCGGCGCAGCTGGAGCTCGCCCCACCGGCCGCGCGCCTCGGGCCGCCGCAGCGCGGTCACCAGCGCCTGGGTCTGGTCGCGCAGCCGCTCGGAGCCCTGGCGCACCTGGTCGACCTGCTGCGCCAGCTCGGCGTGGGCCGAGCGGCGCCCGGCGTCGACCTCGCGGAGCTGATTCTCCACGCGGGCGAGCGTGTCCTTCAGTGGGGAGACGAGCTGCTCGACGGCGGCGCGGCGCTGCTCCATATCCTTGCCGGTCTCGGCGCCGACGGCCCGCAGCCGCCCTTCGGCCATCTCCATGAAGCGCCGGTTGGTCTCGTCCAGGGCCTCCGCCGACAGCGACCGGAAGCGCTCGCCGAGGCGGTCCTCGATGTAGGCGGCGCGCTCCTCGGACGCGCGGGCGTGCGCGCGCGCCTCGGCGACCCGGCTGCGCGCCAGCATCCAGCCCAGCGCGGCGCCGATCGCGAGTCCCACCAGAAGCACCAGGATCAAGTCAAGGCCGTCCATAGCCGCCCATGGTCTCAACCCGTGCACCCGCGGCACCGTCCGCCACGCGCGGGCGATGGTCCGGAATAGGCGGTGTGCGGCCCCTGCGGGCCGTCGCGCCGCGGCCGGGGCGAGGTCCGGGCACCGGCCGCCCGTGTGAAGGGCTCGGGATCAGCCCTGCGTAGCGGGCCTGCCCAGTGCGCGGTACCAGCCGCGGGCGGCGCGCCAGACCCGCTCCGGCACCGGCTCGGGTGCGAACAGCCACATCCGCTGGCCGGGGTCGGGGCCGCGGCCGACGATCACCGCGCGCAGCGGGTAGGGCGGGTCGCCGCACAGGTGGTACCAGCAGTAGCCGAACGGCTCCAGCAGGGCCATCAGCCGCTCCGCCACCCCGTGCTCGGGGCGGACCTCGCAGAAGATCCAGGGCCGGAAGCGCCGCAGCACCTCCAGCGCGCCGGCGACCACGTCCGGCTCGGTGCCCCCGGTGTCGATCTTGACGATCGAGGGCGCCGCACCCGCGCGCTCGCGCCAGTGCGACAGGGACTCCACCGGCACGAGCACCCGGCCGAGCAGCGGGCGGTTGTCGGCGGCCAGGGAGCTGGCGGTGTCGGAGACGGGCGAGAGCCGCAGGGCCGCGGTGCCGCTGTGGTTGCTCAGCGCGAGCCGCTCCACACCGACGCCGAGCCCGTTGGCGCGGGCGACGGCCTCGGCGGTGTCGGCGACGCGGGGCGCGGGTTCGAACGCGAAGACGCGCCGGCTGCTGCGAGCCGCCGCGAGCGCGGAGTAGAGGCCGATGTTGGCGCCGACGTCGAGCACCGCGCCGGGCCGGGCGTGCTCCAGCGCGGCCAGGAAGCAGGCCAGCGTCTCGGGCTCGTAGGCGGCCAGGCCGCCGTGGTGCAGGCGCCGCGCCACGCCGTAGTCGCCGGGCGCGGTGATCGTCAGGGACGGGGGCCCGGTGCCGGACCAACCCTCGCGGCGGGGCATGGCAAGCTCGAACCGACGCTCCCACGGGGGGACGTGCGCCGGATCCAGTCCGCCGAGGCGCTGAGGCAGTCGGATCCGTATCTGGCGGGTGGCGTACCGCACCGCCGGGTATCGGTGGACTAAGGCGCGCATCTGGCCGTGTACCACGGACGGACCCCCACTCGTGTACCTCGCTGCTGCGATCCGCACGGGCTGCGTGTCGGTCGCGGCGCACCGGCGCGGTCGCCCGGCAGCCCCCCAGCGGCCAGGTCGCGCCCCCTCCCAGGTCCGTGCGCCGCATCCGGCGTGCTTTCGCGCAGACGTGACCGGTTCAACATGAAGTTACTCCGAAACCGGGCAGCGCGCAGGGCGTTTCATCCGAAGATGGAGCGCGTGTCACCGAAAAGTCCGCGTCCGTTCCGTGCGGCGAGTCCGCCCTGCGTGAGCACCTAGACTCGGTCGACGTGAGCCTCTCCATTGGGATCGTCGGTCTGCCGAACGTCGGCAAGTCCACGCTGTTCAACGCCCTGACCAAGAACGAAGCCCTGGCGGCGAACTACCCGTTCGCCACAATCGAGCCCAACGTCGGCGTCGTCGGGGTGCCCGACCACCGGCTCGGAACACTGGCCGGGATCTTCTCCTCGGCCAAGGTCATCCCGGCCACGGTGGACTTCGTGGACATCGCCGGCATCGTCCGCGGCGCCTCCGAGGGCGAGGGCCTGGGCAACCAGTTCCTGGCCAACATCCGCGAGAGCGACGCGATCTGCCAGGTCATCCGCGCGTTCGAGGACCCCGATGTCACCCACGTCGACGGCGACATCCAGCCCTCGCGCGACATCGAGACGATCAACACCGAGCTGATCCTCGCCGACCTGCAGACGCTGGACAAGGCGCTGCCGCGGCTGGAGAAGGACGCCAAGCGCAACGCAAAGGACAAGGCCGCCCAGGAGGCGCTGGCCACCGCACGCGAGGCGCGGCGGGTGCTCGACGAGGGCGTGGGCCTGTCGGTGGGCGCGGCGCCGGCCGGCATCGACGTGTCGCTGCTGCGCGAGCTGAACCTGCTGACGGTCAAGCCCTTCATCTACGTGTTCAATCTGGACACCGACGAGCTCGGCGACTCCGCGCTGCGCGCCAAGCTGTCGGAGCTGGTCGCCCCGTCCGAGGCGGTCTTCCTCGACGCCAAGATCGAGGCGGAGCTGGCCGAGCTGGAGGAGGACGAAGCGGCCGAGCTGCTGGAGTCGATGGGCCAGACCGAATCCGGGCTCGCCCAGCTCGCCCGGGTCGGGTTCGCCACGCTCGGGCTGCAGACCTTCCTCACGGCCGGCCCCAAGGAGTCCCGCGCCTGGACGATCCGCAAAGGCGCCACGGCGCCCGAGGCGGCCGGGGCCATCCACACCGACTTCCAGCGGGGCTTCATCAAGGCCGAGGTCGTCTCCTACGGCGACCTGGTCGAGGCCGGCACCATGCAGGCGGCCAGGTCGGCCGGCAAAGTGCGCATGGAGGGCAAGGAGTACGTGATGTCCGACGGCGACGTGGTGGAGTTCCGCTTCAACGTGTGAGCGCGGAGTCTCCACGGTCGCTGACCTCCTACGGCGCGGCGGGGGCCGCGGCCCGGCGCGCGTCGGGCGCACCGGCGCCCGGCCTCTCGGCGAGGCCGGCTCCGTGTCTCGACGCCCGTCGTGCCGATCGGCCGATCGCGTCGGCGCGGCCGGATGCTCGCGGGTGAGCGGGAGTCCCGCACCGGCATCCGGCGTGTCGAGGCGCCACCGGTGCGGTTCGCCTCACCGGGGACGGAGCTGCCCGTTTCGGACAGCTTTTTAAGGCTCCCAATCTCTGTCCGGTTATCGGACCGTTTCTGCACTGTGCGTAGTATTCCCAGTTCAGGGGATTGTGGTCGGTGCGGCGTGAATCCGTCGGGAACTCCGGATGAATGACGTCACATCCGTCTCTCGGCGACCGGCTCCGGAGCATGTCCCACCATGGGACCGGTGATCATTCGTGTGGGGAAATGTGCAGGTCGACGCCGTATTCGAGTGTGAAGCGCGACCTCTCTGCAGACGTAAACGCCAGAGGGGGCTTCCTGCTCGGCGGTAGCTTCCTTTCCGGTCGGCCCGCAATCGGCACGTTGACCGTGCCTGTTTCCTGGGTTTTGCTGGTATTGCCCGGCATGCCTCGAACGCCCCTTGATCACGAGGTGTGTCGGGAGTACACCGAGGCGTCCGGCACGAAACACGGAGGAGTATTGGCGGCTGAGATGCGGAACAATGGCGCACCATAGGTGTGGGGTAGACATGGCACCGGGAATCCGGCCGGTGCACTGTGCCCACGAGGGGATGGGGAGGCGTGATGGCGCGCAAGCCGACCGCGCGACGCGGCGGCGGACCCGTTGGGGAGCCCGCTGAGGCGGACGGCCTCTACGAGTTCGGCGACCCCCCGCGGCGCAGTCGGCGGCCCCGCGCCGGTGCCGGCGGGCGCTGGTGGATCTGGGTCGGCCGGGCGGTGCTGTGGGCCTTCATCATCGTCGTCCTCTTCAACGGCGTCTGGATGCCGCTGCGCCAGGGCATGGCCGAGCCCTCGCCCGAGGAGGAGGCGTCCTCCGGCGGGCCCGAGTTCCCCGAGACCGCCGCATCCGGCTTCGCCGCGCGCTTCGCGGACGTCTACCTGAACGCCGACGGCCTGCAGAGCGAGGAGCGCGCCGACGCCCTGGCCGCGTTCGTGCCCGAGGGCCGCGCCGCGTCCTTCGCCGGCGAGGGGGAGTCCTTCACCGGCGACGACATCGGGGTCGTCGGCGTGCAGGTCCGCGACGACCACAACGCCGTCGTCACCCTCAGCGCCGACGTCAACGGATCGCCGATGAGCCTGGACGTCCCGGTCTACGCGGCCGACGCCGACAACTTCGTCGTCTCGGGCCGGCCGGCCCTGCTCGCCGCACCCGGCCGTGCGCAGCTGCCCGACCCCGAGGTCTCCGAGACCGACGCCGCGGCCCGCGAGGAGCTGCTGCCCCGCCTGGAGCGCTTCTTCGGCGCCTACGCGGAGGACCCCGACTACCTCTCGGACTTCGTCGAGCCCGGGGCCCGGATCGACCGGCTGCCGCCCGAGACCCTGGAGTTCGTCGAACTTGTGGACATCGCCGTCCCCGCCTCCGGATCGGGGGACAATGAGGGGCGGCAGGTCACGGCAGAGGTGGTGTGGCGGCCCGCCGGAGCAGACGAGACCACGGCCGCCGAACTCACCCAGAGCTATGAGCTCACCGTCGTCAAGGACGGCGAGAACTGGTATGTGCGAGAGATCCATGGAGCCCCGCAGTCGTTCGGCGAATAGCCGCGGCGGCATCCGGCAGGGCCCTGAAGCCGAGGAGACGAGAAACCATGCAGCGCAGACGTGAGACGCGAGGGGACGGCGACTGACATGCACCCCCTGGTCACGGGTCTCACCCAGGCGATGGCCGACACCGCGGGCCCGATTGCCCTCGCCGCGACCGAGAACGCCCCGGACACGTCCGGGCTCGCCGATTTCCTCCGCGGCTTCTTCGGTCCCCTCTTCCTGGTCATCGTCTCGGTCGTCGCCATCTTCTTCCTGTTCACCAGGGAGATCACCCGATTCGCGCAGTTCATCATTCTCGCCATCTTCATCGGAATCGTGTTCTACGTGCCGGGGATCATCGAGGTGACCGCGCGGGCCATCGCCCAGGCGATGGGTGTGACGACCGAGTAGGAGGCCCCAGACGTGGACCTGCCCACGTACACCAACATCTGGCGTATCGAGAAGAAGCTCTACAAGCTGTATGACTTCCGGCTCCCGCAGCCGGTCTCGGTCGTCTACATCGGTGTCGTCGTGGGTGTGGGCTTCGTCTGGGTCATGCTGCTGCGGCTCATCGGCGTCCCGCTGGAAATGCCGCTGCACGTCGTCTACATCGTTCCGCCGTTCGTCATCGCCTTCCTCGCCACCCGGCCGGTCGTCGAGGGCAAGCGGCTCAGCGAGCTGATCGTCTCCCAGATCCGGTTCACGGCCGAGCCGCGGGTCTTCACCCGGCTGCGCCCCGAGCGCGAACCCGCCGCGGTCGAGGTCACCGTGCGGGTCTGGCACCGCGACCCCCAGGCGGGGCCGCTGCCCGCGGTCGCCGCGGACGCCGGCGTGCGCGAGCGCGGGAGGGAACGCGGCGGGGTCCCGGCGCGCCGGACCTCCACCGGGCCGAACCGCACGGCGGAGCAGGCGCCCTCCCTCGCGGGTGCTCTGCCGTCCGCGCCCCCGCAGGCGACCGGCGGCCCGGCGGAGGAGGAGGGCCCACCCGAGCCGCTGTGGGACGACGCCATCGCCGCGCCGAAGGCGTCCGTGAACGGATCCCGGGCCGAGCCCCTGTACCCGGCTGCGCGCACCGGCGCGTCGGTCGCCGAGCCCGCGCCTGCGCAGGAACCGGAGCCCGCGGGCCGGGAGCGCGGGGCCGGAGCGGCGACCGAGCCCGAGCCGGTCGGCGCATCCGCGCCCGCACCGGCCGAACCTCCGGACCTCCGGGGCGAGTGGGAGCGGGACGACGGCGCGGAGCCGAGGCGCGGCGGAGCCCGGCGCCGGGGCGTCGGGCTGCGGGTCCTCAACTACTTCGGATTCGCCCTCGACCGGCAGCCGGGCCGCAGCGGTGCGTCCGAACACCGCGGCGAACCGGCCCCGGGAGTGCGTCGGCGCCCGGCCCGCGGCCCCGTATCCGGTCCCGTACCCGGTGCCGCGCGCACGCCGGTGGAGCTCGCCGAGCACCTCGCCGCCGCCGAGCACCCGTCCCGGCGCGAGCGCCCGGAGGAGGCGTCCGGCACGGCGGCGCCCGCGTCCACCGCCGAGGCGGCAGACGCCCCGGCGGTCGCCGAGCGCCCCGAGCCGCCCGGCTCCAGCGCCCGCCGGCGCGCCGAGGAGATGATGGCGGCACCGGCGCCCGCCGAGCCGCGTGCGGCCGCGCCCCCCGGCGCGGACGCATCCGGCGCCGAGACTGCGCGCCCCGCCGCCGAGCAGGGCGGGGCGCCCGCAGCCAAGCAGCGCCCGCAGCGCCGTCTGCGCGGCCGCGCACAGGGAATGGAGGTCGCCCGCCGACTGGAGCGCGAGCGGTCGACCGGGGACGCCTCTGCGGCGGCTCCTACCGCGGAGTCCGCCGCCGGCGCCGAGCGGGCGGTCGGCACCGAACGCGCCCGCGCTCCGCAGCCGGCCCGACCCGCCCCCGGCGACGGCGCCCCTTCGGGTCGGCCGTCCCTGCGCGAGCGGCGCGCGCAGCGCCGCCCGCACGCGGCCCCGTGGGATCTGCCCGTTCCCCTGGCCGGAGCCGACGCCGACCGGCCCGACGCCGGCGACCAGCGCAGCGAGGGTGCCGAATCCGACGCGGACGGCGCCGCCGGCCGCGTCCGGGAGCGTGGCGCACCCGGCGCTCCGCCCGCCGACGCGCGGCGCCCGGCCGGCGCCGCCCAGGACGGCCCGTGGGCGGCGGACAAGCCCGCCCTGGAGCTGGACCACGGGACGGGCGAGCACGAGAACCTTTCGGGAGTGGTGCGGGTGTTCTCCGCGCCCGCGGCCCCGGACGTGCCGTCCACCGGCAACGGGCACCCGTCCGGAAGTGGCGACGAGGGCGGCGGAGCGGTCGGCGCCCACGGGCCCGCCGCCGCGTCGCAGAACGGCGGGCCCGGCGAGGCCAAGCCTCCTCTGCAGCTCGACCACGGCACAGACGAGCACGAAAGCCTGTCCGGGGTCGTCGGGGTGTTCGCCGCGCCGTCGGACGGAGGCGCCCCGGAGCGGACCGATCCGGTCGCCGGACCCGCGCAGGGCGAGCGCGGTGACCGCGCGGTCGCGCCGGGACCGCCGCAGGCCGTGGACGCCGAGCAGCCGCCGAGCGGCGCTCCGTCGTCCTGGGCCGACGGTTCGGACGACGCGCCCGCCGACACCGCCGACCGCCCCGCGCTCGGATCCGCGGCCACCGGAACCGCCGAGACACCTACCGCCGAACCGGCGGCCGGATCGGACCGGGGTGCGGACCCCGGCACCGGCGTCGACCGCGCGGACGGCGAGCCCGAGGACGGCCGGGACGACGGACGCGCCGGGGCGGCGAGCGGCGCGGGGGCCCCTTCCGACGCCCCCGACGAGCGGCTGTCGGTTTTGAACCGCTACCTGAGCCGTACCGACACTCCGGCGCCGCGCCCGCCGCGCTTCGCCGAGGCCGGCGGCCACGAGCCGCGGCGTCCGGTCGCCTGGTTCACCGACGCCCCCGACCCGCACGACGCCCCCGCAGCCCCCGGCGAGAGCGCCCCCGGCCCCCGCCCCGACCGAGCGGACGCCGTCTCCGTGAGCGACGGCCGCCCTGGCGCGGACGCGCCGCGCGAGGGAGCCCCGGAGCCGCCCCCGGACGGGCAGGACGCGGCGGCGGCGTCGGCGGGTTCCGCTGGTCGGCGTGCGGGCGGTGAGCCGGTCGGCGACGGTGCCTCGGACGAGCGGGCGCCTTCCGGCGTTGGCACCGGTACCGGCGGGTCCGCTGAGCGGGTGGCCGAGGTCTCGGGCGAGGGGCGGTTCGGGGAAGGCGGGTCGTCCGGCGACCGCGAGCCCGGTTCCGCCGTCGGCCACGCCGGGGGCGCGGACACGGCCGCTCGCCCCGAGCCCTCGCGCGAGAGCCGCAGTGGCAGCGACGCGTCGCAGGACGCGGCGGCGTCGGCTGGTTCGGCCGGTCGGCGTGCGGGCGGTGAGCCGGTCGGCGGGGGCGCCTCGGACGAGCGGGCACCTTCCGGCGTTGGCACCGAATCTTCCGCCACTCGGGCGGGCTCCTCCGTCGGCGACCGTGATGGCGACGCCGGGGGCGCGGCCGCTCGTCCCGAACCGTCGCCTGATCACGAACGTGGCCGGCGAGGCGCCGAACGTTCCGGCCGACCGGAGCACGTCGCGCAGTCGGCCGCCGGAAACCGGAGCGAGGAGAGAACGCCGTCCCGGAAAGCTGAAACCTCCGACGGGACCGCCGAGCGCACCGACGCGCTCGGAGAAGGCACTCCCTCCGAGGCCAAAGGGTCCGAGGCCGAGAACACCCCGGAGCCCGCCTCCGGCCTCCAGGACGCCCGCCCGGCGGTCGGTCGGCAGTCGCTCCCGCCGCTGGCCGGGCCACCGGTCGACACCGGACGGACCTCGTCGCTGCGCGGCGACGCCGCCACCGACGACGAGGGCGGCGCGCCCGAAGGCGCCGACACCGGAGCCTCCGGCGGCCGCACCGATGCGGAGGCGGCCGGTACGGGCCCCGACCGCGGCGGCGCCCCCCGTGCCCGCGTGCACGGAGCCGTCGAAGCCGGCCGTACCGCGGGCGGCGACGAGGCGGACGGAGCCGAGCACAGCGCCGTGGCCGCCCAGGGAGCCCTCCCACCGCTGGCCGGCGCTCCTGAGGAGTCCGGCGCCAACGCCCCCGTCCGAAGCGGCGCCGCCGCAGAGGACGCGCTCCATCGCGGCGGGGAACCGGATGAGTCCGGCGAGAGCGGTCGGTACCGCGAAGACGACCGGCCGGGTGCGGCCGCCTCCGGCGCCGAGCGCCGCACCGGCGACTCCGCCGCAGCGCCGCGGGCCGACGTCGCGCCCTCGGTCGCCGTGCCCGCGAAACCGCCGCTGGAGCTGGACCACGGCACCGGCGAACACGAGTCCTTCGGCCAGGTGGACGCTCCCGACCGCCGCACGACCGCGGCCGACCTGGAGGCGGCCGAGGCGGCGGCCATCCGGGCGCGCGCCGGCCGCACCGGGCGGACCGATGCCCCCGGGGACGCGGACGGCGCTCACGAGCCGACGCGGGACCGGTCCGACCGCCCCGACCCCGCCGCCGCCGAGCGGGCCGAGCCCGGTCGGGCCGCCGCCGATCGTCCCGATCCTGCCGCCCACCCCGACCGCTCCGACCGGCTCGCACGCACCATCCGGTCCAGCCCCACCGGCGGCTCGCCCGCGCCCGCCCGCGACGCGGCCGACGACGGCGACCGGCGGAACGAGGGCGGCGACGCGGAACCCGACACCCGCGAGCGGCGCCTCCGCAGTGCCCCGGCCGCCCGCGTGGACGACGGCGTCTTCAGCCGCGTCGCGCAGAACGCCCGCCGCCTCAGCCACCTGTTCGGGCAGACGCCGCCCGGCACACCCCCCGACCCCGCGCCCCGCTCCGAGAGCACGACCGCGGGCGGCACCGCCGGACCGCCCGATCAGCAGGCCGCCGAGCGCCCGGGACCGCCCTCCCCGGCCGACCCCGCCGAGGCCGAAAAGCCCGAGCTCCAGCTCGACCACGGCACCGGCGAGCAGGAGGGGATGGGCCGTACGGCCAAGGGCGCGTCCGCCCAGCAGGACCGGCCGAGCAGCGCGGCCGGGACGGCGCCCGGCGACTCCGGGGCCACCCGGGGCTGGCGCCGCCTCGCCCGCGTCGTCACGGGCGGATCGGCGGCCGCGGCCAAGTCCGACCTGCCCGCCGTCGACATCGAGCGGCTGCGCACGCCGCTGCCGAGCCCCCGCAACGTCGTCGTGCTCGGCTGCACCGGCGGCGCCGGCCAGACCGTCACCACCCTCATGCTCGGCCACACCCTCGCCGCCTACCGCGACGAGCGGGTGGTCGCCGTCGACGTCAACCCCGGCAGCGGAGGCCTGTCCCGGCGCATCCGCACCGAGACCCCCGAGACCGTGACCTCGCTGCTGGCCAACGCGGACCGCGTCCACGGCTACGCGGCCATGCGCCGCTACACCTCCCGCGCGGCCACCGGCCTGGAGGTCGTCGCCACCCTCGACGACCCCTACGTGCAGACCCTCGACGACCGTGACTACGCGGGCCTGGCCGGGCTGCTGGAGCGGTTCTACGAGATCACCGTGCTCGACCCCGCCGCGACCGGCGTCGCCCGCTCCCTCCCCGCCGCCGACGGCATGGTGCTCGTGGCGCCGGCCAGCGAGGACGCCGCGCGGGCCGTCGCCATGACCTTCGAATGGCTCGACGGCCACGGCTACTCGGCCCTGCGCTCCACCGCCGTGGTGGTGATCAACGGCGTCAGCAAGCGCAGCCTGGCCGACGTCGACGCCGCCGAGCAGGTGGCGCGCGGACGCTGCCGGGCCATCGTGCGGGTGCCCTGGGACGACCACCTCGCCGCGGGCAAGGTGGTCGACGTCGGCGCGCTCCGCCCCACCACCCGTCGTGCGCACGGAGCCCTGGGCGGGGTCCTGGTGCGCGGCATGGACGGCGGTCCGGCGCCCTCGGGCCAAGCCGTACCGGGAGGCAGGCGACGCAGCCCCTCGGAGACCCGCGGATGACGCGCTCCAGACACCGGCTCCGCACACGCGGCGCGCGCGACCGCACCACCACACGCACCACTGGGGAGGCCACCCGATGAACGGCAGCAGGAGCGGCAGCCGCCTCTCGGTCCGCTACTTCGACGACCGCATCCTGCTCAGCGACGCCGACGCCTGGGCCTACTTCCGGCTGCCCACGGTCTCCTACGAGTTCGCCACCCCCGACGAGCGCGAGGCGCTGGCCACCAACGTCACCATCGCGCTGGCGGCCATCCGGATGAACGACGCGGAGGTGCACCTGCGCGTGGCCCACCGCACCTACCCGGCGGCCGACTGGGCCACCCGGCTCGACGCCACGTCCGACTCCGGGCCGGGCTGGTTCGACTACCTCGACGAGATGTACCGGCACGTGTGGGCCAAGGACTTCTGGACCAAGGAGGTCTACCTGGGCGTGCGCCTGGGCCAGCGCGGCGGCGTGCGCGGCCAGCTCTCGCAGGGCATGTTCGCCCAGCTGGTCAACGCCTACCAGCGGACCGAGCAGGTGCTGGGCATGGAGGACGACGCCACCGACGCCAAGGAGATCGCCCGCTGGAGCGAGCAGGCCGAGCGGCTCGGCCGTGCGCTGGCCGCGAGCTCGCTGCACGCCCGCCACGCCACCTCCGACGAGATCGCGTGGCTGATCCGGCACGCGGTGACCGGCACCATCGAGGAGTCGCGGCGCTCGGCCGCCGGCCGCCGCACCTGGGGCAAGGGCGAGATCGAACAGCTCGTCGAAGGGGTCGTCCACAACGGCCGGTCCATGCTGCGGCTGGACCAGCCCACCGGCTCCACCTACGTCGCCTACCTGTCCTTCTCGCGGTTCCCCGACCTGATGCCCTTCCCCGACGGAGAGCCGTGGCTGCACTACGCCGACGCGCTCCCGTTCCCCGTCGAGCTGTCGCTGCGGATGAAGCTCATCCCGCCCGCGAAGGCGAGCAAGGACGTCGGCCGCAAGCTCGCGCACGCCCGCGACATGGACGCCCACATCCGCGAGGCCGGCGTGGCCGCGCCCCTCGCGCTGGCCGAGCAGATCGACGCCGCGCGGATGCTGGAGCACGGCATCACCAAGGAGCGGCTGCCCTTCGTCTACGGGTGGCACCGGCTGATGGTGTCGGCGCCCGCCGAGGACCTGCTGGTGCAGCGGGTGGAGGCCGTCGTCGAGCACTACCGCGACATCGGCATCGACGTCGTCAACTCCACCGGCGACCAGTTCTCCCTGTTCGCGGAGTCACTGCCCGGCGACCGGATCCGGCTGAACGCCTACGCGCAGCGCCAGCCGCTGCGCACGATCGCGGGCGGCATGCCCACGGCCACCATCGACCTGGGCGACCGACGCGACTCCTCCGGCGCGGGGTGGACCGGTCCCTACATCGGCGAGACCCTCGGGCGGGCCCGCTCGGTCGTGCACTTCGACCCGATGGTCGCGGCCGCGCGCAACCGCCCCACGGCGATCGCGATCACCGGTGAACCGGGCGGCGGCAAGACAACGCTGGCGCTGCTGCTCATCCACCAGCTCGCGCTGCGCGGCGTGACCGTCGCGGCCATCGATCCCAAGGGCGACGCGGAGTCGCTGGTGCGGTTACTGCAGCGGCGCGGCCGCAAGGCGCGGATCATGTCGATGGCCTCGGCCGAACCGGGGCTGCTCGACCCGTTCTCCTTCGGCGACGACCTGTCCGCGCAGAAGACCATGGCCACCGAGACGCTGCGCCTCCTGCTGCCGAGAATGAGCGAGGAGCGGGAGTCGGCGATGATCCAGGCGGTCGCAGCCGTCGCCAACCAGCCCCGCCCGAGCCTTGCCAAGGTCGTCGAGCACCTGGAGGACTCCGAGGACCCGGCGTCGCGCAACCTGGGCGCGGTGCTGCGGTCGATGTCGGAGATGCGGCTGGCGAGCCTGTGCTTCGACCCGCAGGGCCAGACCCAGATCGACACCGAGGGCTGGACCACGGTCTTCACCCTCGGCGGGCTGACCCTGCCCGACTCCGCCATCCAACGCGACGACTACTCCTACGAGCAGCGGCTCAGCGTCGCACTGCTGTACCTGGTCAGCCAGTTCGCCCGGCGGCTGATGAACGGCCTCGACCGCCACCTGCCCAAGGCCATCTTCCTGGACGAGGCCTGGGCTGTGACCTCGACCCCGGAGGGCGCCAAGCTCGTCCCCGAGGTCTCACGGATGGGGCGCTCGCGCAACACCGCCCTGATCCTGGTCAGCCAGAACGCGGGCGACCTCCTCAACGAACAGGTCACCAACTGCCTGTCCAGCGTGTTCGCCTTCCGTTCGAGCGAGCGGTACGAGGTGGAGAGCGTCATGTCCCTCCTCGGGGTCGAGTCCTCCGAGGAGCATCAGGCGATGCTCCGCAACCTCGGCAACGGTGAGTCCATCTTCCGCGACCTCGACGGCCGCGCCGGACGGGTCGCCGTGGACCTGGTGTCCGAAGAGCTGCTGGAGTGGCTGGACACCAACCCCACGCGGCATCGGCCGGACGACATCCCCGAAGACGACGGCGCAGGCACCGGTGCCCTGGTTGGAACGGGCGGCACCGGCGGTACCACGAGGATGGGGCAGGACCAGTGACCAACACCGCGACGCCGTCCGCAGCGTTCGGGCGTGAGGACGATTCGCCGATCTCGGGAGAAGCGCCGTCGGCCGACGGTCCGGCGGCGGACGACCCCCCGCGCGGCCGCCGATCGGGCCGGGGCCGGAGGCGCTTCAAGCGCAACCTGGTGATGGCCGGGTTGATGCTCGCCTTCCTGATGACCCCGTTGGGCAGCGCGCAGGCCGCACCGGTCTGCGAGGGCGAGCCCGCCCCGCAGCCGGAGGCGGCGGGCAGCGGAGCCGACGGCCTGCTGGTGCCGCCGCAGGCCGCCGAGGCCGCCGCGGCATCTCCCGACGGACTACCACCGGATTCAAGCCTCTACGGCCAGTACGGTACTGCCGGACAGCAGTGGCACGTGATCCGCGAGTCCTGCGTCGACAAGATGGGCTCGGCGGCGGTTGCGACACTGAGCAACACTGCTTGGAACCTGTCGAAGACGATCAACCAGTCGACGATCACGGTTTATCAGGCGGCACTCTCCAATGAGCTGTTGGACAGCTTCAACCGCATGGTTGCCGATATCGTCGTCGAACTCCGCGAAGGAATTTGGCGGCCGCTTCTTCCGACAGTAATTATACTCGGCGCTGTCTGGCTGGGTTGGTACGGACTCATCCGCAAACGGGTGACCCTTACCATTGAAAGTGCCGTTTGGATGGTCGTCGCCACGGCACTCGGAATTTGGATTCTAGTGAATCCAATGCAGATCCTCGGATATGCGGGCACGGTGGTCAATTCAGGAAGCCAGTTGGTAAACAGTTCCATATCCAGGATCACGCCTCCGGGCGGCGCCGCAACCTGTCCTCGTGGCGCAGCAGAGGTGAATAAGGCGGAGTGGGAGAGTCAGAATGACTTTGCGGTCCGTCAGAACTCGCAGATGCTGTGGTCCGGCCTCGTTTGCCAGCCGTGGATTGCTGGGGAGTTCGGCTCTGTTGCTGGATCTCAGACGGCCGAGCGCGAGCATGGCATGGCGCTGCTGGAAGCCCAGGCTTTCAGTCGAGTCGAGCAGCAGCAGATCATGGATGGCAACGCCGATGCTGCTGAGCTTGCCCAAGAGAAGCAGGAACAGTATGAGCAGATCGCATCAGAGATAAAATCAAATTATCCGCAGATCTATCCGCTGTTTGAGGGGGAGCAGCAGGGAAGTCGTCTGGGCGTCGCAACACTTGCGTTGTTTGCATCGATATTCGCGGGCGGGTTGATCCTCGCTGGTTCGGTGGCACTTATTGTGCTGAAGATCGGATTCCTGCTTCTGTTGCTCTTCGCGCCGGTGTTCCTATTGATCGGAATCCATCCAGGATATGGTAGGACGGTGCTGCTTCGATGGTTTGAGATGACGCTCGGCTTGCTATTGAAACAGGTTTTCATAGTTCTTCTGATATCCGTCCTTGTATTGTGTTATGGGATGATTATCGGGTCTTCTATGGGTTGGGGCCTGCAGATGATTCTGCTTGCCCTCTTTACCCTGGCTTTGTTCATCTACCGCCGTCCATTCGCTCATCTTTTCCAGTCGGTGAACGCCAATACATTCACGTCGCGGATGGTCAGCGATGCCGTGTCGAGCAGTGCTCTCAGCAAGAGCGCGAACGTCCTCCCGCCCGTCGCCTACATGCGGGCCCAAAAGTGGGGGCTCAAGCGGAGCCCCCAACTTGCTGCGGCCGCGGCGGCGGTCCCCGCCGGCGGCGGGGGAGCGGCTGCCGCGACGCCGGAAGCGGGCGAAGCGGTGCGCGGTGGAGCCGCGCCGACCGCGGCCGAAGTCGAAGGCGGCCGCGTCCGAGGCGACGCGGGACGAGCGCGCGCCGGCGGGGGCTACGGCCGAGTCAGGGGCAATGCCGCTCCTCCGCCGCTCAAACTTGGCCAGACGCAGGATCAGGACCGAGGCCAGCAGCGCGCCGCCGCCGCGGCCGGCCGTTCCACCTCCGAGGCCCCCCGACTCAGTGAGGCCGCCTCCGGAGGATTGGGGGGGAGCGCCCGCGCGGCTTCCTCCGGCAGGGGCAGCATCCCTCCGCGCCCCTCGGGCGGTTACACCGGCACGGGCGACACAGGCTGGGCCTCCGTCTTCGGTCGCGGGGGAGGAGAGCAGCGCTCCGCCCCGCCGCAGGGTGCCGAGCAGGCGCCGTCCCGCGAAGGCCAACGCGGCGCTGACCCGAACACCGGCGCCGGCATCTTCCGCGGCCGGGAGGCCACGCCTCCGCAGGGCAACGTCAACCGCGGATCGAGGTGGGGCGGTCCCCGCTCCAAGCAGGGGCGCGGCGCTCCGCCGCCGCGCCAGCAGCGTCCGGCACCCTCCGGTGAGTCCCGCGAAGGCGGTAGCTGGCTCACCGGATCCCGCGACGGCAAGAACGACGCGCCCATCAGCCCCTTCTGGACCGGCGCGGAGTCCCAGCGCCGCCGGGACGTGCGCCGCGACGTCCCGTTCTGGCTGCGGGACGAAGACTGACCCGATACGCCACGACCGCCCTCGCGAGGAACCCCCGACATGCCCAAACCGCTCAGTGAAGGACAGCAGCGCTTCGTTTTCGGCGCTCTCGTCGTCGTCCTCGTGGTCTTCGGCGTCTATCTGACCCTGGGCGGGTGGGGCGACGGCGCAGACGAGGGCGGGTCGAACGAGGAGTCCTCCGCCGCAGGAGACCGGAACGGCGGTCAGGACGCCGCCGGCGACGTCGCGCCGCCGAGCCCGATTCCCACTACGGCCGCTCAGGACATGCAGGTGATGGACTGGTTCCCCTTCAGCGAGGCGGAGTTCAAGTCCGCGGCGGCGACGGCCCAGGAGTTCGCGCGGGTCTACGGCACCATCGACTATTCGCAGTCGCCCGAGGACTATTACGCGAGTATGCAGGAGCTCGCGACCGACGACTACGCCGAGACGCTGGCCCAGAGTTCCGGCGCCGGGGCGATGTGGCAGGAGATGTCGAGCAAGGAGGCCGTCTCCGAGGGCCGGGCGAACGTCGAGTCCATCCGCACCTTCGGCGACGAGTCCGTCACGTTCGTGGTGACGGCGCAGTCGATCACCGAAGGCGGTGGAGGCGCCAGCGAGGACCTCGGAGAGTTCGCGGTCACCGTGGTGGAAGAGGGCGGCGAGTGGCGGGTCTACGACTTCCAGCCAGCCGATGCCGGAAACCTGGGCGACGTGCCCGGCACGCCGGGGCCGGGGGATGCGGCGGGTGAGTGAATGATCGCACTGTTCGCCGGACCTGAATCGAGGGACGCGGAGAGGGGGGCGTGCGTCACCCGGCTCGCGATCGCGATCGGCGTTCTCATGGTGGGAGCGATCGCGGTCGGGGTCGTCATCATTCCCATGACCGCGCTGAATCCGGGAGTTATCAACGCTGTCGGTGCGCTGCAGTGCACCTCCGACCAGTCCGCCCAGCAGGCGGAGAGCAGCGGTTACGCCGAGGACTCCATACCGGAGAACTATTTGGAGATCTACAAGTCCGTCGGCGAGGAGAAGGGGATCGCCTGGAACGTCCTCGCCGGCGTCGGGCAGGTCGAGAGCAAGCACGGGCGCTGGGAGGGGCCGGGGATCACGGAGGGCCACAACGACTGGGGCGCCGCCGGCCCGATGCAGTTCGGCGCCCTCGACGGTTCGGCCGCGGGCAACAGCTGGGGCGGCGACCCGATCATGGACACCGACGACCGCCCTGAGAACGGATACGGGCAGGACGGCAACGACGACGGCGTCGTCAACGTCTACGACCCGGCCGACGCGATCCCCGCCGCCGCCGACTACCTGATCGCCCACGGCGCACGCGATGACATGCGCGAGGCCGTCTACGGCTACAACCACGCCTGGTGGTACGTCGACGACGTCATGAGCTGGGCGGACCAGTACGCCGAAGGCGACTTCGAGACCAGCGGTTCCGTCGAGCAGGCCGTCAACTGCGAGGTCACGGCCGAGGGCGAGCCGATCGGACAGGCGCCGAACGAGCTGGCGCAGGCGGTCGTCGACTGGGCCCTGAACCAGCGCGGAAAGCCCTATCTGTGGGGTGGCACGGGGCCGAGCGCCTTCGACTGCTCGGGACTGACGATGCGCGCCTACGAGAGCATCGGGGTCTCGATCCCGCGGGTGTCGCAGGACCAGTGGACGTTCGGGCCCAAGGTGCCCGAGGGCGAGGAGCAGCCCGGCGACCTCGTCTTCTTCGACGTGCACCAGCCGGGCGCCGGAAGCCCTGGGCATGTGGGCATGGTCATCGGCGACGGGCTGATGGTCGAGGCCTGGTGCACCGACTGCGGACCGATCGCGGTTCACGACTACGATGCTCCCGGGCGGTCCGAGATTCTCGGGTTCACCCGCCCTCTAGAACACCCCGACGTGAAGGGGCAGTTGGACAATCGGGCGCAATAGGCTGCGATCGTTCTCTCGTCACCGCTGAGGATCGGAAATGTCTGAGAATAACAGCACGCCGCGAGGAAAGCAGGGGGTCCATGGGTGGCGTGCGTTTCTCCTGATGTTCGGATGCGGTACCACAGCGGCGGTATTGGTTGTCGCCGTCATGGTTGGAGCCGTGCGAATGCTGTCGACAGCCGTGGCCGGCTCCTCAGGCTCTGACGATCACACAACTGTGCCGACAAGGGAGCCACGGGAGACCATGAGCCCCGGGCTCCTGGATTTGTGTACGGTAATGGATCAAGATGTCCTGACGACGGGCCTGTACCCGCGACGCCAGGACGAAGAGGTCGCTCCTCCGGACTCTGCGACGATATCTCCGCACCCCGCATCGGGGTTCCGGACGGTGAAGGATGATTGCGCTTGGCTCATATCGCCGGACGGTATCGAGGACTGGCGATTGACGCTTACCTATACCGCTTATATCGAATCATACGATGATACGTCCGTTCGCGCGCGGTCAAAGCGTCTGATGGATTCGACCGAGCAAAAATATGTGGAAACCCTGGGTAGCGACTACAAATCCAGTGGAAAGAGCACCTGGGGGGATGCGGCCACGGTCTTCTACGTCCCGGGCGATGGTTCGTCGAAGTCCGAGTACACCGTGATCATGCGTAGCAAGGGCGTTGTATGCGAACTGAGTTTCCAGCCGACAGCATCCGACGTTGACGTGAGTAAGACCTCATTCCGGGTCGAAGCCGACCCGGCGGCGACGACGCTGGCTCAGGAGATCCACTACCTCCTTCCCGACTGACCGGCGGAAGTTATCCACAACCCTGTGATCCGAGTGGCCCATCCGGCCTGAGGGCTCCGACCCTTGAAGCATGATCTTCAAGCAGTCACTCCCGTGCCAGGGAGACGAAGCCGTCGCACTCTTCGCGGCGGCTCAGTTCGGACTCATCAGTCGGGCGCAGGCGCGGCGGGCGGGGCTCTCGCCCGACGACGTCGCTGTTCGCCTGCGCCGCGGAATGTGGACACGCACACTGCATTGGGGCGTGTTCCGGGTGCTGGGATTCGGCACGCTCGCCTCGCCGCTCAAGCGGGCCGTCGTCGCCGCCCAGCTCGCACTGGCCCCCGGCGCCTTCGCCTGCCGCGACACCGCGGCGCGCCTTTGGCGGCTGGACGGGCTGCCGCCGTGGGACGGGCACACGGTCGACATGGGTGTGCGCTCGCGTTCGGCCGCGGTCGGCGTGCGGGCCGTCTCCCCGGCCGTGCGCATCCACAGGCTGCGCGTCTCCGAGGGAGACGTCGTCCGCCGCGCTCCCATCCGGCTGACCGGCGTCGGCCGCACTCTGCGCGACATGTCGACATGCAGCGGGAAGCGCACGCGCACGCGGCTGTGCGGGTCCGCGGTCGGGCGCGGACTGGTCGTGTCCGGCGGAACGAAACCCCGTCCCCATCGCAGGCTCGCGGCCTCCCACGGGCGCGGACTGCACGCGACGCCTGTTACCGCCGCCCGGAACACGGGGCCGCATCGTGCCGACGCCGCCGGCGACGGGGACCGGACCGGCGGCCGGACGGCGGACCCGACATGACCGAACCCGATATGAGAGATCCCGATATGAGCGATCCCGCCCGCGTGCCGAACGCCCGCCATGCACCACCGCAGCCGTCAGCCCGCCTGCCACAGGCGCGCCAGACCGCGAGTCAGACCGTGCGGCAGCTCGCGCGGCGGTCGTGGAAGCCGCACGTCGACCTCGTTCCAGTGGGTCCTCAGCATCTCGCGGACGGCGGCCGGTATCGCGGCGCCGGTTGGAGGCGGCTCGGCACCGCTCGCGGCGAGCACCTCCCGCAGCAGCACCGTCGAGTCCGGGCGCGCGGCGGGGTCCTTGGCGAGGGCCGAGAGCACGAGCCGCTCCAGCCCGGCGGGCAGGCGGTCGAGGTCGGGCTCCTCCCGAAGCACCCTGCGGGCCAGCTCCTTGGGATGGCCGTGCCCGAACGGGTTGTGCGCCGCCGCCGCGAACGCCACCAGGCAGCCCCACAGGAACACGTCCGACCGGTCGGTCGCCGGCTCGCCCCGGTACTGCTCGGGGCTGATCCAGCCCGGCGTGCCCAAGCGGTCGCGCGGTCCTTCGGCGGGCCGCTCGTCGGCCTGCGGCAGCCCGTCCGGCGCCCGGACCCCCAGGCGCCGCAGCCCGTCGCGGAAGCGGCGCAGGCGTATCCACCGGGTGGGGTCCTCCGGCGCGGTGGGACGGGCGATCCCGAAGTCGAGGATCTTGGGTCCCGGCGGTGCGATCACCACGTTGCTCGGCTTGAGGTCGCGGTGCACGATCCCGACCGAGTGGACGGCCCTCAGTGCTTCAGCGGCACCCGCCGCCAGGCCGACGAGCATGCCCGGGCCCAGCGGACCGTGGCGTTCGACGTGGTGGCGCACGGTAGGGCCGGGCACGTACTCGGTGGCCAGCCACGGCGGATCGGCCTCCACGTCCGCCTGCACGAACCGGGCCACGCACGGGCTGTTGACCCGCGCGAGCAGCCGGGCCTCGTGGGCGAACTGCCGACGGAACCCGGCGGTGGCGGCGTGCTCGCCGGCGATGACCTTGACGGCCAGGTACCCGCGGATGCCCGGCGCGGTGGCGGCGTAGACGGTGCCCATCCCGCCGGAGCCCACGCGGCCCACCAGTTCGTATCCGCCCACCTCGGCCGGGTCCTCGGGAAGCAGCCGACCCAGGCGCCGAGTCCCCCGGGCCTTCATCGCGCCTCCAGAGCCCATCACGGCGGAGCCGCTCCCACCGGCCCTCGCCCCTCACCCCGGTCCGCGTCATCCGGCGCGGGCATCGAAGCGCAGTGCACCTGAAGAGGACGGTCCGGGGAACGGAAAGGATGGCGGCAGCGCGCTTTTCAGTGGATCGGAGTCTAGCGCCGAACCTTCCGGACCGCCGCGGTCGCCGGATGCCGGTGTTCTCGACGCCGGACGGGATCAAGTTCCCCGACCTTCGAGCGGCGGCGAGAACACCGGCTCGCTGCCGTTAGTCCTCGCCTCCGCCCAGCAGGCCGGCCAGTCGGCGTTTGATCTCCAGGGCGGTCTCGCGGGCGCGGCCGAGCCAGAAGACGCGGTCCTCGGTCGCGTCGACCAGCTCGTCCAGCAGGTCGCGCAGGGCGCGGCGTTCGACTTCGGTGAGGCCGTACTCGGGGGACGGCGGGTGCAGTGCGCGGTGTTCGTCGGCGTTCACAGGACCACCCCCGCGAGACCAGGGCGGGTCGCCGGTCGCGATTCGACGAGCCGGAGCGTCCCGGCGAACGCGCGGACGCCGGTGTAGCGGCGGTTGCTCCGGAGCGCGGCGAGGGCGTAGGGGCGGATCATCGGCCCGCGAGGCCGGCGTGCGGGAGCCGTGGGCGCGGTCGGCGGGGGAGGGCAGGGACGAGGCGCGAACGCTCGCACCCGCGCCGCCCTGCGGCGGGCGGCAGGAGGAGGGGCGTCGGTAAGGGTGGCGGGCGTGCGCGTGTGGACACGCCGAGGACGTAGGCAGCGCAGCACACTGCCGCTAAGGTCGGTCATGTCGTCAGCTCCGTGTTAGCTGGTGGCCGCGCCCCCGGACCGTGGCAGCGGTCGCGGGGGTCGATTCTTTTGACTCCTTGACGATACACTGGGATGCACCCCTCTGTACAGGGATACAGAAGGATCCATGAAGATGTATAAGTACGCCTCTCTCTACGTTGGGCAGGTGAGCGATGCAGAAGAGTTGAAGCACGAGAGCGCGACCCCGCTCTACCGGCAGTTGGCTGACATCATCGCCGCGAAGATCGCTTCGGGTGAGCTGCCGCCCGATACGCCGGTCCCGTCCGAAGTTCGCCTTGCCGAAGAGTACGGCGTCGCTCGCCTTACCGCGCGCCGTGCCATGCGGGACCTGCGTGAACGGGGCCTGGTGGTAACGGTGATGGGCAAGGGGACGTTTGTCGCTGAAGACGGAAGCCCCGGCCAGCGGTGACCCGGGCGGCCCGTGGCGTGCGCCGGTCTCGGCCGCCGCCGAGACCGCGGAGCGTGCGCGAACTCGCGGCGGGTGCCCCCGCTCGGCCGTCTCCGCTCGGCTTCCGAGGTGCTCTGTCGCCGCCGGGCGGCATTATGGGGAACCGAGGTGGTGGAAGGGGTGTCCTGATGGCCAAGGGGTCGCAGCGGTCCGGTTCGGGGGACGGCGGGTTCCGGCCGTCGGTGCTCGACGGGGTCCTGGAGCGCATCACCTTCGCCAACGAGGAGACCGGCTACACCGTCGCCAAGGTCGACACCGGCCGCGGCGGCGACCTCACCACCGTGGTCGGCGCGCTGCTGGGTGCCCAGCCCGGCGAGTCGCTGCGGATGGAGGGCCGCTGGGGCTCGCACCCGCAGTACGGCCGCCAGTTCATGGTCGAGAACTACACCACGGTGCTGCCCGCCACGGTCCAGGGTGTGCGCCGGTATCTGGGGTCCGGTCTGGTCAAGGGGATCGGCCCGCGTCTCGCCGAGCGGATCGTGGGCTACTTCGGCGTCGAGGCGCTCGACGTCATCGAGCAGACCCCCGAGCGCCTCATCGAGGTGCCCAAGCTCGGCCCCAAGCGCACGCGCCTGATCGCCGACGCCTGGGAGGAGCAGAAGGCCATCAAGGAGGTGATGGTCTTCCTGCAGGGCATCGAGGTCTCCACGTCCCTGGCGGTGCGGATCTACAAGAAGTACGGCGACTCCTCCATCTCCGTGGTGCGCAACGAGCCCTACCGGCTCGCCACTGACGTGTGGGGGATCGGGTTCAAGACCGCCGACACCATCGCCCAGGCCGTCGGCATCCCGCACGACAGCCCGGAGCGGGTGATGGCCGGCATCCAGTTCACGCTGTCGGAGTCCACCGGCGACGGCCACTGCTACCTGCCCGAGGAGAAGCTGATCGCCGAGGCGGTGAAGATCCTCCAGGTCGACTCCGGCCTGGTGATCGAGTGCCTTGCGCGGCTGGTGGCCGAGGAGGGCGTGGTCTCGGAGAAGGTCGCCGGCCCCGACGGCGACGGTGTCACCGCCGTCTACCTGGTGCCGTTCCAGCGCGCCGAGGCGTCGCTGGCCTCGCATCTGCGGGGTCTGCTGAACGCTTCAGCGGACCGGCTGTCGGCCTTCGACGGCGTCGACTGGGAGGTCGCGCTGGGCTGGCTGGGTTCGCGCACCGGCGCCGAGCTGGCCGCCGGGCAGCAGGAGGCCGTCAAGCTCGCGCTGAGCCGCAAGGTCGCGGTGCTCACCGGCGGTCCGGGCTGCGGGAAGTCGTTCACCGTCTCCTCGATCATCACGCTGGCCGCGGCGAAGAAGGCCAAGATCGTCCTGGCCGCACCCACCGGGCGCGCGGCCAAGCGGCTGACCGAGCTGACCGGCCACGAGGCCTCCACGGTGCACCGGCTGCTGGAGCTGAAGCCGGGCGGCGACGCGTCCTACGACCGCGACAACCCGCTGGACTGCGACCTCCTCGTGGTCGACGAGGCCTCCATGCTCGACCTGCTGCTGGCCAACAAGCTGGCCAAGGCCGTGCCGCCGGGCGCCCACCTGCTCCTGGTCGGCGACGTCGACCAGCTTCCCTCGGTCGGTGCCGGGCAGGTGCTGCGCGACCTGCTGGACGAGCGCTCCCCGCTGCCGGCCGTCCGCCTGACGCATGTCTTCCGGCAGGCCCAGGAGTCGGGCGTGGTGACCAACGCGCACCGGGTGAACACCGGGAACCCGCCGGAGTTCGCCGGGATGTCGGACTTCTTCCTGTTTCCCAGCGAGGAGACCGAGGCGACGGCCGAGCTCACCGTCGACGTCGTCGCCAACCGCATTCCGCGCAGGTTCGGCCTGGACCCGCGCCGCGACGTGCAGGTGCTGGCGCCCATGCACCGTGGCCCTGCCGGGGCCGGCAACCTCAACACCCTGCTGCAGCAGGCCCTGACGCCCCCTGGCGAGGGTGTCGCCGAGCGCAGGTTCGGCGGGCGGGTCTTCCGTGTCGGCGACAAGGTCACCCAGATCCGCAACAACTACGACAAGGGCGCGAACGGGGTCTTCAACGGCACCCTCGGTGTCATCACCGGCATCGACGCCGTCGAGCAGTCGGTGCGGGTGCGGACCGACGAGGACGAGGAGATCGGCTACGACTTCGCCGAGCTGGACGAGCTGGTGCACGCCTACTCCGTGACCGTCCACCGCTCGCAGGGCAGCGAGTACCCCGCCGTGGTGATTCCGATCACGACCAGCGCGTGGATGATGCTTCAGCGCAACCTGCTCTACACCGCGATCACCCGCGCGAAGCGGCTGGTCGTGCTGGTGGGTTCGCGCCGGGCGCTGGCCCAGGCGGTCCGCAGCGCGGGCGCCGGGCGGCGGTTCACCGCCCTCGCGCAGCGTCTGGCTGATTTCTGACCCCGGTCCCGAATCGCTGATACCGGGACCTTCGGTTTAGACCACCAGAAATGGTGGCGAATCAATCGGGACCATCCCCATTTCACTCCTAACTTTTTGTGGCAAATCAGACGATTCGGACTGATCCTCTCGCTCGCTTCGACGGAACTTCTAGCGAGATTCGTATAAGTGGACAACTGAAATATCCGGGATTGTGCAGTACTGTGATCCGGGTCGGGCGCGGCGCCGCTCCCTCTCCCCGCGCCGCAGCCCGTCGGCCGCTGTCGCGTCCGATCCCTCCCGGTCCGCGACTCGGCCGGCCGGGGCCGTCGCCTTCCCCTCGGGGGCGGATGTCCGCATCCGCCCGGGTGTCGCGAATTGCGGGGATCGGCGGCGGCACCCGGCCCGTCGCGCCGTGTCCTCCCGGGTTTTTCGATTTCCGCCCCGAGTGCGCTCTCCATTGAATAGGCTTCCGTTATGAAGCGGAAACCGAACGGGAATCCGCGTTCGGCGGAGCGGGTCGTGCCCGCTTCGGCTGCCGGAACCGGCGCCGTGCGCCGGTCGGCCGCCGGGCGGCCGCAGCGTTCCGGCGGCCGCCGTTTCCCCGCAGGGGCTCCGTCGCCGCAGCCGCTGCGGCACTCGGCTTCGCCGCGCGGGGTAAGCGGTTCCCGCCCGGCCCGCTTCGGGGTGCCGCACCGGACCACCCTCCCCGATCGGTCGCCGTCGGGCGCCCGACCGGACGGTGCCGGCCCCAGGGTCGACAGCGCTGCTTCGCTCGAACGTCGGCGCTCTCGCCACTCCCCCCGGAGAGTGTCGGCCCGCCTCGGGCGCCGGCTCCGGTCGGCGCCCGAGGGTCGCTCACCCCGATGCCCGACCGGCCTCAGCCGCGCTCGGACGAGTGCGGCCCGCTCCGCCGCAGCACCGCCTTGCCGCACGTGACGGTGAGCCCCGCCCCCTCCCGCGCGATACCGAAGTCCAAGCGCATCGAGTCGGGGTCGTGGTGTGACGCCACGGCGGTCACGAGCGGTTGCGGCCACGGATCGGCGGACTCGTCGAAGTAGCTGAAGTCCGTGACGCCTTCCAGCACCAGCGTGTAGTCGGCCGGTCCGCCCGCCCGCTCCAGACGCAGGCCCAGGGTCACCCGGTGCGCGGGCGCGTCGACCCGGACTCCCGTCAGCGCCGACCCGCGCAGCATGTCCAGCCCCGCCATGCGCGCCACCTCCCCGCTCCGCCGGCGGCGACCGCCGAGCCACGCCGGAGAGTGCCCGCTGGAGCCGGTGCGACACCGCCGCGGCCGGTTCCGGACCTGCTGGAATCCGTCCGGCAGTCTGACCATCCGCACACCGGTCCGAAAGGCCGTCGGCGGCCGACTCGCCGACCCGCGTCGGAGCTCCGGCGAAGCACGCACGGTCGCCGCGCGGTCACTCGTTGATCGATCTGTGACCGAATCGAAGGCGATCGTTTGCGGTCTGCCGAATCCGGGGATTAGCGACGGCGACGACAGGCGCGCCCGTCGTCGAGCCGACCGCAACGCCGCAGCGGGCGAGCACCGCGCCCGCAGGTGCCGACTGGAAAGGCCGCCGTCCGTGGGTACCCTTTCGACGATCTCCGCCGCAGCCCCCGCGACCTCCGCCGAAGCCGTCTCGCGGTTGTGCGCCCTGCTCACCGCGCCGGGCGGCCCCCGGCTCTACCCCGGCGCGCTGGGCCCGGTGGCGGTCCTCTCCGCGGGCAGCGACCTGACCGTGTGGTGCTGGGGCGGGTTCTTCCGCTGGAGCGACGACGGCGGCACCCGGGTCACCCACCCCGCCGCCGACCCCGAGGGCGCCGCCCGCCGCCTGGGCGCCGAGCGCCACTCCCACGGACAGCGCACCCGCACCGCGGCCTGAGGGCGGGCACCGACGCCGCCCCGATGCGGATCGCGGGTCCCGCTGCCGGACACGGGCACCGGAGCGGGGCCCGACGTGTCGGGCCGGAGACGTCGGGCCCGAGAGGCGGCGGCACGACCGATGAGTTTCCGCGCGATCCGCAGTCATCCAGGGCGAGCCGGTGGACGCGGCGAGGCCGCGCAGACGGATCGGACACCGGCCGACCGGCTTCGATCAGCTACGAGACCCCAGGAGACCCCGGATGCGCACTCTCATCAGCACCGCGTTCGTCTCGCTCGACGGCGTCGTGGAGGCGCCCGGCGGCGAGCCCGGATACCGCAACTCGGGCTGGACCTTCAAGGAGGTCGAGTTCCTTCCGGAGGCGTATGAGCTCAAGGAGAGGGAGCAGGAGGAAGCCGGCGCGATGATGCTCGGCCGGGTCAGCTACGAGGCGTTCAGCCCGGTATGGCCCGGCATGGAGGAGTTCACCGAGTACAACGCGATGCCGAAGTACGTGGTCTCCACCACGCTCACCGAGAGCGACCTGGTCGCGAACTGGGGCGAGACCACGATCCTGCGCTCGCTCGACGACGTCGCGGCGCTGAAGGACACCGAGGGCGGCCCGCTCATCGTGCACGGCAGCGCCACCCTCAACCGCGGCCTCGCGGACGCCGGCCTGATCGACCGCTACCACCTGCTGGTGTTCCCGCTGCTGCTCGGCGCGGGCAAGCGGATGTTCAGCGACTCCGACAAGGACACCCAGAAGCTGAAGCTCGTCGAGTACGAGGCGTACTCCAACGGCGTGCAGAAGAACGTCTTCGAGGTCGTCCGCTGACGAACCGCTCCCGCACCAAGCGCGGGGACGCTGTAGGGGCGCGCACGCGGGCGCGGCCGACCGGTCGCCCGGCATACGTCCGTCCGCCGGGCGGCACCGGTGGTGCGCGGCGCGGGCGACGGCCGCGCGGTGCGCCCGCCGCGTCCGGCCCGGAGGCCGGGTCCGGCGGCAGGCTCGCCATGGCGGCCGGCCGAAGCTGCCCGACCCGGCGGGAAGTGCCTCAGTCGCACGAGCAGTCGCAGTCGCAGCAGCCCCCGTCCCCGCCGTCTCCCTCGCCGCCGCTGCCGCCGCCGGTGTTGCCGCCGCTGCCGCCGCCGGTGTTGCCGCCGGTGTTGCCGCCGCAGCCGCAGTCGAGGCAGGAGCCGCTGCGCTCGCCCGACCACGGCCCGGGGTGCGGGTCGCGGCAGCAGTGCTGGCAGGTGCAGCACATGAACAGGGCGACACCGCACCCGGCGAGGAACCCGCGCCTCTTGGGCGGCTCGTAGATCTTCGGCGTCTCGCAGTTGCAGGTGCAGCAGCAGCCGCCCTGGTCGCCGACCGGCCTGTGCCCGTTCCGAGGGCCTCCCGCGCCCGGCGGCGGCTCGACCGGTCCGAAGGCGCTGGTGTAGCCGTGGTCCTGCGGCCAGCGGGGGCCGCTGCCCCCGCTCCCTCCGCGGTCACCCGGACGCCCGTGCTGCTCCGGCGGCCCGTGATGCCCCGCCGCCGTGAAGGTCCGCGACACCGACCGTCGCAGCTCGTGCACCAGCAGCGCGCGCACCAGCCGCCCGTCGTCGAAGTCCGCCTCGGCCAGCGCGAGCTCGACGCCCAGGGCCGCGTCGTCGCACAGCCGGCGCGCCTCGGCGGCCGACGCGCCGGTCGCCTCCACCGGGTTCCACGCCCCCGCCGCGCGGTCGTCCTCCAGATCCTCGACGGCGTCGAGGAGGTGGGCGATCCGGCCGAACAGCCGCCCCGCCTCCCGCAGCGGACCGCGGTTGCCGGGGCGCCCCGCCAGGACCGCCGTGTGCGCGAACGCCTCTCCCGTGGCGAACTCGGTGGGGCGCGTCGCGGCGAGGACGCCGGCGCCGTTCTCCGCCGCCGCCTCGGCCAGCGGCTGCCCGTCGAGCGCCTCCAGCAGCACGCCTGCGTCGAAGCCCAGCTCGCCGCTGCCCAAGCGGGCGGCGCGCTCCCACCGTGCGGCCAGTGTGCGGGCCGCCGCCCGCACCGGCCCCCGCGCGTAAAGGCCGTCGCCGTCCGTGATGTGGTCGCCGATCCTGGCCGCGGCCAGCAGCAGCGACACCGACGCGGCCAGCTGCGCCCCCGCCCCCTGCGCGACCTCGGCGCCGCGCATCCCGCGCAGGGGGCACGGCCCCGCCGCGCGGGTGGCGGCCGCCGGCTGCTGGGCCGCGGTCAGCGCCGAGACCACCAGTCCGTCGTAGTTGGTGGCGGTGCGGGCGAGCTGGCCGTGTCCGTCACGCAGCGCCAGGCACAGCCCGCACAGATGGGACACCCACGACGCCGCCAGGTCGCCGGGCAGGGTGTGGCGGCACGGACGCAGGACTCCGAACACCGGACGTCTCCGATCGGTCGCGGGGGCGGACACGTCTTCGACCCCCGGAAGGCTCCGCCGGTTCCCGCGGGCGCGCGTGCCCAAGTCCCCGGCGTGCGCCGCCGCGCCGGGCTAATCTTGGCGGGTGCCAGACACGCAGATCGTCGTGGGCGCCGCGATCCTTCGCGACGGCGCCGTGCTCGCCGCCCAGCGGTCCCACCCGCCGCAGATGCGCGGCCGCTGGGAGCTGCCCGGCGGCAAGGTCGACCCCGGAGAGTCCGACACCGCCGCGCTCGTGCGCGAGTGCGAGGAGGAGCTGGGCGTGCGCATCGCGCCGCTGCGCCGCCTCGGCGGCGACGTCTCCTTCCCCGCCCGCGTCGGCGGCCCTGCCGCCGTGCTGCGTGTGTGGCTCGCCGAGCTGCCCGACGGCCAGCCCGAGCCCCGGGCGCTGGAGCACCTGTCGCTGCGCTGGCTGAAGGCCGACGCGCTCTCCGAGGTCGACTGGCTGCCGGCCGACGTGCCCTTCCTCACCGACATCCGCCCGCTCCTGGTCGGCTGAGCGCGCTCGGCGGCCGGGCGCCCTGCAGAGCTGCACTGACCAGGCCGTTTCTCCGCGGACCCGGCGAGCCCGCATAAACTGGCAGTGTGCCGCGGGAGTCGCGGCTCTTCCCACCAGATGAGATCGAGACACTCGCATGTCCAGCGCCACGCCTGTCGAAGGCTCCGCACGTAGGACTGACATCCGCAACGTCGCCATCGTCGCCCACGTCGACCACGGCAAGACCACGCTCGTCGACGCCATGCTCTGGCAGTCGGGCGTCTTCCGGGAGAACCAGGACGTCGACGAGCGCGTGATGGACTCCAACGACCTGGAGCGCGAGAAGGGCATCACCATTCTCGCCAAGAACACGGCCGTCCACTACACCAAGCCCGATGGCGACGACGTCGTCATCAACATCATCGACACCCCCGGCCACGCCGACTTCGGTGGCGAGGTCGAGCGCGGCCTGTCCATGGTCGACGGCGTGGTGCTGCTGGTCGACGCCAGCGAAGGGCCGCTGCCCCAGACCAGGTTCGTGCTGCGCAAGGCGCTGGCGGCCAAGCTTCCGGTGATCCTGGTCATCAACAAGGTCGACCGGCCCGACAGCCGCATCGCCGACGTCGTCGACGACGCCTACGAGCTGTTCCTGGACCTCGACGCCGACGAGTCCCAGATCGAGTTCCCGATCGTCTACGCCTGCGCCCGCGACGGCAAGGCCTCGCTGGATCGCCCCGCCGACGGCGAGGTCCCCGACAACGGCGACCTCGTCCCGATGTTCCACACCATCCTGGACACGGTCCCGGCTCCGGAGTACACCCCCGGCGCCCCGCTGCAGGCCCACGTCACCAACCTGGACGCCTCGCCGTTCCTGGGCCGCCTCGCGCTCTGCCGCGTGCACCAGGGCGAGATCCGCAAGGGCCAGACCGTGGCCTGGATCAAGGGCGACGGCACCGTCGACCAGGTGCGCATCAGCGAGATGCTGATGACCGAGGCGCTGGAGCGCAAGCCGGCCGAGAAGGCGGGCCCCGGCGACATCATCGCCATCGCCGGCATCCCCGACATCATGATCGGCGAGACCCTGGCCGACCCGCAGGACCCGCGCCCGCTCCCGCTGATCACCGTGGACGAGCCGGCCATCTCGATGACCATCGGCATCAACACCTCGCCGCTGGTCGGCAGGACCAAGGGCGCCAAGGTCACCGCGCGGCTGGTCAAGGAGCGGCTCGACCGCGAGACCGTCGGCAACGTGAGTCTGCGGGTGCTGCCCACCGAGCGCCCCGACACCTGGGAGGTGCAGGGCCGCGGCGAGCTCGCGCTGGCGATCCTCGTCGAGCAGATGCGCCGCGAGGGCTACGAGCTGACGGTCGGCAAGCCGCAGGTGGTCACCCGCGAGGTCGACGGCAAGCTGCACGAGCCCGTCGAGCGGCTCACCGTCGACGCGCCCGAGGACTACCTGGGCGCCATCACCCAGCTGCTCAGCGTCCGCAAGGGCCGCATGGAGCAGATGACCAACCACGGCACCGGCTGGGTGCGGATGGACTGGCTGGTGCCCTCGCGCGGCCTCATCGGGTTCCGCACCGAGTTCCTCACCGAGACCCGGGGCACCGGCATCGCCCACCACGTCTTCGAGGGCTTCGAGCCGTGGTTCGGCGACCTGCGCACCCGCCCCACCGGCTCCCTGGTCGCCGACCGCACCGGCCAGGCCATGACCTACGCCATGTTCAGCCTGCAGGAGCGCGGCGTCCTGTTCGTCGATCCGGGCACCGAGGTCTACGAGGGCATGATCGTGGGCGAGAACTCCCGGGCCGACGACATGGATGTCAACATCACCAAGGAGAAGAAGCTCACCAACATGCGCTCCTCCACCAGCGAGGAGCTGGAGCGCCTTGTGCCGCCGCGCCGGCTGTCGCTGGAGCAGGCACTGGAGTTCTGCCGCGAGGACGAGTGCGTCGAGGTGACACCCGAATCGGTGCGCATCCGCAAGACCGTCCTGGACTCCAAGGAGCGGGGCCGCATGGCCGCCCACAAGAAGCGCGGCTGACACGCGACCGCCGGATCCGGCCGCTGCGGCCGGATCCGGGGCCCGGCGGCCCGCGGCCCAGGCGCCGCGCACACCGCCGGCGGTCGGGAGGCGGCGCCCCGCCGCGCCGCCGCCGGACGCCTTTTCGGAGGACACGCCGAGCCGGCGGCGGCGATAAGTACTCCGCGTGACGTGGCGGCGCCGCACCGGATTCGACCGAAACCCGGTGTTCCGTAGCGCGTGCGGGTCGGCGGCCCTAGCCTTGGAACCCCAGGGTTCCGAGTACGGCTCCGGCCGCGGAACCGCGCGTTGACCCCCGCGAAGGACGAGCCCTATGGCAGAGCCGCACGCCGTCGTCGTCGGAGGCGGTATCAGCGGGCTGTCCGCGGCGCTGGCCCTGCGCCGGGTCGGCTGGACGGTCACCGTCTGCGAGCGCGCCCCCGGCATCGAGCCCGCCGAGCTCGCCCTCGCGCTGGCCCCCAACGCGCTGCGCGCCCTCGACTCCCTCGACCTCGGCGAGGACGTCCGCAAGCACTCCGCGCAGCAGGGCGTCGCCGCCATCCGGCGCCGCGACGGCGCGTGGATCCTGCGCGTCTCGGCCGAGCGCACCCGCCGGCGGTTCGGCGACGCCGTGTGCGTCCTGCGCCGCGGCGAGCTGGCCGCGATGCTGCTGGAGCGGCTGCCCGGCTCCGCCGTGCACACCGCCGCCACGGTGACGGCGGTCGAGCCCGGCGACACGCGCCGCCCCGCCCGAGTGGCGACCGACGCAGGCGAGCACACCGCCGACCTGGTGGTGCTGGCCGACGGCGCGCGCTCGGCGCTGCGCACCGAGCTGTTCCTGGAGCACCCCGGCGCCGTCTACGCAGGCTTCGCCTGCTGGAGCGCGATCGTGCCCCGGCCCGAGCCCGCCATGGCCTTCGGTGAGAGCTGGGGGCGCGGCGGCGTGGCCGGGGTGCTGCCGCTCAGCGGCGACGCGGCGTTCTGCTACGCCACCGGCAACGTACCCGCGGGCGGGCGGAGCCCCGATGAGCACGCCCGGCTGGCCGAGCGGGTCGAGGGATGGCACGACCCGCTGCCGCGCCTGGCGGCCGCCGCCCGTCCGGAGTCGGTGGTGCGCACCGACGTGTGGCACGTCGACACCCCGCTGCCCGCCTACCACCGGGGCCGCGTCGCGCTGGTGGGCGACACCGCCCACGCCATGACCCCCAACCTGGGCCAGGGCGCCGCCCAGGCGCTGGAGGACGCGGTCGTGCTCGCCCGCCACATCAGCGGGTCGGTCGCCTACGTCCCCCGGGCGCTGCAGTCCTACTCCGACGCCCGGCTGGGCCGCACCTGCGCGCTCGTGCAGCGCTCCGCCCAGCTGGCCGAGGCGGTGCAGAGCGAGTCGCCGCTGGCGGCGCGGGTGCGCGACACCGCAGCCGCGGTGGTTGGCGCGGCCGCACCGACGCTGCTCGCCCGCTACACCCGCCCGGTCGGCGACTGGCGCTCACCCGGCCGGCTGTGACCGACCGGGGCGCCGCCGATCGGCGCGCGGAGCGCGGCAGGCGTCCCGCACCTCTGCCGCGGCGGGGGCCGCCCCGCGGCGGCCCCCGCTCCGGCTACTGCTCCGGTGCGGAGGAGGGCGTGCGGGTGTTGGGCGGCAGCGGGGTGTCGGCGCCCTTGCGCAGGCCGATCTTGGAGCCGAGCCACACCAGCGGGTCGTACTGCCGGTCGGCGACGCGCTCCTTCAAGGGGATCAGCGCGTTGTCGGTGATCTTGATGTTCTCCGGGCAGACCTCGGTGCAGCACTTGGTGATGTTGCAGTAGCCCAGCCCGAACTCCTCCTGGGAGATCTTGCGGCGGTCGGCGGTGTCCTCGGGGTGGAGCTCCAGCTCGGCGGCCCGCATGAGGAACCGGGGGCCGGAGAAGGCCTCCTTGTTCTCCTCGTGGTCGCGGATGACGTGGCACACGTCCTGGCACAGGAAGCACTCGATGCACTTGCGGAACTCCTGGGACCGCTGCACATCGGCCTGCGCCATCCGGAAGTCGCCGGGCTCGGTGCCCTCGGGCGGGGTGAACGACGGGATCTCCCGCGCCTTCTGGTAGTTGAAGGACACGTCGCACACCAGGTCGCGGATGACCGGGAAGGTGCGCATGGGCGTCACGGTGATGCTCTCGTCCGGTTCGAACGTGCTCATGCGCGCCATGCACGACAGGCGCGGGCGCCCGTTGATCTCCACCGAGCACGAGCCGCACTTGCCCGCCTTGCAGTTCCAGCGCACGGCCAGGTCGGGTGTCTGCGTGGCCTGGAGGCGGTGCAGGACGTCGAGCACGACCTCGCCCTCGTTGACCTCGACCTCGTACTCGGCCAGGTCGCCTTCGCCACCGCCGCGCCAGACGTGGAACGTCCGCTTGGTCATTCGTTGTCCTCCTTCGCGGTCTCGGCGCCGTCGGACCGGTCCGCGGGGGGAAGTTCCTCCTCAGTGAGGTACTTGCCCAGCTCCTCGCGGTCGAACAGCTCCATCAGGTCGGGGCGCAGCGTGTCGAGCGGCTGGCGGCGCAGCCGGATGCGGTCCTCGCGCAGCGAGAGCACCAGGTTGCTCCGCCGCCACTCCGCCGACATCGCGGGGTGGTCGTCGCGGGTGTGGCCACCGCGCGACTCCTGGCGCTCCAGCGCGGCCCGGGCCACGGCCTCCGAGACCAGCAGCATGTTGCGCAGGTCGAGGGTCAGGTGCCATCCGGGGTTGTAGACGGTGTCGCCCTCCGCGCGCACCCCGGCCACGCGCTCGCGCAGCTTGTCCAGCGACTCCAGCGCCTGCTCCATCTCCGGACCGCGCCGGATGATGCCGACCAGGTCGTTCATGGTCTGCTGGATCTCCTGCTGCAGCTGGTAGGGGTTCTCGCCCGCCTCGTGCTCGAAGGGGGCGGCGGCCTCCGCGCCGAGGCGCTCGATCACGTCGGGGTCGACGTCGGGGCGCTCCTCGCCGAGGCCGTCGAGGTAGGAGGCCGCCCCCAGGCCGCAGCGGCGGCCGAACACCAGCAGGTCCGACAGCGAGTTGCCGCCCAGCCGGTTGGAGCCGTGCATGCCGCCGGCCACCTCGCCGGCGGCGAACAGGCCGGGCACCAGGGAGGCCCCGGTGTCCGGGTCGACCTCGACACCCCCCATAACGTAGTGGCAGGTGGGCCCGACCTCCATGGGGCCGGCGGTGATGTCGACGTCGGCCAGCTCCTTGAACTGGTGGTGCATCGACGGCAGCCGGCGCATGATCTCCTCGGCGGGCAGCCGGGTGGAGACGTCCAGGAACACCCCGCCGTGCGGCGAGCCGCGGCCCTGCTTGACCTCGTTGTTGATGGCCCGGGCGACCTCGTCGCGCGGCAGCAGCTCGGGCGGGCGCCGGTGGTTGGCGGGGTCGGCGTACCAGCCGTCGGCCTCCTCCTCGGACTCGGCGTAGTGGTCGCGGAACACGTCGGGCACGTAGTCGAACATGAAGCGGCGGCCCTCGGAGTTGCGCAGCACACCGCCGTCGCCGCGCACCGACTCGGTGACCAGGATGCCTTTCACCGACGGCGGCCAGACCATGCCGGTGGGGTGGAACTGCACGAACTCCATGTTCAGCAGCGTGGCCCCGGCGCGCAGCGCCAGCGCGTGGCCGTCGCCGGTGTACTCCCAGGAGTTGGAGGTGACCTTGAACGACCTGCCGATGCCGCCGGTGGCCAGGACGACCGCGGGAGCCTCGAAGACGAGGTAGTCGCCGGTCTCGCGGACGTAGCCGAAGGCGCCGGCGATGCGGGTGTCCTCACCGCCGGGCTCGCCGTCGAGCAGCAGCTCGGTGACGGTGGTCTCGGCGAACACCTTGAGCATGGCCTCGGGGTGGCCGAACTCGGCGGCGTCGGCCTGCTGGAGCTGGACCACGCGCTGCTGCAGGGTGCGGATCATCTCCAGGCCGGTGCGGTCGCCGACGTGGGCCAGCCGCGGATACTCGTGCCCGCCGAAGTTGCGCTGGCTGATGCGCCCCTGGGGCGTGCGGTCGAACAGGGCGCCCCAGTACTCCAGTTCCAGGATCCGCTCCGGCGCCTCCTTGGCGTGCAGCTCGGCCATGCGCGGGTTGTTCATGAACTTGCCGCCGCGGATGGTGTCGCGGAAGTGCACCTTCCAGTGGTCGCTGCTGTTGACGTTGCCCAGGGCCGCCGCGGCGCCGCCCTCGGCCATGACGGTGTGGGCCTTGCCGAAGAGGGACTTGGAGATGACGGCGGTCCTCTTGCCCTGCTGTCGGGCCTCGATCGCGGCGCGCAGGCCCGCGCCGCCGGCGCCGATCACGACGACGTCGTAGCTGTGCCGTGTTGTCTCGGACATCTTCCTGACTTTCGTTGCGCCGGTTCCGGCGTGGTCGCGCTCGGGCGCCTGGAGTGCCGGATACCCGCGGTTGGGGGCTGCCTAATGCGGACTCTCGGGTGCTAGCCGAAGATCCGCGGGTCGGTGATGGTCCCGCTCGCGACCAGCGCCACGTAGAGGTCGGCGAGTACCAGCGATCCCAGCGTGATCCAGGCCCACGTCATGTGCCGGGTGTTCAGCCGCGAGATCTGCGTCCACATCCAGTAGCGCACGGGCTTGCCGCCGAAGCTGTTCAGCCGTCCGCCGAAGACGTGCCGGCAGGAGTGGCAGCTGAGCGTGTAGGCCCACAGCAGCACCACGTTGGCGATGAGGACCAGGTTGCCGAGCCCGACCCCGAACCCGTCCGCGAGGCCGCCGTAGAGCGCGAGCCCCGCGTCGTAGGTGTTGATGAGGGAGATGACGACGGCGATGTAGAAGAAGTAGCGGTGCAGGTTCTGGCCGATCATCGGGAACCGGGACTCGCCGGTGTAGCGGCCGTGCGGCTCGCGCACGGCGCAGGCGGTGGGGGCCTGCCAGAACGCGCGGTAATAGGCCTTGCGGTAGTAGTAGCAGGTGAAGCGGAACAGCAGCAGGAACGGCAGGCTGAACAGCGCGTAGGGCAGGAACCAGGGGAACTCCCAGGGCAGGGTCCCGAAATGCGCTGATTCGGGCACGCAGGACGCCGACAGGCACGGCGAGTAGAACGGCGTCAGGTAGTGGTAGTCGGCCACCCAGTAGTTGTCCTGCTGCAGTACGCGGACCAGCCCGTAGACCAGGAACGCGGTCAGCCCCAGCACGGTCCACACCGGACCGGCCCACCAGCGGTCGGTGCGCAGGGTCCGTGCGGCGATGCGGGGGCGCTTGAGTCCGGCCCGCTCCGGCGGGGGAAGCGTCGATGTCATTTCGCTGCGTCTCCATCTTGGCGCGGGCGGCCCCGTCGATGGCGGAGCGCGGGGCTCGGGCCGCTCCCGCAGCCGTCTGATCAGGCAGTGCGGACGGGTTAGGGAAGCCACGTTAGGCCGCAGCGATCACGAATTCAGCTCGAAAATTACCCGAAATGAATGTGAAAAATGCCACGCCGCGTATTCGCGGGTGGCTGGTTTGCGGAGAAGTGGGGCTGTATGAGGCTTTTTGGGTTTAAGTGAATTTTGTGAAATATGAAGGCATATGCCCGCTATGTGAAAGTAAGCCGAGCCTTCATGAACAGAATTTATCGCATATCCGCGCCGCCGGTGGGACGCGGCGCGCCGGGGTCGGGCGCCCGCCCGCGTCCGCCGCGCCGTCGGGGCTTTCGATCAGGGGTGCAGCGGCGCGATGACCTCCAGGTCCTCGCCGAGGTCGTCGCGGGTGAGGTGCGTCAGGTAGGCCATGAGGTGCCGGCGGAAGGCCCGCGCGGTGTGCGAGGGGTCGACGTCCTTGCGGTGGGCCAGCGCGATGGTGCGCAGCAGGCGGGGCTGGGCCAGCGGCGTGCCCCGCAGCCCGGGCCGGTTCTTCAGCACCATGCTGGGCACCACCGCGATGCCCAGGCCCGCCTCGACGAAGCGCAGCACCGCGTCCATCTCGCCGCCCTCGACCGCGAGCCGCGGCTCGAAGCCCGCGGCGCGGCAGGCGTGCAGCGTCGCCTCGCGCACGTCGTAGCCGTGCCGGAACATCACCAGCGGACGGTCGCGCAAATCGGTCATGCGCATCGACGCGCGCTGCGTGGGCGGCGGCGCGTCGGCCGCGTGCACCACGACCAGGTTCTCGCGCAGGATCGGGGTGGTCACGAACGCCGGGTCGCTGCTCTGCAGGGGCAGGATGATCAGCGCCAGGTCCAGCTCGCCGCGGCCCAGGGCGCGGATGAGGTCCCGCGACCCGCTCTCCTCGACCTGCAGCTCGACTCCGGGGAACCGGTCGTGGAAGCCCGCGAGCGCCTCGGCGAGCAGCCCGGCGCACAGCGAGGGCGTGGCGCCCAGCCGCAGCCGCCCGCGCCGCATCCCGGCGAGCTGCTGCACCTCGTGGCGCGCCGTCTCGGTGTCGGCGACGATGCGCTGGGCCAGCGGCAGGAGCGCTTCGCCGGCGGGCGTGAGTGTGATATTTCCCCGCGCCCTGCTGAACAGGGAGGCGCCCAGCTCTTCCTCCAGGTTGCGGATCTGGCGGCTCAGGCTGGGCTGGGCGACGTGCGAAACCTCGGCTGCGCGGGTGAAATGGCGCGTCTCGGCCACGGCGAGGAAATACGCCAGCTGCTGGAACTGCATGACCATAGCCTACGGCTATCGACACCAGCACTCTCATGACTTAGACGTTGTTCTTTATCAAGTCTTAAAGTGACGAGTTGTGGCGAACAGTACCCTGACCAAGCAGCGATCGGAGGCACTCGGCTCCACGGTGGCCCTGAAGTCCGCGATGGCGGTCACCGGTGTGATCCTCGTGCTCTTCCTGATTGCGCACATGTACGGCAACCTCAACGTGTTCGCGGGCCGGCAGGCCTTCGACAACTACTCCCACCACCTGCGCGAGCTGGGCGAGCCCATGCTGCCCCACGGGGGCTTCCTGTGGATCATGCGCGTGGTGCTGCTGGCGAGCGTCCTCATCCACACCTACGCGGCGGTCGTGCTGTGGCGGCGCGCCGGCCGCGCCCGCCCGGTGCGCTACCAGGTCACCAAGCGCGTGCAGCGCAGCTACTCCTCCTACACGATGCGCTACGGCGGCATCGGCATCGCGCTGTTCGTGGTGTTCCACGTGCTGCACCTGACGACCAACACCATCCACCCGGGAGGCCCCTCGGACAGCCCGTACGAGCGGATGGTCTCCGGTTTCCAGCCGGAGTTCTGGTACGTCACCCTGTTCTACGTGGCCGCCGTGCTCGCCGTGGGCCTCCACCTCCGGCACGGGGTCTGGAGTGCGCTGACCACGCTCGGCGCCAACCGGCAGAGCCGGCAGCGCTCACTGAACATCATCGCGACCGTGATCGCGGCGGGCCTGACGGTCGGCTTCCTGCTCACGCCGCTCTCCGTGACCTTCGGGCTGGTGGGATAAATGAAGGACCTCTACATCGAAGGCGACGAAATCCGCGACGAGAAGGCGCCTGCGGGACCCGTCGCCGAGCGCTGGGACAAGCGCCGCTTCTCCGCGAAGCTCGTCAACCCCGCCAACCGCCGCAAGCTGTCGGTCATCATCGTCGGCACCGGCCTCGCCGGCGCCTCGGCGGCCGCCACGCTGGGCGAGGCCGGGTACAACGTGAAGTCGTTCTGCTACCAGGACAGCCCGCGGCGTGCGCACAGCATCGCCGCGCAGGGCGGCATCAACGCGGCCAAGAACTACCGCAACGACGGCGACAGCATCTACCGGCTGTTCTACGACACCGTCAAGGGCGGCGACTTCCGCTCGCGCGAGTCCAACGTCTACCGGCTCTCCCAGGTCAGCGTCGAGATCATCGACCAGTGCGTGGCCCAGGGCGTGCCGTTCGCGCGCGAGTACGGCGGCCTGCTCGACAACCGCTCCTTCGGCGGCGTCCAGGTCTCGCGGACCTTCTACGCCCGCGGGCAGACCGGGCAGCAGCTGCTCATCGGCGCCTACCAAGCCCTTGAGCGCCAGGTCCAGGCCGGCACGGTGGAGATGAACACCCGCCACGAGATGCTGGAGCTGATCGTCGTCGACGGCCGGGCGCGCGGCATCGTCGCCCGCGACATGGTCACCGGCGAGATCGAGACGCACTTCGCCGACGCCGTCGTCCTGTCCTCCGGCGGCTACGGCAACGTGTTCTACCTCTCGACCAACGCCATGGGGTGCAACGTCACCGCGACCTGGCGGGCGCACCGCAAGGGCGCGCATTTTGCCAACCCCTGCTACACCCAGATCCATCCCACCTGCATCCCCGTCAGCGGCGACTACCAGTCCAAGCTGACGCTGATGAGCGAGTCGCTGCGCAACGACGGCCGCATCTGGGTGCCCAAGGAGGCCGGCGACAAGCGCGACCCGCGCGAGATCCCGGAGGGCGAGCGCGACTACTACCTGGAGCGGATCTACCCCGCCTTCGGCAACCTGGTGCCGCGCGACATCGCCTCGCGCGCCGCCAAGAACGTCTGCGACGAGGGACGCGGCGTGGGCCCGGGCGGACTGGGCGTCTACCTGGACTTCGCCGACGCGATCAAGCGCATGGGCCGCCCGGCGGTCGAGGCCAAGTACGGCAACCTCTTCGACATGTACCAGCGCATCACCGGCGAGAACCCCTACGAGGTTCCGATGCGCATCTACCCGGCCGTGCACTACACCATGGGCGGACTGTGGGTCGACTACGACCTGCAGAGCAGCATCCCGGGCCTGTTCGTGACCGGTGAGGCCAACTTCTCCGACCACGGCGCCAACCGGCTGGGCGCCAGCGCCCTGATGCAGGGCCTGGCCGACGGCTACTTCGTGCTGCCCAACACCATCAACGACTACCTCGCCGCCGGCCCCTTCGAGAAGGTCGACGAGAGCTCCCCGGAGGTCGAGGAGGCGGCCGCGGCGGTGCGCGCGCGCATCGACAAGCTCCTCTCGATCAACGGGGACCGCACCGTCGACTCCTTCCACAAGGAGCTCGGCCACATCATGTGGGACTACTGCGGAATGGAGCGCAGCGAGGAGGGCCTGCGCAAGGCCGTCGAGCGCATCCGCGAGCTGCGCGAGGAGTTCTGGCAGAACGTCCGCGTGCTGGGTACCAACGAGGAGCTGAACCAGTCGCTGGAGAAGGCCGGCCGCGTCGCCGACTTCTTCGAGCTGGCCGAACTGATGTGCATCGACGCGATGCACCGCAGGGAGTCCTGCGGCGGGCACTTCCGCGCCGAGAGCCAGACCGAGGACGGCGAGGCGCTGCGCCACGACGACGAGTTCGCCTACGTCGCCGCGTGGGAGTTCGGCGGGACGGGCGAGCCGCCCGTCCTGCACAAGGAACCCCTGGAGTACGAGTACGTCGAGATGAAGCAGCGGAGCTACAAGTGAACATCACCCTGCGCGTTTGGCGCCAGAAGGGCCCCGACGACAAGGGTCGGATGGTCACCTACAAGGTGGAGGACGTCTCCGAGGACATGTCCTTCCTGGAGATGCTGGACGTCCTCAACGAGAAGCTCATCCTCGAGGGCGAGGAGCCGGTGGCCTTCGACCACGACTGCCGCGAGGGGATCTGCGGCGCCTGCGGCGTCGTGATCGACGGCGAGGCCCACGGTCCCGAGACCACCACGACCTGCCAGCTGCACATGCGCAGCTTCTCCGACGGCGACACCATCACGGTGGAGCCGTGGCGGGCCAAGGCGTTCCCGGTCATCAAGGACCTGGTCGTGGACCGCGGCTCCTTCGACCGGATCATCCAGGCCGGCGGCTACGTCAGCGCGCCGACCGGCACCGCGCCCGACGCCCACGCCATGCCGGTTCCCAAGGCCGACGCCGACCGCGCGTTCGACGCGGCGACCTGCATCGGCTGCGGCGCGTGCGTGGCCGCCTGCCCCAACGCCTCCGGCATGCTGTTCACCGCGGCCAAGGTCACCCACCTGGGCATGCTGCCGCAGGGCCAGCCCGAGCGGGAGGCCCGCGTCGTCCAGATGGTGAACCAGCACGACGAGGAGGACTTCGGCGGCTGCACCAACATCGGCGAGTGCGCCGCGGTGTGCCCCAAGGGCATCCCGCTGGACACGATCTCCCAGCTCAACCGCGACCTGCTGGGTTCGCTGACCAGCAGCAGGTCCGAGTAGCGGCGGGGGCCGACGCATCCGGGGGCCGTTCCGCGCGCAGCGGGGCGGTCCCCGATCGCGTCCGCGCCCGTCCGCGGGACCGGCCGGGAGGGCGCCCGCGCGGGTGCGGGAGCGCTCAGGGCCGCTGCTGGAAGACGTGTGCCCGGACCCAGGCGTGCATGGCGATCGCGGCCGCCGCGCCCGCGTTGACCGAGCGGGTGGACCCGTACTGCCCGATGGACAGCACCGCCTGGCACACGGCCCGCGCCTCCGCCGAAAGCCCGGGGCCCTCCTGGCCGAAGACCAGCACGCACGCGCGCGGCAGCGGGTAGGTCTCCAGCGGCACCGCGCCCGGCAGGTTGTCGACGCCGACGAGGGGCAGCCCGCGCTCCCGCGCCCAGGCGACCAGGCCGGAGGTGTCGGCGTGGTGGTGGACGTGCTGGTAGCGCTCGGTCACCATAGCGCCGCGGCGGTTCCAGCGGCGCCGGCCCACGATGTGCACGGCCTCTGCGGCGAACGCGTTCGCCGTGCGCACCACCGAGCCGATGTTGAAGTCGTGTTCCCAGTTCTCCACGGCCACGTGGAAGGGGTGGCGCCGGGTGTCGAGGTCGGCGACGATCGCCTCGCGGCGCCAGTACCGGTAGCGGTCCACGACGTTGCGGCGGTCGCCCTCGGCCAGCAGCTCGGGGTCGTAGTGGTCGCCCTCGGGCCAGGGCCCCCGCCACGGGCCCACACCGATCTCGTGCGGGTCGCGGCTCCCGCCGCGGGTGTCGGGGTCTGCGGAGTCGGGAAGGGCCTGGTCGGTCACGCGCCCCAGCTTAGGGGCGGTCGAAGCGCACACCGCCGTGGATGTCGCGGGCCTGGACCACGGTTCCGCTGACGTCGCCCTGCACCGTGTTGACCACCCCGCCCTCGGCGGCGCCGAAGTGCGGGCGCAGCTCCTCGGTGAGCCTGCCGATCGCGGGGTCGGAGGCGGCGGCGGAGTCCAGGTGCCCCGCGAGCGCCTCGACGGCCTCGCCGTCCTCGTTGTCGATCTGCGCGGCCTCCAGGGCCCCGCGCGCCTCCGGATCGTCGCGGAAGCGCTCGATGACGGCCTTGCGCAGACCGCGCAGAGCGGATACGGCCTGCTCGGCCATCGGTTCCACGGCCTTGCCGGCTACGGCGGCGGCGATGGCGATGAGCACCTGGTCGACCACAGGGCCCTCCCGGGCGTCGGCGGATGAGCGGGAAGCGTTTCGGTGCCCCATACTCTCGGACCGGCGCCCGCGCCGCCAGGGATTCGCCGATACCGGCCGCGCCCCCGGGCAGCGGCGCGCGCGGGAGGGAGCGCCCTCCCGCGCGGCGCTTCGAGCCGGATGCGGGGATCACCGGCGGGACGTGTAGCGGCTCGCGACGCGCCTGGCCTTGCGGCGGACGCGGCGGACGGTCTCGCGGGGTGAGGCCACCCGGCGGTACTCGGCCATGCGCTGGCCGCGGGGGTGGCCCCACTCGCCGATGCTGCGGAACCGCCAGCCCGCCACGTTGGCAGCCCAGGCGAGCTCCTCGGGCCGGTACTGGAAGGGGTCCTTCTCGGGGTAGCGCTTGCGGTGCGGCTTGTCGAACGGCTCGTCGGCGGGGGCCTCGAAGTAGGTGGCGTAGAACCGCCCGCCGGGCGGCATGACCTTGGCCACCCGGTACAGGCACAGCCGGATGTGGTTGAGCGGCAGGTGGGTGAACACCGACTGGGCGAGCGCGAAGTCGAACCTGACCCCGAAGTCGCAGGCGAACCGCGACGTCACCCGCAGGTTGTCGGCGGGCAGGCGCTCGCTCAGGCCGACGGCGGGCAGCTCGTGCTCCAGCCCGGCCTTGACCAGCGCGGGGTCGACGTCGATGCCGTAGTAGTTGCCCGGGTTCAGGTGCCGGATGAAGTGGATGCCACCGCGCAGGGAGCCGCACCCGACGTCGAGCAGCGTGGAATCAGGAGTGAGCCCCTGTTCGACGAGGAACTTGTACTGCAGTCGGCCGATCTCGTCCCAGTAGGCGCCTACCCGCTTGCGGTGCGCGCCGGAGGCGATCTCCTCCGGCGTGTACTCCTCGATCTGGCCGTACTTGTTGATGGCGCCCATCGGGTTGGGCATTGTGACCCCTTCCGTCGGCGGACCCGGCCGCGTTCGGCACGCGATTCGGCTGGTCGCCTGAGCGCCCGGGGGGACGCGTGCCGGCCGACGCGGCGGCCCGAAATCTGGGAATTCGCTGTGAATCCTGAGTGTAGGCTGAGCGCGCAACCGCTCGCGCGGTTCCCGCGAATCCTTTTCGGCTCAGGAGGCTCAGGCCTTTCGGGCGCCGCGGCGGTGCCGGGGTGGGGACGCGGCATCGCGTCGCCGCGTGCGGACACGAGTGACCGCCCCCGGCGGCTCGCACGGGGGCGGGTACGGAGGAGGCGGAGGGTGCGGCCCCAGCCGCGCGCTCCTAGTCGGCGGGGGTGTCCGCGGCGGCGGGGGTGCGCCGGCGGCGGAGCAGGGCGGCCAGGGCGCGCCAGCCCAGGAGGGTGACGCCCAGGAAGACCGCCGTCACGACGACGAACGAGAAGGGGGCGTCTTCACCGGTGGCCTCGCGCAGCTGCATCGCTCCGCCCACCGTGATCAGCAGCACGAGCCAGCCGGTCGACACCACGGCCTTCGGGTTGCGCCACGGCCGCCACGGCAGCACCGCCAGCCATCCCGCGACGAGCGCGGCGGCGAAGGGCCCGAACGTGAGCGCCACGCCGGTCGGCGTCAGGCCTTCCGCGTGGTTGACGCGCCCGACGACCACGAACGCGAGCACGAAGGCGGCGTCGAGCAGGAGGGCCGACAGGACATAGCGCATGGCCACATTCTAGGGACGGCGATCCGCCCTCCCGCCCGCGTGCGGCGGCGCGGAGGCGGCCCGGAAGGCCCGGGGAGCCGGCCGGCGTAGGGGGGAATGGATGCGGGTGGGATACGCCGACCGGCCTCGCGCACCCGGGCGTTGCGATGCGCGAGACTCCGGCGCCCCTGTCGGCACCGGAGTGCTCGTGAAGCCGCTGGGTCGGCGGGGCGCCGCGTGCGCACCGCCTCCGGTGCCCTGCTCGGTGCCCCTGCGACATATCGGTCCGATTCCGGCTATTGCCACATACCGACGAGCCTCAGCGGCAGCTTAGCCCGTGCGTGGGTTCGGCCCGAACGCATGGGGCGCCGGATCCCCGCCCACAGCGGCGTTCCGGCCTCCCGCGCCGACCCCCGCGCCGGGTCCGAACGTGACGCCCAGCTCGTCGTGCGCGGCATCCGGGACGCCGGGGGCGAACGCCTCGCCGAGGCGGGCGCGGAGCCGCTCCGCGGCGGAGCGCGCGACCGGCTCCGTCCCGGATGCGGCCGCCGTGCCCTCAGCGGTCGGCGCGGCCGGACCGGGGGTGTGCCGCGGCGCCGCGTGCGCGGCGCCGGGCGAGCCCGCGGAGACGGACACGTCCTGCGGAACGGGGGTGTGGTCGGCGGTCGTCGCGGCACCGGCGACGACGAGGCCGAGGGCGACGGCTGCGCTGCCGAACGCCATGGCACAGGGGGACTTGCGCACTGCTGTTCTTCCAGGGGTAGCGGGGTGGCGGGCCCCGCCGACGAGCGGGGACTCAGCGGGGGCCCGCCGGCGGCAGGCGGTCGCACGCAAGGAGGGGGACACAAGACCGCCGTGCCCGCCCACCGACTTTCGGCGAGCGCCCGAAACCCTAGGTCATAGCCGGCTGCCGCGACAGTCGGCGGAGCGCTCCCGCCGTCACCCCACGTCGCCCCCTGCGGCGGCACGGGGCGGGGCGCGCGGCGCCCGGGAGCCGGAGGGGGAGCCGGGAGCGGCTCCGGGGCCGCATGAGTGCGCAGTGCAGGTGCCGATACAACCGGTTACCCACAGTCGCTGCAGCACCCGGAACTGGCCGGATTCGGCCACGCGGATGCGCCAACCCGAGGTCGGGTAGCGCGTCGCCGGAGCGGGGCGGGAAGGGCTCCCGCAACGGACCGGAGAGCCCTCCCCGCCCGGGCGCCGCCGGACGACAAGCGGCGGTTATGAGTCCGCGCCGGCGCCCAGCGACCGGTGCAGGAACTCCACCTGGAGCAGCAGCAGGTTCTCCGCCGTGGTCTCCTCGGAGGCCATGTGGGTGATGCCCGACAGCGGCAGCACCGTATGGGCCCGTCCCGCCGCCAGCAGCGCCGACGACAGCCGCTGCGTGTGGGCGAAGACCACGTTGTCGTCGGCCAGGCCGTGGATGAGCATCAGCGGGCGGTTCGGCTCGGCCCAGCCCTCCAGGGCGCAGGAGCGCGCGTAGGCCTCCGGCCGGCCCTGCGGCGTACCCAGGTAGCGCTCCGTGTAGTGGGTGTCGTACAGGCTGAAGTCGGTGACCGGGGCGCCCGCCACCGCCGCGTGGAAGACCTCGGGCCGGCGCAGCACCGCCAGGGACGCCAGGTAGCCGCCGAAGGACCAGCCGCGGATCGCGACCCGGTCCAGGTCCAGGCAGCCGAAGCGGGCGGCCGCATCGTGCAGCGCCGAGACCTGGTCCTCCAGCACCGGCCCCGCCAGGTCGCCGTCGACCGCCTGCTCCCACTCGACGCTGATACCGGGTGTGCCGCGCCCGTCGGCGATCACCACCGCGAACCCCTGGTCGGCGAACCACTGCGACGTCAGGTAGGCGCCGCGGGTGCGCAGCACCCGCTGGGCGTGCGGTCCCCCGTAGGGGTCCATCAGCACGGGGAGGCGGGCAGCGGATCCCTCGGCGTCCGGGTCGTACCAGGACGGCAGCACCAGCGCCGCGGGCACGCCCCGTTCGCCCGCCGACCAGAAGCGCACGTTGGGCGCCGGCAGGTCGGGTGCCAGGGCGAGGCTCTCGACCTCGCCCGCGACCTCCGGCCCGCCGCCGGACGCCGACCCGCGCAGCAGCAGCGTGCGCACGCCGTCGGCGTCCATGCCTCGGCGCTGGACGACCAGCGTGTCGCCGCCGAGCCTGCCCGAGAGCACGGCGCCCTCCGCATCCGGGCGGCGGCCGCCGGCGGCCGCAGGCGGCACCTCGACAGCGGAGGTCTCGCCGGTGGCCGTGTCCAGCAGCCACAGCCCCACCTCGCCGGGCCGTCCGTCCGGCGAAGCCGAGTAGAGGACCCGGTCGCCGTCGACGTCGGCCACACCCCGCAGGTAGGCGCCGTCCGGCGGGCCCGCCTCGCGGCCGCCCACCAGCAGGGCGCGCCGCCCGTCCCGCTCGCGGCGCCCGATCCACACTGATTCGCCGCTCGCGGTGAAGGCCGGCACCCCCGGCATGATCTCGACCCACGTTCCGTCGGTCTCGGAGAGCTCGCGGCTCGCCTTTCCCGTGAGCGGATCGGCCCGGAACAGGGCGAGCGTGCGCTGGTCGCGGCTTTGCGCGGTGAACACGACCTCGGCGGGCTCATCGGGGCGGGAGGCGTCGGCGGGGCCGCTGCCGGCGCCGCGGCACGTCCAACCGGCGCGGGCGAGGTAGGGCAGCTCCTCACGGTCCCACTCGATCCAGCGCGGCTCGGCGGGGCCGTGCCCGCCGAGGCTCAGCACCGCCAGCCGCACATCGGCGTTGGGCGTGCCCGCCGCCGGGTAGGCCACGGTCTGCGCCGCGGCGGCAGGGTTGGCGGGGTCGCTGATGGTCCACCGGGCGACCGGCGAGTCGTCCACGCGCGCCGCCAGCACCGCCGAGCCGTCGGGCGCCCACCACAGGCCCCGGTAGCGGCTCATCTCCTCGGCGGCGACGAACTCCGCCAACCCCCACGCGACCCCGTCGCCGTCCGGCTCGGCCAGCACGCGGTCGCCGCCGCCGTCGAGCCCGACGACGTGCAGCGCGCCACCGCTGACGTAGGCCGCGGCCTCGCCCGTGGGCGAGACCGCCGGGTCCACGACCGGCGCGACCGCGGCCGCGACCTCGCGCGGGGCGCCCCCGCCCGCGAGATCGGCCGTGTACAGCCGCCCCGAGAGCGTGAAGACGGCGCGGGTGAAGTCCGCGTCGACGGTGTAGGAGACGATGCCCGCGCCGGTCTCGCGCAGCCGCTCGCGGCGGGCGCGCTCCTCGGCGGGCAGGTCCTCGTCGTCGGCGCCGATGGTGCGCGGATCGGCCACCACGCGCTCCGCCGCCTCGTCGAGGTCGCGTATCCACAGGCACGTCGCGGCGTCCTCGCCGTCTCTGCCGCGCAGGAAGGCGACGCGCCTGCCGTCCGGTGAGATCTGGAACGCGCGCGGGACGCCGATGGTGAATCGCCGTGTGCGGGCCTGTTGCCGGGGAAAGCTCATGCCTCGATTGTGGCGCATCGGCCGCGGGGCGGCCCTCCGACGCTGTCCGCGGAGCGCGTGCGGACGTGCCGGGCGCAGTGCCGTGCACAGGGCCGCGACCGGGGTATCGTCCAGACCATGACAGATCGGCGACTGCTGCTGGTGCACGCCCATCCCGACGACGAGTCCATCGTCACCGGCGCGACCATGGCCAAGTACGCCGCTGAAGGCGTCGAGGTCACGCTGGTGACGTGCACGCGCGGCGAAGAGGGCGAGATCATCCCGCCCGAGCTCGCGCACCTGGGCTCCGACCGCGACGACACCCTCGGCGAGCACCGGGTCGGCGAGCTGGACAAGGCCTGCCTCGCGATGGGGGTGCGCGACCACCGCTTCCTCGGCGGCCCCGGCCGCTACCGGGACTCCGGGATGATGGGCGCCGCCACCAACCGGCGGCGCGGCTGCTTCTGGCAGGCCGACGCGGAGGAGGCCGCGCACCTGCTGGCCCAGGTCATCCGCGAGGTGCGCCCGCAGGTCGTCGTGACCTACGACGACAACGGCGGCTACGGCCACCCCGACCACATCCAGGCGCACCGCGTCGCCGTGCGCGCGTTCGAGCGGGCCGCCGAGCGGGCCCTGCCCGGTACGCCCTGGCAGACACGCAAGCTCTACGCCGTCGCCCAGCCCAGGTCGGTGATCGAGGAGTCGGTCGAGCGGCTGCGCAGTGCTCCCGGCCCGTTCACGGCGCCCGCGACCGCGTCCGACATCGCGCCGGGCACCCCGGACCGCCTCGTCACGGCGCGCATCGACGCCTCGGCGCACTGGCCGGCCAAGGTGCTGGCGATGCGCGCGCACGCCACCCAGATCAGCGTCGACGGCGAGCTGTTCGCGCTCTCCAACGGGACCGCCCAGGAGATCCAGGCGGTGGAGTACTTCACCCAGCTCGCCGGTCCGGTGGCGCGCCGGGGGCCCAACGGCTACGAGTCCGACCTGTTCGCCTGACCGGTCGACCCGCCGCCCGCGCCGGTGCCCGGCCGCCCGTCGGGCCCGCGCCCGCCGCGCGTCCGCCCCGTCGACTACGACCACGACCACGAGCACGCCAGGAGGACCTCCCGCCGTGACCGCACAGCAGCAGCCGCCCCCGCCCCGGCCGGGTGCCGCCGCCGAGGGCCGCACGGGCGCGGTGGAGCGGATCGCCGATCCGGTCGTGACCGGACTGGGCTACACGGTGCTGCTCGCCGCGGGAGCGGCGGTCGGATTCGGCGGCTCGGTCCTCGCCGGGTGGCTGTCCTACCTGTGGGTGGCGGGCCCGGCCGGGCAGGCGGTTGCCGCGGTGGCGCTGGTGGCCGTGCTGGCCGCGCTCTTCGCCGGCTGCCGAGGGGCGGGCTGGGGGATGGGCTCGCGGCTGGGCGCCCTGCTGCCGGCGCTGGGCTGGGCGGCCGCCGTGTTCTCGCTGATCGCGGTGACCTCCGGCGGCGACATCGTGCTGACCTCGACCGTGATCGACTACTGCTACCTCTTCGGCGGTCTCACCGCGGTCGGCATCGCCGCCGTGGTGACCGAGCCCGGCCACTGAGGCCGCGCCGGCACCGCGTCGGCACCGGTGTCAGGACGCCCAGAACCGCAGCAGCACCTCGCCGAACCCGACGTCCACCTGCGGCATTCCCAGGCCCGCGAACACCTGCGTCATCGCCCGCGGCACCTCGACGTTGACCTGCGGCACCCACAGCACCGCGAACACCGCGATGACCCCGAAGAGCGACCACGGGCGCACCCGCTCGGCGATCCTGCCGGGCAGGTACGGCGCGACGACGCCGAAGCCGTCCAGGCCGGGAATCGGCAGCAGGTTGAGCACCGCCGCGGTCAGGTTGAGATAGCACAGGTACATCAGCCCGCCGAGCATCCAGTTGTCGGTGAACATGCCGGCGGGTACCAGGACGGCGACGGCGGCGGCCGCCGCGGCGGCCAGCACGAGGTTGACGGCGATCCCCGCGGCGGCGACCAGGCTGCGCCGGGCCCGGCTCGGCACGGCGGCGTCGTCCAGGTAGGTCGCGGGGCCCGGCAGGCCGATCCCGCCCAGCAGGAGGAACGCCACCGGCAGCAGCAGGCTGGAGAACAGCTCGCGGAAGCGGAGCGGGTTGAGCCGCAGGTAGCCGCCGCCGCGCAGCGCCCGGTCGCCGAAGCGGTAGGCGAGCGCGGCGTGCCCGTACTCGTGCAGGACCAGCGAGACGATCCACCCGGTCAGGATGAACACGAAGGGCAGGTACACCCGCGAGTCGTCGCCGGTCCAGTCGACCTCGGCACGCGTCCAGGAGAACCATCCGGCCAGTCCGGCGATCCCCAGCAGCAGCACGAAGACCGGGCTGGGCAGCAGGTCGGCCGCCGACCGCCCGGTGGCCGGCGCGGGAGAGCCGGGGGAGCCCGCGTCCGCGTCCTCCGCGCCAGCCGCGCCGGCCTCGCCGCCGTCCCGCCCCTCGGCCGCCTCCTCGGGCGCGCCGTGGCCCCCGGTGGTGGCCGCGGCGGCGTCTGGCCGCGGCGCGGCGTCTTCTTCCCGGTCGGTGGGCTCAGGCGCGGGCATGGTGCTCCAGCTCGTCGGATAACGGATGTCAACAGGCCGGCGGCGGGCCGCGCGGGTCGCGATCGGCGAGTCGCGCGGCGCCGGGTGGCGCGGTGCGCGGGGGATCGGCGGCGGCGCGCCGTCATCCAGGCTAGGCGCACCTGCCCGGACCTGCGCACCGGGTCGCCGAGCGCGCCGCCAGCCCGCTGTGCGCCGGGCGGGCGCGGGGGCGCACCCGCGTGCGACGCTCGCTGGGGACGGACCCGTCGAACACGCCTAAAGCGAGGTCGGGGGAGTGGTCGCCGAGATGTGCATGGCGGTGAGGGAGAACGCGTGCCCGGCCTTGGTGAGCTGGTGGCTGCCGCCCTCGCCCAGCAGGTCGCCGCCCACGACGAAGCCGAGCGTCTCCAGCAGCCAGGTGACCGTGATCAGCACCGAGCCCACCTGCTGGGTGTCGGGCAGTCGGCTGGAGGCCTCGCTGCCCCAGCCGGAGTCGGCGAGCACCAGGCGGGCCTCTTCGGCGATGTCGCCGCAGGTGCCGCGGGCGTGGCTGCCGGTCGAGCGCGACGAGAAGGACAGCAGCAGCCCGAGCAGGGTCTCGGTGGCGGCCTGGGCGAACCCGTCGGTGTCGAGCACGCTCTCGGCCACAGCGCGCCACAGCGCCTCGGTGTCGTCGTGCAGCATCCGCCCGCGCCGGGTGAGCACGAGGCGCCGGCCCGACTTGCGCACCGCCCGCATGGTGCGCAGCAGCTTGTGCAGCGCGATGAGCTGGGTGGAGTCGGTCTCGCTGCGCGGCGGCGAGGGAGAGGTGTCCCAGCCGAACTCGGCGCAGAGCTCGCGCACCACGCTGGGCGAGATGTAGCCGATCTGGGTGAGCCCGATGCCGTCGTCGGCGTAGTCCAGCAGCCGCACCACCGGCGCCAGCGCGGCCGCGGCGTCGGGCGGGGTCTCGGCGCCGCTGATGAGCTGTCCCAGCAGCGGCCACAGCCGCTGGCGGTGCGGGTGCGAGGGGGAGGACAGCCAGGCGCGCACCCGCTCCTCGCGCACGCGGTCGAGCCTGCTGCGCCCCTGCGGGTCGGGCTGGGTCAGAAACGCCCGCGTGCGCTGCTGCTGGGTGTTGCGCCAGGCGGGCGTGCCCGGCCGCAGCTCCTCCAGCGCGACGGCGAGCTCCAATGACGCCGAGGTGGCCTGGTAGGCCGCGATCTCGGCCGAGCCGAGCGTGCTGCCCCAGGTCAGCTCGGGAAGGTCGGGCGGCTCGACGCCGGAGGCGCGCATCGCCCGGCGGTAGGCCTGGTGGCCGGAGTCGTGGCTGACCCGGTGGTTCTCCAGGATCTCGCGGGTGGTGCCGGACGTGCAGATGGCGGCGTAGCGGTCCAGGCCGAGCAGGGAGAACAGGCGGCCCAGCGAGCGGGCGGCGAACGCCCGCTCGGCGGAGTCGGCGGAGAAGCGCACCGGCAGCACGTACCAGCAGAACTCCTGGACGGAGTGCTGGGTGAGCGCTTCGAGGTTGCGGCCGTCGGTGAGGGTGGAGAGCGCGGTTTCGGCGACCTGGGCGGCACGGCTGTCGGAGCGGGCGAGCTGGGCGAGGGCGGAAGCGACGGTCTCCTGCATGGCGTGGACTCGCCACCTCCCCCTTCAACATCGGCGTCCGGCGGGCACCGCGGGGAGCGCCCGCGGTGCGGCTCGCGCGCGGCGGGCCGCTAGCCGTCCGTCGTCGGCCTCTCGGCCCCCCGCCTGCGTGTGGGCGGTCGTTGCGGCACGATACGGCTTCCTGCGACGTCCTCGGCGGTGACCTCTGTCACATTTCCGTCGCGTCGGCGCAGTCGCAGCAGGCCGTCCTGCCAGGACTCCAGTACCCCGACGATATCCCGGAACCCGCCGCCGGACAGCCGCAGGCGCACAGTGGCGCGCCGACCGATGTCGCCAGGGGTCAGCTCCTGGCGCATGCGCGGGCCTGGACCCATGGGATCGACCCCCAATTACGCGGAAAAGCCCGGTGGGCGCAATACTGGAGACTGCGAATCGTGTGTCAGATGCCCGGCGGTCCCGCTCCGGACTCCCGGCATCGCCCAGGCTATGTGACAGCGAAGACACTTACGCGCGGTCAACGTGGCGAAGACCGAAGAGGAGTACGACGTGACCTACGTCATCGCGCAGCCCTGCGTCGATGTGCTCGACAAGGCGTGCATCGAGGAGTGCCCCGTCGACTGCATCTACGAGGGCAAGCGCATGCTCTACATCCACCCGGACGAGTGCGTCGACTGCGGCGCCTGCGAGCCGGTGTGCCCTGTGGAGGCCATCTACTACGAGGACGACCTTCCGGAGCAGTGGTCGGAGTACTACAAGGCCAACGTCGAGTTCTTCGACGAGATCGGCTCTCCCGGCGGCGCTTCCAAGGTCGGCCAGCTCGACACCGACCACCCCGTGGTCGCCAAGCTGCCCCCGCAGGCAGAGGAGTAGGGCGCGGACTCCGGCAGGCCACGCGCGCGGCGGTCCGCCCTTCGACCGGGCGGGCCGCCGGCAGCGGGCCGCCCGCGTGCCGGACCGGCCCGCTCGACGGAAGCCGGAGCCCGCCGCGCCGCGGCGGCGGTGCGTCATGTGACCGGTCCCCACCCGGACCGGCGATGATCGAGGGATGGACACCATGGCCGATCGCAGGCGAGTGGCAGACCGGCTGCCGACCTTCCCGTGGGACCGCCTGGCCCCGCACAAGGCGACAGCGGAGGCCCATCCCGACGGGGCGGTGGACCTGTCGGTCGGCACCCCGGTCGACTCGGTGCCCGAGCGCGTGCGCGAGGCGCTCGCCGCGGCCTCCGACTCCCCGGGCTATCCCGCCACCTACGGCACGCCGCAGCTGCGCGCGGCGGCGGCCGACTGGCTGGGGCGCTGCCACGGGGTGAGCGCGGACCCCGCGGCCGTCCTGCCCTCGCTGGGCTCCAAGGAGTTCGTGGCCTGGCTGCCCACCCTGCTGGGCCTGGGCGAGGGCGACACCGTGGTCCACCCCGAGCTCGCCTACCCCACCTACGACGTCGGCATCCGCATGTCCGGCGCCGCACCCGTCGCCTCCGACGGCCTCACCGCGCTCGGGCCCGCACCCGTGCGGCTGGTGTGGGTCAACTCCCCGGCCAACCCGACCGGCCGCGTGCTGGGCGTCGAGCACCTGCGCAAGGTCGTCGCCTGGGCGCGCGAGCGCGGCGCCGTGGTCGCCTCCGACGAGTGCTACATCGGCCTGGGCTGGGAGGGCGGCGACCCCGTCTCGGTGCTGCACCCCGACGTGTGCGGCGGCTCCCACGAAGGGCTGATCGCGCTGCACTCGCTGTCCAAGCGCTCCAACCTCGCCGGCTACCGCGCGGCGTTCGCCGCCGGCGACCAGGCGCTCGTCGACGAGCTGCTGGCGGTGCGCAAGCACGCCGGCATGATCATGCCCGGCCCGGTCCAGGCGGCCATGCGCGCCGCGCTGGACGACGACGACCACGCCCGCGAGCAGAAGGACCGCTACGCCGCCCGCCGCACGGCGCTGCGCGGCGCGCTGGAGGCCGCGGGCTGGCGGATCACCCACTCCGAGGCCGGGCTGTACCTGTGGGCGGCCCACCCCGAGCACGACGCCTGGGGCTCGGTGGCGCTGCTCGCCGAGCACGGCGTCCTCGTGGCGCCCGGCGACTTCTACGGCCCGGCGGGCGCCGGGCACGTGCGGGTGGCCTTCACCGCCACCGACGAGCGCGTCGAAGCGGCGGCCAAGCGCCTGCGCGCCCTGGCCTGACCCCGGGCCGGCGGGCCGGGCGGCCCGCCGGCCGAAGCGCGGTCGCAGGAGACCTAGGAGACCTAGGAGGCCGAGGAGAGCGCGATCTCGCCGCGCGGCGCGGCGTCGGGGACCGTCTGCCAGCCCTTCTCTCCCGCGTCGACGCGCCACCGCTGGTCCTGGTAGGTCACCGAGCTGATGCCGTACTTCCCGGCGTTGGCCACCGCCCACTGCGCCATCGCCCAGCCCAGGTCGCCCGTCTGGTAGGAGCCGCCGGGCGGGATCGCGCCGGGGTCCTCGCCGAAGACGCGGACCATCTCCTCGCGTGCGGCGTCCAGGTCGGCCTTGCCCACCCCGTCGGGCAGCACGCACGCGACCGTGGGCCCCGACGCCCCGGTGAACGCCTCGGCCATCTGGCGGGCCACGGGCTCGTGCTGGTCGTAGGCGAAGCCGTCGGCGCTGCGCTGCACGGCCTGGGCCGCTTCATAGACCGGCATGTCGGTGTAGCCGTCGATCTCGGTGAGCTTGTCGTAGAAGGCCCCGCTCGCATACACGGGATCCATCAGCTGGTCGGGCTCTCCCCACTTCTGCGAGGGCCGCTGCTGGAACAGCCCGACCGAGTCCCGGTCGCCGTACTCGATGTTGTAGAACTTGGACTCCTGCCAGACCGTGGCGTAGGCGATCACCACCGCCTGCCGGGGCAGGTCGCGCCGGAGCGCCACCCCGGCGATCGTCGCGGCGTTGGCGGCCTGCTCGGGTTCGAGGGAGTCGGTGTCGCCGTCGGCGGTGAACGTGCACTTATCGACGGGCTCGGGTTCGTCGGCGACCTCCAGCGGCCGTACCGAGGAGATCACGTAGTACCCGCCGGCGACCAGCGCTCCGCAGACCACCGTGAGCGCGATGAGGATCTTGAAGAAGGCGGAGACCCTTCTGAGCTTTCGAGGCACAGGCAGACCGTAGTGGTTGGGGGCGCGGGCGGTGCAGCCGCGCGCCTCGGTTGGCAGGATCGACCCCGCGCGGTCCCGGGCGCGGCACCGGCCGCCGCGCGTCTCGAAGCCGGGGTCTTCACGCATAGTAAGGCGTAGGGGAAAACCGCGCCCGCGCGTGACGGAGCGTATCCGGGACTGTACGGCGCCTTAAGCCGCCGGATCCGCCGCGGCGATGGCGGTGCGGCCGCGTGCGCCGGGTTGGGGAGCGGGTCGGCCACCGGTAGGCTCCGTGGCCATGACCACCGCGTTCACCAGTCCGCTTCCCGAGGAGCTCGACGCCCTCTGGGAGCGCCGATCCGAACTGACCCCCGACCACACCGAGGCCCGCGACCTGATCGTGGGCGCGGTCGACGAGCTGGACACCGGCAAGGCCCGGGTCGCCTTCGTCGACGAGGCCACCGACCAGGTCGTCGTCGACGAGCGCGCCAAGCGCGCCATCCTGCTGAGCTTCCGCGTCCTCGGGATGCAGGAGGCCGCGGTCGGCGACTTCCACTACCACGACCGCATCCCGCTCAAGACGCGCCTGGACGGCGTGCGCGTGGTGCCCGGCGCCATCGCCCGCTGGGGCTCCTACCTGGCTCCCGGCGTCGTGCTCATGCCCTCCTTCACCAACTTCGGCGCCTGGGTCGGCTCGGGCACGATGGTCGACACCTGGGCCACCGTCGGCTCCTGCGCGCAGGTCGGCGAGAACGTGCACCTCTCCGGCGGGGTCGGGGTCGGCGGCGTCCTGGAGCCGCCGCAGGCGTCTCCCGTCGTCATCGAGGACGACGCGTTCCTCGGCTCGCGCAGCATGGTCGTCGAGGGGGCCCGCGTGCGCCGCGGCGCCAAACTCGGCGCGGGCACGATCCTGACCTCCTCCACCCGGGTCTTCGACGCCGAGTCCGGCGACGAGCTACCGCGCGGCGAGGCCCCCGCCTGGTCGGTGTGCGTCACCGCCAACCGGGTCAAGAGCTTCCCCGGCGGCGACTTCGGCATGCCGTGCCTGCTGGTGCTCAAGCGCCTGGAGGCCGGCCAGGAGCACGACAAGCTGGCGCTGAACGAGCTGCTGCGGGAGCACGGCGTCAACGCCTGAGCCCGATCCCGCGCCCCCGTACGCGTGCGGCACCGCGCCGCGAGCGGCCGGGCGCCTCCGGGGGACCGGCGCGGCGCACCGCCCGCGCGCACCCGCGGGTGCGCCGCGCCTTCCGCAGACCCGAGACGAACCGAAGGCAGCCGACATGCTGGATCTGACCGCCGACGTCCGCACGCTCACGGCCGAGCTCGTCGACACCGAATCCGTCAGCGGCGGCGAGCGCCCGCTCGCCGACGCCATCGAGACCGCCCTGAGCCGGCTGCCGCACCTCGCGGTCGAACGCGACGGAGACGCGGTCATCGCCCGCACCGAGCTGGGCCGGCGCCGCCGCGTGGTGCTCGCCGGGCACATCGACACCGTGCCCATCGTCGGCAACGTCCCCTCCAGCACGATGGACGGGCGGCTGTACGGCTGCGGCGCCTCGGACATGAAGAGCGGGGTGGCCGTCCAGCTCCGGCTCGCCGCCGCGGTGCCCGAGCCCGCGCACGACGTGACCTTCGTGTTCTACGACTGCGAGGAGGTCGACGCCGAGCGCAACGGCCTCCGCCGGCTGTCGCACACCCGGCCCGACCGGCTGTGGGGCGACTTCGCGGTCCTGCTGGAGCCCACGGGCGGCGTCATCGAGGGCGGCTGCCAGGGGACGATGCGGGTGGAGGTCATCTCCCGAGGCGAGCGCGCGCACAGCGCCCGCTCGTGGATGGGCAGCAACGCCATCCACGGCGCCGGACCGATCCTGGACGTGCTGCGCTCCTACACGCCGCGGCAGCCGGTGGTCGACGGGCTGGAGTACCACGAGGGCCTCAACGCGGTGTTCGTCTCCGGCGGCGTGGCCGGCAACGTCATCCCCGACGAGTGCACCGTCACCGTGAACTACCGGTTCGCCCCCGACATCACCTCCCTCGACGCCGAGCAGCACCTGCGCGAGCTGTTCGAGGACTTCGACGTCCGGGTGACCGACTCCGCGCCGCCGGCCCGGCCCGGGCTGGACGATCCTGCGGCGGCCGACTTCGTCTCGGCCGTGGGCGGCGGAGAGGTCCGCGCCAAGCTCGGCTGGACCGACGTCGCGCGGATGGCGGAGCTGGGCGTGCCGGCGGTCAACTACGGACCCGGCGACCCGACCCTGGCGCACACCCGCGACGAGTGGGTCGCGCTCGACGCGGTCGCCGAAGCGGAGGCGCGGATGGCCTCCTGGCTGTCCGGGACGGGCTGAGGAGCCGCACAGCCTTCCCCCGGGGCGGACGCGAGCCCGGTGCCGCCGGGGCCGACAGGCGGCGGTCCGATTGTGGTCGCCCGGGTGTGGCCTGGGATTCAGCATGGCGCTCGCCGAATCCGGATAGCGTTGCCGCATGACGGAACATCGGAAAACCCGCAGCGCGGGACCCCTCACCTACCGTGGAGACGCAATACCGGAGACGACGACCGATCAACGGCTGCTGGACCGGCGCGGACCGGCCGACTGGGTGCACACCGACCCCTGGCGCGTCCTGCGCATCCAGTCCGAGTTCGTCGAAGGGTTCGGACTGCTCTCCGAGGTCGGCCACGCGGTCAGCGTCTTCGGGTCGGCCCGCACGAAGCCCGGAACCTCCTACTACGACCTCGGCCAGGAGATCGGCACCAAACTGGCCTCCTCCGGCTACGCCGTCATCACCGGCGGCGGGCCCGGCGTGATGGAGGCCGCGAACCGGGGGGCGCAGGACGCCGGCGGCACCTCGATCGGCCTCGGCATCGAGCTCCCGTTCGAACAGAGCCTCAACGACTTCATCGACATCGGCGTCACCTTCCGGTACTTCTTCGTGCGCAAGACCATGTTCGTGAAGTACTCGCAGGCGTTCGTCGTGCTGCCCGGCGGGTTCGGCACGCTGGACGAGCTGTTCGAGTCGATCACCCTGGTGCAGACCGGGAAGGTCACCCGGTTCCCCGTGGTGCTGGTCGGCACCGAGTTCTGGTCGGGACTGCGCGACTGGATCCGCAACACGCTCCTGGAGGAGGGGACGATCTCACCGGGCGACCCGGACCTGCTGCACCTGACCGACGATCCCGACGAGGTCGTCGAGATCGTCCGCAAGTCCCAGGTCGACCTCGCCCGCCGCGAGTTCGAGGCCTCGCGCGTGGCCGACGAGGCCGCGGACCTGCAGTCCGCGGAACGGGCCGCGGAGTCCTCCCGGGACGTGTGACGGGCGCCGCCGCGCGCGGGCCCGGGCGTCGGCGCGCACGCGCGTCCGCCGCCCGGGCCGCCGCCGCACCCGCCGCGCGGGTGCCGCCGCGCTGAGGCGTGTTCTGCGGGTCGCTGTCCTCCTGCGCGGTGTGCCGGCACCGCTCCAGCTGCCTTCTCGTCCGCCGGCGGGGGAGCCGCCCCGGCTCCTTCCTCGGCTCGGCGAGAGCGGCACCGGTTCCTTTCGCAGAGGCCCGCGCCGGAAGAACGCTTCGCGCCCGGGGCGCGGGGCGCACCCGCGTGCGCCGCCCGCTAGGGACGGGCCCGTCGAACACGCGCTAAGCCAGCCCGCGACGGGCGACCGCGGGCGGGCGGCGGCCCTGTACCGACGCCACCAGGTCCAGCGCCTGGCGGACCGCGTCGGGCCGCCCGGTGGCGAAGACCCGGGCGCCCAGCCACGCGTAGACCGACGCCAGCGCCACCTCCTCCGCCGCGGCACCGGCCTCCGGCGCGGGCCTGTCGCCGGAGCCCCGCGGGGGAGTGCAGCGGACCAGCACCGTTCGCCCGCGTTCGGCGAGGCGCCGCACGTCCTCGGGGGCGGGCCGGTAGCCGAGGTCCTCGGCGCCCTCGACGACCGCGCCGGGCGCCACCACTCGGACGCCGCGTGTCTCGTCCGGCGCCGTGTCCATCGCCGGTCCCTCCTGTCGGTCCGCGCTGGTCGGGCCACCGCCCCGCGCGGTCGGCGGAGCGCCCGGAGGAGGCCGCGGAGCGGCTCGTGCGCTGCGCGTCGCCGCGGCGGCGACGGCGCCGAGCCCTCGCGGTTGTGGCACCATTGAGGCTAATGTCTCCGATCATCAGCGTCCTGATCGCCCTCGCTGCGGTGGCGGTACTCGCCGGCGTGGCGTTCGTGGTCATGGGGAAGGGCGGTGAGCTGGCGCGCTTCGAGGCCGACCACCCGCCGTTGGACCTCCCCGCCGACCGCCCGCTGTCCGGTTCCGACGTGAGCCGGGTGCTGCTGCCGCTGTCGCTGTGGGGTTACCACGTGCGCGCGGTCGACGACGTGCTGCGCCGCGTGGTGGGCGCGCTTTCCGAGCGCGACGCCCGGATCGCCGACCTGGAGCGGCGCCTTCAGGAGACCGGGCGGCCCGCGCCGGACACCGCCGCTCCCGAGACCGCCCCGGGGACGGGTTCCGGGACCGGTTCCGGGCCGCGCTCCGGCTCGGTCTGGGACGCACCGCGCGAGCCCGAGGCCCCCGACCGCACCGGCGGCGCCGCGGCCGTCCGCACGGGTGCCCACGCCCGGGGCGGCGCGTCGCCGAGCGGCGCCGCGGGTTCCGGCGACCGGCCGGGCGCGGGCGGGCCGGGCGAGTCCGGCGGCGCGGGTGAGGACGGCGACGACCCCGGACCCCCTGACGACCGCGAGGGCTCCGAGGGCGGCTCGGCGGCCGCGGACGGCTCCGGCGCGACGGCCTCCGACCGCGGGTCCGAGGCCACCGGGGCACAGCGCCAGAGCGCCCGATGACGGCGGACGACGCGACCGCGCGGCCCGGCCCCGACGGCCTCCGCCGCTGCCACTGGGCGCTCGCGGGCGAGGAGCTGCTCGACTACCACGACACCGAGTGGGGCGTGGCGATCACCGGCGACGACGCCATGTTCGAGCGGATCTGCCTCGAAGGCTTCCAGGCCGGTCTGTCGTGGCTGACGGTCCTGCGCAAGCGCCCCGCCCTGCGCGAGGCCTTCGCCGGGTTCGTCCCCGCGACCGTGGCCCGCTACGGCGAGGCCGACGTCGAGCGCCTGCTGGGCGACGCGCGGATCATCCGCAGCCGCGCCAAGATCGAGGCGGTGATCCGCAACGCGCGGGCCGCGCTGGACCTACCCGCGGGACTGGCCTCGCTCGTGTGGGAGCACGCGCCGCAGGACCACCGGGTGCCCGACCGCGTCACCGACGTTCCGGCCTCCACACCCGAAAGCGCCGCGCTGGCCAAGGCGCTCAAGCGGCACGGGTTCACGTTCGTCGGTCCCACCACCGCCTACGCGACGATGCAGGCCGCGGGGGTCGTCGACGACCACCTCGGCGGGTGCTTCCGCCGGTTCCACAAGGCGCGCCCGGCCTGATACGGCGGACCCGCGCGGGAACCGCGCCGCGGCCCGACGCGTTGTAGGCTCCTGCTGCACACTCGGAAACCGGCGCCGCCTTGTCCCCGGGCGGTCGGCGGGGCGGAGGCGGGCGCGTGCTCCTCCGTTCGGTCCCGCCCTCGCACCGGCTCGCCGCGCCGTTCGATCCAGCCCGCCCCCGGCCCTCGACGGCCCCTCGTCTCCGTGCCGGATATAGGTGATTTGGGGCTGGATTTCATCTGCTGTGTGCCTCATCGCCTTTTGTCGGCGACGGTGGCCGAACGCGTCGCTTATTCTCTGTCGCTGTAGCCGCGAGCGGACACCTGCGCCTGTTCGCCTTGGAGGTCAACGCCATGATCACAGCCAAAGCCCGCGTGCGGGCCGTGCCCTGGAGCCCGCGGTGAGCGGCCCCCCCGGCTCCGCCTCCCACGAGGACGGCGCCGATCCGCAGAGCGGCGGCTCGCCGATCCGGCAGATGTCGCTGTGGCCGCCGCCGCGCTCCACCCGCCACAGCGCCAAGCGCCGCAGGAGCCTCATCGTCGGCGTACTGGCCGTGCTTCTGCTCGGAACGGGCCTCGGCACCGCCGCGGTGTGGGCGCTGCAGCGCGGGGACGCGGCGACGGCCGACGGCTCGTCCGTGCCGGAGTCCTACGCGGGGACCTGGCGCGGCGAGATGAGCCAGGTCGACGAGCAGGGCGAGCACGTCGTCGACTGGGGAGCCGAGGTCAAGCTGGAGCAGGGCGAGGAGCGCGGTGTCTCGGAGTGGTACACCCTGGACTGCCGCGGCAGCCTCGACCTGACCGAACGCACCGGCGACCGCCTCTCGTTCGACTACGTCGAGACCTACGACCCGGGGGAGAACTGCGTGGACGAGTCCGAGCTCGTCCTGGAGAGCGGCGACTCCGCAGGTACGCTCAAAGCCCGCTGGACCGCCGTCTCGCATGACGGTACTCCGATGACCTCCACCGGGACTCTCCGTTAGGGTGGGCGCCGCTGAGGTCCGCGCGCCCGCTGTGCGCGGAACACGGCCCGTGGAGGGAAGATGACCGCTACCCAGCCCCTGACAGACGACGATCCAAGGCGCATCGGCGGATACGCGCTGACCGCCCGCCTGGGGCAGGGCGGCCAGGGTGTCGTATACCTCGGCCACGACGACTCCGACGGCGCGCCCGTGGCGGTCAAGACCCTGCACTCCGACGGCATCGACGCCGCCGGGCTGCGTCGGCAGCTCGGCGAGGAGATCGAGACCGCCCGCCGGGTCGCGCGCTTCTGCACCGCCCAGGTACTGGCCGCCGACATCGACTCCGACCCCCCGTACGTCGTCAGCGAGTACATCGAGGGGCCGACCCTGCGCGAGATCGTCCGGCGGGACGGCCCGATGCGCGGCGCGTCCCTGGAGCGGCTTGCGGTGGGCACGCTGACGGCGCTGGCGGCCATCCACCAGGCCGGGATCGTGCACCGCGACTTCAAGCCGGGCAACGTGCTCATGGGCCCCGACGGGCCGCGAGTGATCGACTTCGGCATCGCCCGCGCCCTGGAGGGCACCGCCATCCTCACCAGCCAGATCGCCGGGACGCCCGCCTACATGGCGCCCGAGCAGATCGCCGGCGAGGCGCTGGGACCCGCGGTCGACCTGTTCTCCTGGGGCTCGACCATCGTCTACGCGGCCAACGGGTCGAGCCCGTTCGGCCAGGACTCGCTGCACGAGGTCCTGCACAACGTCACCAGCGAGCCGCCGGAGCTGGGCGCGCTCGACGGGCGGCTGCGCGAAATCGCCGCGCGCTGCCTGGCCAAGGACCCCGCCGAGCGGCCCACGGCGGCCGAGACGCTGATGGGCGTGCTCGGCGTGGCCATGGCCGACCCCGCGGCGGCGGCACCGGAGGAGCCCGAAACCCCGGCCGGCGAAGCGGGGGCGCTGCCCGTTCACACCCTGGCGGCCGGGGCGGTCGCGGCGGCCGCTCCCGAGGCGCGTGAGCGCACCGCCGCCGAACTGCGCGACAGCCTGCCGCACGGCGCCGGAGAGCCGGGCGGCGACGAGGGCGTCTTCCGCTCGTTCCCGCCCACCGCGCCCCCGCCGGGGACGGGACCGCATTACGGCCCGGCGCAGACCCCGCCCGCGGCGCCGAGCGGCCCGCAGACGCCCCCGCCGCCCGCTGGACCGACCGGCGGCGCGCCCCGGCCGAACCCGCCCGCCGGCGACTGGTCGGCGCCCGGTTCGGGAGCCGCCTCGCAGCCGCCGCATGGAGCGTCCTCCGGGCCGCAGCGCCCCTACCCGGGCGGCGGGCCTGCTCCGATGCCCCCGACCGGCGGCCAGCAGCCCTTCGGTCCCGGTCCCGCCGCGTCCGCGTCGGGCCCGCAGCCGCCGCTCGCGCCCGGACCCGGCGGCGGGCCGGGCGGCCCGCCGCCGGGGCAGCAGCAGGCCTACGGTCCGGGGCCCGCGACGCCGCCTCCCTCGCCCTACGCTCCCCAAGCCGCGGCGGGCCCGACCGGCGGACAGGCTCCCCCGGGTCCGGGGCCCCAGCCCCCGCAGCGGCCTTCGGGGCCCGCATCGGGCCCGCAGTCGCCCTACGGTCCCGCCGGAGCCGCGCCGCCGCACGCTCAGTCCGGGCCCCAGACCCCCTACGCGCCGGGACCCGGCGGCCCCGGCGGTCCGGTCTCAGGGCCGCAGGCGCCCGCGCCGTACGGGCCGGTCGGCGCCGGTCCGCAGACCGGCGGCCAGCAGCCGTACGGCCCCGCCGGGACCGCGCCGGCCAAGCCCTCCGGCGGCAGCGGGGCCGGCGTGATCGTCGGCATCGTCGCGGGTGCGTCGCTCCTGGTCGTGGTCCTGGTGGGGATCGTCATCGCCGTGATCCTCTCCTGAGGGGACCGCGGCGGCGAGCGCACCCGCGGCGGGAGGCGGCTAGTGCCCCTCGAACTCCGGCTTCTCCTTCTTCAAGAAGGCCACGGTGGCGGTGAGGTGGTCGTGTGTCTCGGCGCACTGGTCCTGCAGGCTGGCCTCCATCTCCAGGGCGTTGGCCAGGTCCAGCCCCGAGCCGAACGTCAGCTCGGCCTTGATGGTGGCGTAGGCGACCGTGGGCCCCTCGGCCAGGCGCACCGCGAGCTCCCGTGCGGCCGATTCCAGCTCGTCGTCCGGCACCACCTTGCTGACCAGGCCGATGTCCAGGGCGCGCGCGGCCGGGACGGGTTCGGCGAGCATCAGCATCTCCATCGCGCGGGCGTGGCCGACCAGGCGCGGCAGTGTCCACGAGGCGCCCGAGTCCGAGCCCAGCCCGACATTGGCGAAGGCCATCAGGAACGACGCGCTCTCGGCCGCGACGCGCAGGTCGCAGGCGAAGGCCAGCGAGGCGCCCGCGCCCGCGGCCGTGCCGTTGACCGCCGCGACGACCGGCTTGGGCATGCGCGCCAGGCCCAAAACGATGGGGTTGTAGTGGTCGCGGACGGTACCGTTGAGTCCGCGGCCCTCATTGAGGTTCTCCGCGTGTTCCCGCAGGTCCTGTCCGGCGCAGAACGCCTTGCCGCTGCCGGTGAGCAGCACCGCGCGGGCCCCGGTGTCGTTCTTGGCGCGCTCGATCGCCGACAGCAGGGCCTGCTTGGTCTGCACGGTCAGCGAGTTCATGGCCTTCGGCCGGTTCAGCCGGATCGTGGCGACGCCGTCGGCGAGCTCGTAGCTGACAGCGGAGTCGCCGGTGTCCGCACCGGCTCTCCCGTCGCCCGCTTCGGCGTTATTGCCGGCGGTGCCTGCGGTGTCTGACTCGGACAAGCCAATCTCCCGGTCTGTTCGGCTGCTGGCGCGGTCCCCGCGACCGCGAAAGTGCGCTGCGGCTATAACCTTACTGTTCGGATTCCTCGGGACCGATGGTCCCGGCACTGTCCGATCGTTCCCAATCGGTTCCCAAAACCGAGATAATGGCAGAACAGTGATTCGTTCCCTGAGTCACGCGGATGCGGCGCGACCGGACCGGCGCCCCGATGCAGGGGGTATCTCCGCCCGAGCGGCCCATTCACTGCAGTCTTCCTATGAAAGGGGATACGGCATGGCGGCGATGAAGCCGAGGACCGGTGATGGTCCGATGGAGGTCACCAAGGAGGGCCGCGGCATCATCATGCGGGTCCCGCTTGAGGGCGGCGGGCGACTCGTCGTCGAGCTCACGCCGGACGAGGCCGCCGAGCTCAAGGAGGCCCTGGACGGCGTCGTCGGCTGATCCGCCGCTCCGCCCGGCGGCGACTCCGACCGCCGCGCGAGCGTGCCGCTGCCACCGCGACGCGGGGCCGCGGCTCCACCGAGACCCCACCCCACGATTGCGAGCATCCGTGCCGATCGCTACGGAGATCCGCCCAGTTGCGGGCACCCTCATCGACTCGGCCGCCGATCTGGTGGCCATCCCCGTCGTCCGCGGCGAGGCGCCGGCCGCCGTCACCGTCGGCGCGGGTCCCGACCCGGCCGAACTGGCCGCGCGGCTGCCCGCATCGCTCGCGGACCTGGTCGCGCACTACGAGCTGACCGGGAAGCCGGGTGAAATCGCGCAGTTCCCCGCCGACTTCGGTGCTGGGCTCGTGCGGGTCGTGCTGCTGGGCGTCGGCGAGGCGGCCCCTGCCGACCTGCGCGCCGCCGGTGCCGCCCTGGCCCGCGCGGCCAGGGGCCACACAGCGGCGGCGACCACAGTGGCGCTGCTGGACGCGGCGGCCGAGAACGGTGCGGCGGGGGTGGAGGCGTTCGTCGAAGGCGTCCTGCTGGCCTCCTACCGCTTCACCCTGGCCTCCTCGGCCACAGGCGCCGCGGCGGTGGCGGCCCTCGAACTGGTCGGCGCCGACTCCGGCTCCGCCGCAGCGGCGGTCGAGCGCGGCAAGGCCCTGGCACAGGCCACCGGCATGGCCCGGGACCTGATCAACACGCCCTCGGCCGAGAAGGACCCGGCGTGGCTGGCCGCGCGTGCCGGAGTGGTCGCCGCGGAGTCCGGTCTGACGGCCGGGATCTGGGACGAGCGTGCGCTCGTCCGCGACGGCTTCGGCTCGATCCTGGCCGTGGGCGCCGGCTCGGACCGGCCGCCGCGGCTGGTGCGGCTGGACTACCGGCCCGAGAACCCCGGCGGCCACGTCGTCCTGGTCGGCAAGGGGATCACCTTCGACACCGGCGGGCTCTCCCTCAAGCCCAACGACAACATGAAGCTGATGAAGACCGACATGAGCGGCGCCGCCGTGGTCCTCGGCGTCATGTCGGCGCTGGCCGGGCTGGGCTCCGGCGTGGCCGTCACCGGTCTGCTCGCCGTCGCCGAGAACTCCTTCTCGGGCTCGGCGCAGCGGCCCGGCGACGTGATCACGACCTACGACGGGCACACCGTCGAGGTGCTCAACACCGACGCCGAGGGTCGGCTGGTCATGGCCGACGCCCTCGGCTACGCGGTGGCCGAGCTGGAGCCGGACGCCATCGTCGACGTCGCCACCCTCACCGGCGCGGCGAAACTGGCGCTCGGCACCGGTATGGGAGCCCTGTTCAGCGGCGACGACGATCTCGCCGCCGCGCTGAGCGAGGCGGCGGAGCGATCCGGCGAGCCCGTGTGGCGGCTGCCGCTGACCGAGGAGTACCGCGACTGCCTGGACTCCCGGGTGGCCGACCTGGCCAACATCGGCAACGGCGACTACGGGCGGCCGGGCGCCGCCGAGGCTGCGCTCTTCCTGCGCGAGTTCACCGGCGGCGTGCCGTGGGCGCACCTGGACATCGCCGGTCCCGGGCGCTCAATGAGCGACGAGGGCGTGCTGAGCAAGGGCGGCACCGGGTTCTCCACCCGGCTGCTGCTGCGCTGGCTGTCGGGCGAGAAACCGCCGGTCGCCCCGGCCCGAGCTGCGGGCTAGCGCGGCGCCGCCTCCTGCGGGGCCGGCGCTCAGCTGTCGGCAGGGGCCTCCTCGCGGATCGCCGCGAGGAGGCCCTCGCCGATCGGCAGCAGCAGCGGGATGAGCTGCTCGTCGTCGCGGACCAGGCGGGCGACCTCGCGCACCGCCGCCGTGCCCGCATCGGGCGCGCTCAGCGGTCCGTCGGAGCTGGTGGCGGCCTCCAGGGCGTTGTTGAACACCACGATCCCGCCGACGCGCAGCAGCCGCAGCGCCTCGGCGAGGTACGCCGGGTAGGAGGCGGGCTCGGCGTCGACGAAGACCATGTCGTAGGCGCCGTCGGTCAGGCGCGGCAGCACGTGCAGGCCGCGCCCCAGGATCAGCCGCACCCGGTTGGCCGGAAACCCGGCCCGGCGGTAGGCCGCGCGCGCGAGCTCCTGGTACTCGGGCTCGATGTCGACGCTGGTCAGCACCGATTCCCCGCGCATGCCCCGGAGCAGCCAGATCCCGGAGCTGCCGCACCCGGTGCCCACCTCGACCACGGCCCGGGCGCCGATCGAGGCGGCCAGGAAGCGCAGCGCAGCCCCGCCGGAGGCGCTGATCGGCGATGACTCGGCCCGCTGCCCGGTCTCGCGCGCCGAGGACAGCGTGGCGTCCTCGACGGCGTACTGCTCGATGTGGGCCAGTGTGTGGGCCAGTGTGTCGTCTCGGCTGGCGATGGCGGCCTCCCCGCGTGTGACTTTCCTGGGTGCCCGAGCCGGGCGGCCCCGTCGCGGGACCTGGTTCGGCCGGATGGCGGACGCGGCGTGCGCCGGCTTGCGCGGACCGCGGAACGCACCGGGCGCACCCGGGCTCACTCAGCGTGCCGATGTGCTCACCCGCCACCGGGTCCAGGGCACAGACTAGCCTGCCAGGGGCGTGCGCGGCGTGTTCGCGGCCCCGGGAACTTATTCGCCCTGTGGCGGCGTTGCAAACTGGGTAGGGACGATTCGACAATCCGACTGCCCGGTGGTGGCCCCAGCACGACCGGTCTGACGTCGCAGAGGCGGTTCGCCGCCGCTGCGAGGGCACGCGATCCGAAGGGAGTGGCGGTGGCAGACTCCGACGCTGCCGTGGACTTCGAGCCGTGGGAGCCGCCGAGCTGGGATGAGGTCGTGCGCAACCATTCGGCCCGGGTCTACCGGCTGGCCTACCGCCTCACCGGAAACAAGCACGACGCCGAGGACCTCACCCAGGAGGTGTTCATCCGCGTCTTCCGGTCGCTGTCCAGCTACACCCCCGGCACCTTCGAGGGCTGGCTGCACCGGATCACCACCAACCTCTTCCTCGACACCGCGCGGCGCAAGCAGCGCATCAGGTTCGAGGGGTTCTCCGACAACGCCGACGACCGCCTCCAGGGCCGCGAGCCTTCGCCCGCCCAGTCGTTCGACGACCGGCACTTCGACGCCGACATCCAGGCCGCGCTCGACGACCTGCCCGCGGAGTTCCGCGCGCCGGTCGTGCTGTGCGACATCGAAGGCCTGTCCTATGAGGAGATCGCCGCGACTCTGGGTGTCAAGCTCGGCACCGTGCGCAGCCGGATCCACCGCGGACGCGCCCAGCTGCGCAAGGCGCTGGAGCACCGGCGGCGGCTGGCCGCTCAAGAGTCCCCGCTCGGTGCGCAGGGCGCCGAATCGAGTATCGGGGAGGTGGAGTGAACATGGACCACATGGAAGAGCGCCTGTCCGCTCTGGTCGACGGCGAGCTCGGCCACTCCGAGCGCGACCGCGTCCTGCGGCACCTGGCCTCCTGCGAGAACTGCCGGTTCGAGGCCGAGATGCTGCGGGGCCTCAAGCGCCGCCTGCACGGCCTCGACTCCCCTGAGCCCTCCACCGACTTCCTGGGACGCCTGTCGGCGATGAGCGGTCCGCCGGGGCAGCCGCCGGGACAGGGCCCGCAGCCGCCCATGGGCGGCGCCGGCGGGTTCGGCTCGATGCCGCCGCTGGGCTCCAGCCGACCGATCGGCGGCGGGCTGCCCCGCGCCTTCGGTGGCGACACCGCCCTTGCCGTGGCCGAGGAGGCACCGGCCCCGGCCCCAGCTCCGGCGCGCCCCCGCCGCCCGCGCCCGCAGCGCCCGCTCTCGGTGCTGCGCCCGCGCTGGGAGCGCACGCGCTACGCGGTCGCCGGGGTCTCGGTTCTGGCGGTCGCGCTCGGGACGGCCTTCGTCGTCGGCGGCGACGTCGAGGACGCCCCGGTCGTCATCCCCAACGTCGACGACTACGCCATCGAGCACGCGGTGACCTCGCGCCAGGCCACCGTGCCCGAACCCGAAAGCAGCGCCCCGGAGACCGGTGCGGTGGCGAAGGCCTCCGCACCGGCGTCCGAACCGCGGTGAGGGGCGCGGGGCCGTCGAACGGCGGCGCGCCCTCCCGCCTCCCGCCGCCCGCGAGGGCGGCACAGCGCTCCGGCCCGCCCGTCAGGGTCCCGCTCGTCCTGCTGTCCCTGTCGCTGGTCGTCCTGGTGCTGCTGCCGGGGTCGGCCACCGCCCGGGCCGACGACGTGCCGGCCGCCGGCGAGGACGACGGCATGGCACTGCTGCGCCGGGCGTCCGACTCGGCCCGATCGGTCTCCTTCGAGGGCGTGCAGCTCGTGAACGCGGGAGGCGACTCCCGGTTGGTGGACGTCGTGCACCGGGCCGGCGAGGCGACCGGCTACCGCTACTCCGGCGGAGCGCGCCCCGACCGCGAGGTGGTGGTCGGCGAGACCCCGCCGCTGACGAAGGCCGACGACGAGCTGCTGGACCAGCTGGCCGCCAACTACCGGGTGACCCGCTCCGGAACGGGGCGGATGTGCGGGCGCCCGGCGACCGTGGTGGAGGCGCGCCGGACCGACGGCACCGTCGCCGGGCGGATGTGGATCGACCGGTCCACGGGACTGCCGCTGCGCCGGGAGACCCGCGACCACTCCGGCGCTCTCGTGCACGCCTTCGAGTTCGTCGAGGTGCGCGTGGACGGCGATCCCGAACCGCTGGCTGCGAAGGCGGCGCGGGCGCAGCCGTGGTCCGAGGACCTCTCCGACAGTGAGCTGGCGGACCTGCGCGAGCGCGGCTGGCACATTCCCGAGCGGCCGTCCTGGAACCTGCGCCTCGTCCGGGCCTGGACCAAGCCGGCCGAAGGCGGCCGCGTGGTCCACCTGGCCTACTCCGACGGGCTTTCGGTCGTCTCGGTGTTCGCCCAGCGCGGGCGCCTTCCCGGCGGATCCGAAGGAACCGGCGAGGGTGCCCCGAAGGTCGTAAAAGGGGACGGCGCCGGCGGGTCCGGCACCGGGCAGCAGCGGATTTGGGACGCCGACGGCTTCGTCTACACGGCCATGGGCCAGGCGCCGCGGGGTCTGCTCGACGCGGCGGCCGACGGCTTCCCCGACGCGGAGCCGCTCCTCTTCTGGGCGCGGGTCCTGCGGGGGTTCGGCCACCTCTCCGCGACTGTGACCGAGTGAAGCGCGGCCAGTAGGGTCCAGAAAGGTCCGTCATGGGCGGACTCATGCTGCCAATCGCTGCGAAACCCCCACCGGGGGGCATAGGGTCCGCCGGTGGCGATGCCCGGCAGCGGACCTAACAGCCGGTTTATGCGGACTGCTCCACCATTGGGGCGGCGGCGACAGACGGAGAGTTGGATGACCGACGAAACCGGACCCCGTTCCCCCGACGGCGGGCCCGACCAGACCTGGTCGCACCCGCAGTCCCCGGCGGAGGGGCGACCGGAGGCCGCACAGCCCCCCGCGGACGCGCCCCCCGCTGAGCAGCAGCCCGAACCGCCGGCTCCGCCGCAGCAGTTCGCCGATGCCGGGACCGGTGAGCAGCAGGCCGAGCCGCCCGCACCGCCGCAGCAGTCGGCCGACCCCTGGGCCGGCGGGCCCGCCGGCCCGCCGCCCGATGCGGGCGCGGGCGCGGCACCCGACTCCCCCTATGCGCAGCAGTGGCAGCCTCCCCAGGGTCCGCCGCCGGCGGGTGCGTGGGCGGCCCGCCCCCCTCAGCACCCGGGCGCCCCCGTGACCGGAACCGGCCAGTGGCCGATCCAGGGCGCGGGCGGCCAGGCGCCGGGAGCCCCCCATTACGCGCAGCAGGGCGGCGTCCCCGGCATGGGCGGTCCCGGAGCCCCGCCGCCCGGTGCACCCGGCGGACCGGGCGACCCGGGGGGTGCCGGGCCCTTCCCCGCGCCCGGCTTCCCGCCGCCCCGGCCGCCGAAGCAGCGGCGCGGCATGCCGCTGTGGGCGGTGCTGATCGTCGTCGCGGTGGTGGCGGTCGGATCGGCGGGTGTCGGCGGCGCCCTCGGCGGTTCGCTGGGTGTGCAGACCGCCGCCCCCTCGCCCGGCGAGTCCTCGCCCCGGCTCAACACCGACCTGCCCTCCGATGCCCCGAGCCGGGCCCCCGACACCGTCGCGGGCGTCGCTCAGCGCGTCAGCCCCAGCGTGGTCTCCATCCAGGACGGCGGCACATCGCTGAGCGGGAACGGCTCGGGCTTCGTCATCGAGAACGACCACGTCGTCACCAACAACCACGTGGCCTCGGCGCTGCAGGGCGGCGACATGGAGGTCGTCTACAGCGACGGCCAGACCAGCGGCGCGAGCATCGTCGGCACCCGGCCCGAGTCCGACCTGGCTGTGCTGGACCTGGAAGACCCCATGGACGTCCAGCCGCTGGAGTTCGGCGACTCCGAGAAGGTGACGGTCGGGGACGAGGTCATCGCGATCGGGGCGCCGCTGGGCCTGGCGGGCACCGTCACCTCCGGCATCATCAGCGCGGTCGACCGCCCCGTGAACCTGGGAGAGGGCTCCTCCGGCGGCGGGACCGCCATCAGCGCCCTGCAGACCGACGCCGCCATCAACCCGGGCAACTCCGGCGGACCGCTGGTCGACGCCCAGGGCCGGGTGATCGGCGTCAACACCGCGATCGCCACCCTCGGCGGCGGCGGGGCGCAGGGCGGCCAGGGCGGCAGCATCGGGCTCGGCTTCGCGATCCCCTCGGCGGAGGTCGAGGGCGTCGTCGACGACATCATCAGCGGTGCGGGCGGGGGCGGCTCCGGTTCGCAGGGCGGCGCCGAGATGGGCGTGCTGCTCGACGAGAGCTACGACCAGGGCGCGCGCATCGCCGTCCCCGACGGGCAGAGCGGCGTCTCGGCGGTCGAGCCCGGCGGCCCGGCCGACGAGGCGGGCCTGCGCGAAGGCGACGTCGTCATCCGGTTCGACGGGCGGGACATCTCCGACGCGGACACGCTGGTCCGCCTCATCGGCGAGTACGAGGCCGGCGACCGGGTGGAGATCGTCTACGAGCGCGACGGCGAGCGCCGCACCACCGACATCACCCTGGGCTCGACCACGGACTGACGACCGTCCCGCCCCCGCCCGTCCGGCCCTGGCCGGTCGGGCGATGCGAGAATGCAGGGGTGGAGCTGGGTCACGCGTGCCGCGAGGCCGGTATCGGTGTGGTCGCCGCGGGTGAGCACACCGGCCCCCCGCGCCTGCACAGAGCCCTGCCTGCGCTGTCCACCCGACTGGTCCTCAGCCTGGGCGCCCCCGTCGAAATCCGCTACGACGGACACACCAGCAGCATGCAGGCGGTCGTCGCGGGGCTGATGCGGCCCGGGAAGGCGACCCCGTCCCTGGTCCTCCGGCCGCACCAGCCGACGGTGTACGTGGAGCTGTCCCCTCTGGCCATGCACCGCCTGACCGGGGTGCCGCTCGGCGAAGTGGACGCCGGCGGGGTCGGCGCCGACACCCTTCTGCCGTGGCTGCGCCGGCTGAGCGAGGAGCTGGCGGGCCGCACGGCCGGGCAGCGGGAGCGGCTCATGCGGGTCCGGCTCCTGGAGCGGCTGGAGCGGCCCGACCGGCGCGCCGTTTCCCGAGACGCCCTCGAACCGCTGAAGATCATCGGGGCCGGTGCCGGGCGGGTGCCCGTGGACGATCTGGCTCGGCGCGCGCACCTGAGCCCGCGCCACCTGCGGCACGTGATGCGCACCGCGCTCGGGATCGGCCCGAAGCTCGCGTCGCGCGTCGCTCGCCTGTCGGCCGCCGTCGATCGGGCCGCCGAAGGAGCCGGCTCCTGGGCCCAGGTGGCGGCCGAGAGCGGCTACCACGACCAGAGCCACCTGGTGCGCGACTTCCGGGATCTCATGCACACGACACCGTCCGCATGGCTGGCCGAGGAGGGCCGGAATCTACAAGGCTGGCGCCGCCCCTCGCCGTGATCATCGGAACATGACCACAGAGATCCGTCCCAAGCTGCTCGTATCCGACGCCGATGCGGCGATCGGCTTCTACACCGAAGCGCTGGGCGCCACGCTTGCCTTCCGGGCGGCCGATGAGCACGACGTGGTGAACCACGCCGAGATCACCCTCGGGTCCGCCGCCTTCGCCGTGGCGCAGAGCGTCGAGGAGTGGGGGTGGAACGATCCCCGCTCGACGGGCGGCTCGCCCGTCCTCATCATGGCCGAGGTGCCCGATCCGGACTCGACCGCGGACCGCATGGTGCGGCTGGGGGCCGAATCGGTGATCCCGGTCGAGAACCGCCCCTACGGCAGGCGCCAGGGCAGGGTCAGAGACCCGTTCGGACACCTGTGGGTGATCAGCGGCGACCTTCGCTGAAGGGGAACCGCGGCCGATATGCCTGGGGCTGAAGAGCCGGCTCGGGCTGGAACGCCACGCCGCCCGCACCACCGAGGGCCTGTGGGCGCGGGTGTGCCGGCGCATCTGCGCGCTCAACGCGGCGATCCGGCACAACCGGCTGATCGGCGCCCCGGTCAAGCGGTCCCTGACCGCTTATGACCATCGATCCCGGGCGCCCGACAACTCCCAGCAACGATCCCGCCGTGCTCGGCCATCGGGTTGATGACACATCGGCGTTGTCCGTTGGTCCACAACGACGACCTCCAGTGGAGTTGAGGCGGCCGTCCGCACACCACTGGAGGTCGTCGCGGCCCACGCCGGCGCACGCCTGACCGCCTGCGGGCGAAGGCTCATCGTCCAGCGCGTCCGCCACCGGGGACGCCCGTGGCCAGTGACGCATCCGAACCCGGCGTATCGCGCCGATGCGCCCACTGATGAGCCGCCTTCCACCGACGCCATGACCGAGTACAGCTAGCCGTCGGTGGCCGCGCCGATGTCCTCGTTCCACAGGTCGGGGCGGTCGCGGACGAACTCCGCCATCATGGCCGCGCAGTCGGGGTCGTCGAGCACCGTGACAGCCACGCCGTGCTCGGCCAGCCAGCCGTGTCCGCCGGTGAACGTGCGCGACTCGCCGACGACCACGCGCGAGATCCCGAACTGGCGCACCAGGCCGCTGCAGAACCAGCAGGGGGAGAGCGTGGTGACCATGGTCGTGCCGGTGTAGCCGCGCTGGCGTCCCGCGGCGCGGAACGCCGCGGTCTCGGCGTGCGCCGACGGGTCGCCGTCCTGCACCCGGCGGTTGCGGCCGCGCCCCAGGACCGCGCCGTCGCGGCCGATCAGCGCGGCGCCGATGGGGACGCCGCCCTCGTCGAGCCCGGCGCGCGCCTCCTCGGCGGCGACGGCGAGCCACTGCCGGAAGCGGACGGTGTCCGCGGGCTCGGGCAACGGGACCTCCGGAGCGTCGGTGTCGGCGGCGCCGCGGCTCCGCCCGGTCGGCGGGCCGCGGCGGCCTCCGATGCTACCGGCGGGCGCCGGGGCGCCGGGGCGCGGGCGGAGCGCGCCCGCGCGTCCTGTGGGCGTACGCGCGCCGCTCGAAAGAGACCGGCCGACAGCAAAGCCGGGGGCCGCCGTCGGCGACGGCGGCCCCCGGCGGGGTCGGTGGAGCGGTCCGTGGAGCTACCGGCCGCCCCCGATGGGCGTGACGCCGAGCTGCATGCCCGACAGCCCGCGCGGCTTGCCGACGAGGTCCTCGGCGATCCCGCGCAGGAGCCGCGAGACCTCGGTGTTGGGCTCGCTGAGCACGAGCGGCTGGCCGGCGTCGCCGCCCTCGCGCAGGCGCATGTCCAGGGGGACCTCGCCCAGCAGCGGCACCTCGGCGCCGAGGGCCTTGGTCAGGCCGTCGGCCACGCTCCGGCCGCCGCCCTCGCCGAAGAGGCGGGTGCGCTCCTCGGTGCCGGGCGCGACGAAGTAGGACATGTTCTCGATGACGCCCGCGACGCGCTGGTGGGTCTGGGCGGAGATGGCCCCGGCCCGCTCGGCGACCTCGGCCGCGGCCTGCTGCGGCGTGGTGACGACGAGGATCTCGGCGCCGGGCAGCAGCTGGGCCACCGAGATGGCGATGTCGCCGGTCCCTGGGGGCAGGTCCATCAGCAGGATGTCCAAGTCGCCCCAGAAGACGTCGGCGAGGAATTGCTGCAGCGCGCGGTGCAGCATCGGGCCGCGCCACACCACGGGCTGGTTGCCCTGGGTGAACATGCCGACCGAGATGACCTTGATGTTGTGTGCGGTCGGCGGCATGATCATGTCCTCGACCTTGGTGGGGTGGCCGGAGACACCGAGCATCCGCGGCACCGAGTGGCCGTAGATGTCGGCGTCGACCACGCCGACCTTGTGCCCGAGGTCGGCCATCGCCGCCGCGAGGTTCACGGTCACCGACGACTTGCCCACGCCGCCCTTGCCTGAGGCGACCGCATAGACCTTCGTCAGCGAGTTGGGCTTGGCGAAGGGGATCTCCTTCTCCGCCTGCCCGCCCCGCAGCTTGGTCTGCAGGGCCTTGCGCTGTTCGTCGCTCATGACGTCGAGCTCGACGGTCACCCGGGTGACGCCCTCGACCTTGGATACGGCGTTGGTGACGTCGCTCTCGATCCGCCCCTTCATGGGACAACCGGCCACCGTGAGGTAGATGCCGACGTGTACGACACCGCCGTCGGCGACCTCGACGCTCTTGACCATGTCGAGATCGGTGATGGGGCGGTGGATCTCGGGGTCCTGGACGGTCGCCAGAGCCGCGTTCACCAGCTCGGTGGTGGGTGTGGAGGACATGTCCCCATGGTATGCAAGAAGGTCCGGAGACCCCGACTCCCTGCGCAGCCCGATTCCGCGGCCGCCCCCCGGACGGGCGGCCGCCGCCGCGCGCCGGGAGGGGATCGCGCCCGTGCGGAGGGGTGTGCGGTGCAGCGCGCGCCTCGGATGTGACGTAACTCACCAGCTTCGGGACTGGAGTACCGGCCGGTAACCGCCCTCTCGGCGCGGCGCCGGCAGCGCCCCCGGCCTGCTCCGCGGAGTGCGCCCGGCGCCGGCGGGGCCCGTACCGGGCGGCCGGTGCCGCGCGGGCGGGGCGCGCGGCGAGCGCCGGGACCGGAGTCCGCCCAGGTCGGATGCGGTAATCGGGTGGTGTCTGTGCGTTCTTAACACGGCCAATACAACCTCGGAGGGTAATCTCGGCAAACGATGAGAAACTCGCCGCCGCCACCCGGCTCGTCCTGGTCGTCTGAACCGCAGGGGCCCATCGGCCCGGACGGGTCGGCGCACCAGCATGAGCAGGTCTGGGCCTGGCCGCCGGCGGCGAGCCGGGACGAGGTGCACACCTCCTCCGCTTGGGCGTGGCCGCCGCCGGCTCAGCCGCGCCGCGGCCCCTCGGGGACCGTCCCGCCGCCCGCCGGGGCCCCCTACCACCGACTCGCACGCACCCGCCGCCACCGCTGGTGGATGCCGCCGCTGGCCGTCCTCGCCGCGGTGCTGGCGATCGTGGTCGTGCAGCTCATCATGGCCACCGCCGCGGTGGTGGTCGCCGTGGTCGCCGGCATCCAGGGCACCGGTGACGACGTCTTCCGCTCGCCGCTGGCCAACCTGGTGCTGCAACTGGTCGTCGTCGCCACGATGGCGCCCATCGTCTTCGCCGCCGCCTGGACGGTGCAGCGGCGGCCGGTGGGCACCCTGTTCTCGGTGGCCGGACGGATGCGGTGGCGCTGGCTGCTGTGCTGCCTGGCGCCGGCGGTGCCCGCGCTGGTGATCTCCTTCGCCGTGCTGTTCGGCCTCCACCGGATCACCTCGCCGGGCACGCCCTTCATCGGCGAGTACGCGGGCGGTCCCGGTTTCGTCTCAGCCCTCGTGCTGATCGTGCTGCTGGTGCCCTTCCAGGCCTCGGCCGAGGAGATCGCGCTGCGCGGCTTCCTGATGCAGGCGGTGGGCTCGATCGGCGCCGGAGCCGGCGAGCGGCGCGGGGCGAGCCACATCTCCTGGTTCCTGCGGACGCCGTTCCTGGCGATCCTGCTCAGCGGCACCGTCTTCACCCTGCTGCACGACTACTCCGGCTGGGGACTGGCCGACGTCGCCGTATTCGGCCTCGCCATGGCCTGGCTGACCTGGTTCACCGGCGGCCTCGAAGCCGCCTTGGGGCTGCACGTCCTGCACAATTTGACCGCCTTCTCCATCAGCGCCTACGAGGGCACCCTCGACCAGGTGGCCACCGGCGGCGGCTCCTGGCAGGGCGTCCTCAGCACCTCGATCGAGGTCGCCCTCTACTGCGCCGCGGTGGTGTGGCTGGCCCGGCGGCTGGGCGTGCGCCGGACCGTCGCCGATGACGAGGGCGACCGGAACACCGCCGGTGCCTCTGCCGCGCTTCCCGAGTGGGGCGCTCAGCCCCCCTCCGCGCCGTGGCAGCTTGAGCAGCCCGCGCACCCCGGCTGGGAGCGCCAGGCCGACCGGGTACCGGGCCCCGCGCAGTGGCGGTCGGGGTATCCCCAGGGTCCCTCCGGCGGCCCGGGCGGCGGATCGCCGTGGACGGCGCCGGGCTCCGGCGGATAGCGGACTGCGCCCCGCTGCGCCCGGCGCGGCGAACGGCCGCACCACGGGCGCCGCGCGGGGCAGCGGACGTCGCGCCTCCACCTGTGGCGACACGGGCAACGCGGGTGCCGCAGCGTCCCCCCGACCGCGTTTCCCCACTGTGGGCACGGGTATCCTCCCGGCAGTCATGAAGTCGGATCCGTCGTGCCCCCGTTGCGGACGCGCCGTCCACCCGCCGGGACTGTGGTCGAGTGCGTGGCAGTGTGACGCCCACGGCCCCGTCGCCCCGCTGAACCCCGTGCGGGCACCCGGCAGCGCCTCCCTGGAGGTCCTGCTCGACTTCACCCAGGTGCCGGTCTGGCTGCCGTGGCCGCTTCCCGCGGGATGGCTCGTCACCGGCTTCGCCGACGCCGGCGACGAGCGCAGCGGCGCGCTCGGGGCCGCAGTCGCGCTCTCCGGGCCCGCTCCGCTGGGCGGCGTCGGCGAGCTGGCGCTGGTGGCCGAAGATCCCGGAATCGGCGTCGGCGCCCGCCTGGCCGGGCTCGACGGCCCCGATCCCGGCACCGGGTTCGGCTCCGGGCCGCCCGACGCCAAGGTCCGCTACGACGGCCACGACATCGCGCTGTGGAGCGTCGACACCGGCAGCGGACGCGCGGCCTATGCGGGCGAGGCCATGGCCGACTGGCTGTGGGTCGTCTTCAGCCCCGCCGACGCCGCCGTGCTCATCGCCGAGTTGACCGACCTGCGCGACCTGCGCGACCGCCACGACGGCGGGGCCGCGCTGGAGCCCCCTTTCGGCGCTCCCTCGCCCTTCCTCGCCTCCGCGCTGAAGCCCGTCGCCTAGGCGGTCGCGCCGGGCAGCCGGAGTCGCGCGCAGGCGTGGAATGATCGGCGGATGCGCATCGACTTGCACGCCCACAGCTCGGTGTCCGACGGCACCGAGCCCCCCGCCGAGGTCGTCCGGCGCGCGGCGGAGGCCGGTCTGGACGTCCTCGCCCTGACCGACCACGACACCGTCTCCGGCATCGCCGCCGCCGCGGCCGCCCTGCCTGCGGGGTTCACCCTGGTCCCGGGCATGGAGCTGTCCTGCCTGCACGAGGGCGCCGGCGTGCACCTGCTCGCCTACCTCTTCGACCCCGCCCACCCCGAACTGGAGGCCGAACTGCGGCGCATCCGCGACGACCGCGCCATCCGGGCCCGCTCCATGGTCGAGCGGTTGCGGAACGCGGGTGTGGCCGTCGGCTGGGAGCGTGTGTGCGAGCTGGCGGGCGTGCCCGCCGGGGGTGACGGGCCGGCGGGAGCCGCCGGCGAGAGCGTCATCGGGCGCCCCCATATCGCCCGGGCGATCGTGGAGGCCGGTGCCGCCGCCGACGTGCCCGAAGCCTTCGACACCTGGATCGGGTTCGGCCGCCCCGGCTACGTGGCGCGCTACGCGCTCGACGCGCTGAGGGCGGTCGAGCTGGTGCGCGCGGCCGGCGGGGTGTGCGCCGTCGCCCACCCGGCCCGCGGTGAGGCGACCCCCGACGGCGCGGTCCCCCTGGCGCTGGTCGAGCAGATGGCTGAGGCCGGGCTCGGCGGAATCGAGGCCGACCACCCCGCGCACGACGAGGAGGAGGCCGCGTTCTGGCGGGGTGTGGCGAAGCGGTTGGAGCTGGCCGTCACCGGTTCCAGCGACGACCACGGTGAGCTGACGGGCCACCGCCTCGGTTGCCGCGAAACCGCCCCCGAGGAGTACGCTCGCCTGATTCGACCGGCGACCGGAGCCGCTCCCATCACCGCCGAATGAGGCGGTCCGCGCGGCGCGAACGCCGCGCTGAGAAGTCTTATAGGCGGTTTAGCCGCCGAATGGGATAATCGGCGGCCGTCTGGTGCGGGTACCGATGTGGCCCGCGTGGCGGTGACAATGGTCCCGTTAGTCAAGTGTTCGAGACGGACAGCGAAGGGTCGGCACCGTGTTCTGGAAGCGGAAGGGCAAGAAGAAGGACGGCGAGGAGGCCGGGGAGCCCGGTGCGGCGTCGGTAGCAACCAAGGGCGCCGACACCGACGGGACCGCCGACGACGCCGCCGCCGAGAGCGCGGAGCCGGCGACGGCGGAGACGGCGGACGCCGCGGCCGGCAAGCCGGACACGGCCGCGAAGTCCGGCGGGGCGACGAAGAAGGACGCCGCCGCGAAGCCGGACGGCGGGGCCGCGGGCACCGAGTCCGAGGACTCCGGGGGCGGCGAGGCGGCGGCGGACGAGGACGCCGAGAACGCTCCCGCGGGGAAGGGCTCCGCGCAAGCGTCGACGAAGGCCGGAGAGTCCGACGAGGACACGGGCGCGACGGACCCGAAGGCGGACGCCGCGGAGGACGAGGACGAGGACGAGGACGCCTCCGACGAGGACGGCGACCGCGAGGAGGCCGACGACGCCGCCCCGGTCGTCGCGGGCGGGAAGCCGCTGTTCGCCGACGAGGACGAGCCCGAGACCGCCGGCGTGTCCGAGCGCGACGAGGAGGGTGTGCAGCGCGTCCGCACCATCGGCGTGCTCAAGGCCGAGGACCAGGAGGTCGACGTCGTCAGCAACACCTGGATCGTCGACGCCGACGACGAGGGCGTCGTGGTGATCGACCCGGCGCACGACGCCGAGGCGATCATGGAGGCCGTGGGCGACCGCGAGGTGTACCTGGTGGCCTGCACCAACGGCTACAACACCCACATCGCGGCCGCCATCGAGGTCGCCGAGCGCGACGAGGCGCCGATCGCCCTGCACCGGCGCGAGCTGCGGCCCTGGCGGCGCCTGCACGGCGCCGAGCACCGCCCCGACCTGGAGGTCGAGGGCGGCGGCTCGCTGAAGGCCGGCGACATCGAGGTCGACATCCTGCCGATCCCGGGCACCTCCGTCGGAAGCGTCGCCTACTACGTCGCCGAAAAGGGCGTCGTCTTCACCGGCGACTCGCTGCGCAAGGGCGAGGTCGGCACCGTCGCCGGCGGCTACATCGACTACACCCAGCAGCTGCACTCCATCGGCGAGATGATCCTGACGCTGCCGCCCGACACCCGCGTCCTGCCCGACAGCGGCGCCGAGACGTCCGTGGGCGCGGAGTCGGACAACTTCGACACCTGGGTCTCCACGCACTGATCCCCGCCGGGGTGCGGGCCGCGGCGTCCGACCGGCGCCGTGCGCGGTCCCGCCTCCGGCGGGCTCGCGGGCGTCCGGAAACGCGCGGGGCCGCGAGCGGAGACCACCCGCGCCCCGCTGCCGCCGTCTCGGCTCTGCCCGACGCGCGTCCGGCAGATGTCCGGGAGCGGCCTGCACCCGGGCCCGTGCGGGCGAGTTCGTGGCCGAACCCGCCGCGGCGGCCCCGGCCGGTGGCCTGCTCGCCGGTCTACGCGGTGCCGCTGCGGTCCTTGGACTCGACCTGGTTCCAGAACGCCGTCAGGGCCTCGGCCGTGGTCTCGGGCGCCTCGACGTTGGGCGAGTGGGCCGCGCCCGGGATGACCACCCGCTCGGCGCCCAGGTGCCCGGCCATCGCCGACTGCGCCTCGGGCGGCCAGGCGTCGTCGTTCTCGCCGTAGAGCACCAGCATCGGCAGCGCCGACCGGGCGAGCTCCGGGGTGCGGTCGGTCGCGTTGAGCAGTTCCTCGGCCATGTGCACCAGCGCGTCGGGGTGGTTGGCGACCATGCGTTCGCGCAGGAAGGCGTGGATCTCGGGGGAGACGCCGCTCGCGCGGGTCGGGGCGTCCAGGTGCTCGGCCCAGATCTCCTCCAGGCGCTCGCGCGTACGCGCCCGGCCGATGGCGTCCGCGAGCCGCCGGGCGTCGACGGCGCGGGCCCCGCCGATCGCCGAGGGGCCGGAGCTCATCAGCGTGAAGGACAGCAGCGGAACCGCGGCCGAGATGACGGTCTCGCGGGCCACCAGCCCACCGAAGGAGTGGCCGAGCAGGTGGACGGGGCCGTCGTCCAGGGTCAGCGCGACCTCGCCGACGATCGCGCCCAGGCCGACGCGGGTGTACTCCCCGGGGTCGACCAAGCCGGGGGACTCGTACTGCCCGGGCAGGTCGACCGCCGTCACCGAGCGCCCCGCGGCCGCCAGCGTCTGCAGCAGCGCGATGAAGTCCTCTTTGCTGCCGGTGTAGCCGGGGACGAGCAGCGCCGGCTGCCGTTCGCAACCGCCGGCCGACGGCGTGGCCTGCAAAGCCGCGACGTTGCCCATGGGGGTGCGGACGGTGGTGTTCCGGACGCCGGGCGGGAGGCCCAGGAAACGAGGAGTACTCACGTCGGCTCACTATATGCGCCACTGTGCGACCGCAGATGCGGACGGAACGCGCCTGACGAGCGTGTGGTGCGAATCGCCGCCGCGGGGTGGCGGCCGGTCGCGGGAGGGGAGTCGCGATGGGGGGATCCGGGAGCGGTGGGAAGCCCCGGCGCGGTGCGGGACCGGGGCGGGCACCCGGGACGGGGCGCCGTTCGGGGACGCTGCCGCCGGGGCGGGCGGCGCCGGAGCGGCGGGGACGGGCTTGCGCCGCGCGGAGGCGCGCGGGGCGCTGTCCGTACGGTACGGGGGCGCCGGGGGACGGGGCCGGTGCGCGCTGGAACCGGCGCGGGCCCCGTCGGCGGACCGCTCCCTCGTGCCCGGTCGCGGCCTTGCGCCCGCGACCGGTGCCGTGCTTCGCCGGACGCCGCCCGGTCGGCGGCTCCGGCCTCCTGTGCCGCGCGGAACGCGGGTGCGGCGGTTACTGCGCCTGGTCGTTGCCGGGCTGCTCCACTCCGCTGCGGGTGCGCCGGCGCCGCCGCCGGCGGGGAGCCGGGGACTCGCCGCCCGAAGCGCCGTCGGGCTCGGGCTTGGCACCGGCGCCGGAACCGCCTTCGGCGGCCTTGCCGGTGTCGCCGGAGGCGCTCGCGGGCGCTCCGCCCGAGCTGCGGGTGCGCCGCCGGTTGCGTGAGCGGCCGCGCCGCTCGCCGCCCTTGCTTCCGCGCTCCTCGCGCCCGTCCTTGCCGCCGCGTTCGGTGCGGTGCCGCCCGGTGTCGCCGATGTCCTCGACCTCCTCGGCCTCCAGGCCGGCGCGCTCACGCCGGTCGGCGGCCAGGCGGCCCTTCGTGCCCTCCGGGATGCCCATCTCCTCGAAGAAGTGCGGCGAGGTGGAGTAGGTCTCGAGCGGGTCGGTGTGCGGCAGGTCGAGAGCCGTGTTGATCAGCTTCCAGCGTGCGACCTCCTGCCAGCTGATGAAGGTCACGGCGGTGCCCGAGCGCCCGGCGCGGCCGGTGCGGCCGATCCGGTGCGTGTAGGTCTTCTCGTCCTCGGGGCACTCGTAGTTGACCACGTGGGTGACGTCGTCGACGTCCAGACCGCGTGCGGCGACGTCGGTGGCCACCAGCACGTCGATCTTGCCGGCGCGGAAGGCCCGCAGTGCGCGTTCGCGCTGGCTCTGGCCGAGGTCGCCGTGCACGGCGGCGGCCGCGAACCCGCGGTCCTTCAAGTCGGCGGCGACCTTGTCGCAGGCCCGCTTGGTCTGGCAGAAGACCATCGTCAGCCCGCGGTTCTCGGCCTGGAGCAGGCGCCCGAGCATCTCGGGCTTGTCCATCGGGTGGGTGCGGAAGACGTGCTGGGAGATGTCCAGGATGCGCGCCTGGCCCGGCTCGTCGTCGTCGCCGGCCCGCACGTGGGTGGGACGCCGCAGGTAGTTGCGCGACAGGGAGACGATCTCACTCGGCATGGTGGCCGAGAACAGCATGACCTGGCGCTCGTCGGGGATCTTACTGAGGATCTTCTTGATGTCGGGCAGGAACCCGAGGTCGAGCATCTTGTCGGCCTCGTCCAGCACGACCGCCGATACGTCCCGAAGGCTCAGGTGCTTCTGGTTCTCCAGGTCGAGCAGGCGCCCCGGAGTGCCCACGACGATGTCGATGCCGTCCTTGAGGCCGTCGATCTGCGGCTCGTAGGCGCGGCCGCCGTAGACGGTCAGGATCCTCCCGCCGGTGCGCTTGCCGGCGGTGCCGAGGTCGGCCGCGACCTGTATGGCCAGTTCGCGGGTCGGCACCACCACCAGGGCGCGCGGCTTCTTGGACGAACCCGGCGTCTCCTTGACGCGCTGAAGCAGCGGGAGTCCGAAGGCGAAGGTCTTGCCGGTGCCGGTGCGGGCCTGGCCGATGATGTCGGAGCTCGCGAGCGCGAGCGGGAGGGCGAGGGTCTGGATGGGGAAGGGCTCGACGATGCCTTCCGCTTCGAGTGCGTCCGCGATCTCGGGTTCGACTCCGAGTCCGCGGAACGTCTGGCGTTCTTCGTTCGTGTCTGCGCTTGTCAGGGCTCATGCCTCCTCTGGGCGGGCCGTTCTTGCGTTCGTGGCCGTGGTGTGTGGCGGACGGTGGCCCGATGGGCGGGCAGGGCGCTCCTCGCGCACGTGCCCGCTGGGGGGCTCGGCCGGCGCGGCTCGGGGACCGGTTCGGGTCCCCGGCGCGGCCCGGCGGCACGGTTCGGCACCGTCGCAGGGCCGTCCGCCTCCTGTCGTCGGGCGTCAGCGGCCGCCGGGTGCTGACGGGTGGGCGTGTGAGGGCATGTCCGCCGCACGTTCACGCTCCTTAGCCCGCCGCAGTGTCCCGGCGGTCCCGGCACTTGCGGGCGGTCGACGCTGACGCTCGCTCGTTCACCTTCGCGTTCGTGGCGCCGGTGACGGTTGTTGTCATGGTTCGCCGCGGTGCACACCGCGCGGCGGCGGCGCGGGGAACCGCGTGGAGACCGCCGCGCGCGGCCTTGCAGCAGCGCGTCCGCGCCCGCTGGGTGCGGTACGGCTGCGGCGAGGGCGCCGCGCGATGGCCGACTCCTAGCGGCCACTGCGACCGATTCTAACCCGCCGCTCTGCTGCTGGATATGCCGCGTTTCCGTACGCAGTGGCAGAACGGCGTCACTCTCGCGAGCGGTCTTCCGAGCGGCCTTCTCCGTGCTGGTCAACGCGCGGGGGCCGGCGAAAAGTCCCGAGCGCCGCCCGGCGCCTCGCGAACGCGTGCGCCGGCGGGCGTTCGAGCGGCTCCGGGGCGCGGCGCCGCGCCGGGGCGGTAGCCTGTCCGCCATGACCACGCGTGCTCGAAGGGCAGTGCAGCGGCCGTTCCGCTCCTCGACGGGCGGGACGCGGTGAGCGAGCAGAACCCCGTCGCGTCCGACGCGGCACAGGACGCCCCGGCGGCCGCCGAAGGTGCGAGCGACCTGCTCGGCCTGCTGGCCTACGCGCGCCTCGTGGCCTTCTTCCGCCTGGCCGGCGATGCCGAACTGGCGCCGACCCTGGCGAGCAAGGGCGCGCTGGCCGACCTCGCCGCCGCCGAGCACGCCAACTACCGGCGGCTGCACGACCGCCTGGCCGAGCTGGGCGCCGACCCCGAGGCGGCGATGGAGCCCTTCGTCGTCCCGCTGGACGCCTGGCACGCGCGCACCGAGCCGCAGAGCTGGCTGGAGAGCCTGGTCAAGGCCTACGTCGGCGACGGCATCGCCGGCGACTTCTACAGCAAGGTCGCCGAGCTGTGCGATCCCAACACGCACGCGATCGTCCGCGACACCCTTGTGGAGTCCGGCCGCGCCGAGTTCGTCGCCGCGCAGGTGCGTGCCGCCATCGCCGAGGACCCGAGGCTGGCCGGCCGCCTGTCGCTGTGGGCGCGCCGGCTCGTGGGCGAGGCGCTCAGCCAGGCGCAGAGCGTGGCCGCGCGCCGGCCGGAGCTGGCGGCGCTGCTGGCCTCGGGCATGCGCTCGGCCGCGCAGGGCGAGGACTCCGGCGCCGCCGATCGGGAGGCCGCGGAGGACGGGGACCGTGCCCAGGCGGCCGAAGCCGCCGACCTGGCCATGGTGAGCCGGATGTTCGCCGACCTCACCGAGGCCCACACCGCCCGGCTGGAGGCGATGGGCCTGAGCACCTGACGGGAGCGCTGCGGCGGGGCGGCCGGCACCGTTCCCGCTCGGCGCGCGGGGCTGTGTCCAGGGCGTCCGTCTTGTGGGCTTTACAATGGCGCGTCACGATTTGCTCTTCGTTTCGTATATAGTCGGTCGCGTTCTTGCTCCGTCCCCTGTGCTGAGGTAGCCATCCATGCGTCCTGGGTTCTATGCCGAAGGCCCCCTGGCCCGGCTCTCCCGCGAGTTCGGGCTGCTCGGTCCCCTCGGCGACACGATGGAGCCCTGGATGACCGCTGAGCTGGACCAGCACGCCGCCGCGGTGCGCGATTCCATCGCCGCCGACAGCGGACCGATCACCCGCATCAGCCTCTCCCGCTACCTCGACGGGTTCATGGACGGATGCCGCGAACGGGGCTGGCACTCCTCCTGCGACGGCTACGACTGGGAGACACTGCGCGTGCTGGCGGTCTGCAGACTGGCCAAGGAACACGGTTTCGTCCGCTAGGTTTGTTCTCACTCTCACCTGAAACGGGGGCTCGGACGGTGCCGCGGCGCCGATCCGCGAAGTCCCCTCACGAACGTGGTGACTGAGCGTAGGCTTGGCCCGATCCGGAGTGGCCGCGCAGCTCGCGGCTCAGGCGCGTCGGCGCGCCGGTGTCCCCGGGAACGGGTGCCGGGACGCGGGCCCGCAGCCGCCCGCGTGGAGCCGCACTCCGGGACGAGTACGCGCGGTGCCCGCACCGCAAGAAAGGAAGAGCGCATGGGGAGCGGCCGGCATGGTGCGGCGCGACCGCCGATCGGCGTCCTGATCCAGCAGGACCGCGTCGACTTCTCGCTGTTCACCTCGATCATCGTGGTCGCATTGGCGGTCATGGTGCTTATCGGCGTCGGCTGGGCGAGTATCGCCTTCTGGCTCGCCGTGATCCCGGTCCTGGTCGCCGGGGTGCTCATCGTCCGCCGCATCAAGCGGCTCGCGCGCGAGGAGCTCGGCAACGACGAGCTACTCTGAGACCGCCGGGGCAGCGCCGGGCGCGGTGGCGCGGCGCAGCCGGCGGCCGGGAGACCGCGGAAGCGCGCAAAGGGGGCGGAGCCGATCGATCGGCTCCGCCCCCTTTGCG